>DZCR01000016.1 GCA_022736495.1 Desulfobacca acetoxidans
TACCCGGATTCCCGGGCGTGCGGGGGTGGGGGGACGCCCTGAGCCAGAGCCTTTATGAGAATGTGGCGGAAGCGCTTCGTCAGGAATTGGCGGCCCAACCCGGCAAACCCGCCGGGGAACTCACGCTGCAAAGTGAAGATGTACTGGTTCTCTCCGGCGGGGGCGACAACGGGGCCTTCGGCGCCGGGGTTCTCTGCGGCTGGACCGAACACGGCGACCGCCCCGCCTTCAAACTGGTGAGCGGCATCAGTACCGGGGCGCTCACCGGCCTATTCGCCTTCCTGGGGCCCGCCTATGATCGCCAATTGCAAGAAGCATACACCACGATATCCGCCAAAAATATTTTTAAGATTAAAAATATCTTCTCGATACTGACCTCAGAATCCCTCGCCGATAGCCAACCCCTGGCAGAACTGATTGCCAGGTTTGTGGACGACAAGATGCTGGAGGACATCGCCGCTGGCCACCGTCAGGGCCGGCGTCTCTTCGCGGGAACCACCCAGTTGGACTCCCAGCGCCGGGTAATCTGGGACCAGGGGGCCATTGCCGCTAGTGGGCACCCCCAGGCCCTGGCCCTCTTCAGGAAGATTCTCCTGGCGTCGTCGGCCCTGCCGGGGATATTTCCGCCGGTTTACTTTGAAGTGCAGGCGGGGGGCCAAACCTACGAGGAAATGCACGTGGATGGAGCAACCGCTGCGGCGGCGCTCACGTACGAGCACACCGTGCAGCCTTTGGCGGCCATGCAGGAGATGGATGTCCGGGTTGCGGCCCGTCCCCGCCGTCTCTTCATCATCCGGAATGGCCGGCTGAGGCCCGAGTGGCAGGAAGTGAAGCCCCACCCTTTAGCCATTATGCCCCGGGGCCTCGCCACTCTGATCAGGAACCAGAGCGCCGGCGACCATTATCGGCTGTATTACGAAGCCCAGCGGGATGGCTTTGACTACCACCTGGCCGTCATCCCGGAAGATTTCCAGGTAACGCGCCGGGAGGAATTCGACGCGGCATACATGAATCAACTCTTTAATCGAGGGTATGAAATGGCCCGCCAAGGCTACCCTTGGGCCAAGACCCCACCGAAGCTCTAGAAAGTGGTGGAGGATGCGGAGGGCATGAGTAACCTCTCCGGTGTGCTGCGTTTCTTCCGCATGGGCTGCCTTGGCACTCCTTATCGGCTCTTTTTCCACGCCATCTGAAGCTGTAAGGCGTTGGCGCCTTTTTCATAAACCGAATCAGGAAGCAGCGACGCCAGTTTTCTTACCGGATTGCTCCCCAAAAAACGAAATACCCACCGGGGAATCTGCTGTAGTTTTGGATGCAACCTCGCAATCCTCAGTAAGAGAACGAGAAATATCTCATAGTTCTTCTGATATCTTACGTTACTCCCGGTATACGATCTGAAGTTCTCTACATCAGACTCTTTAGTAAAGCCGTCTTTTATAGCGCGGTCATAGATTGGCGTACCGGGATAAAATGATAAAAAAAACAAATTTGGTTTAAAGCTCGGCGGAATATCAAGCAGAAAGTTATACGTTTGTATTATATCGTCCTTAGTCTCATAAGGGTTATCAATAATAAAATCAACAATAACTGTCAGATTTTTTGTCTCACTATATGGTGAGATTTCTTTAATGACCTTACTAACACTTGCCAGAGAGATTTTTCTATTATATACTTCATCAATTACTCTTTGACTTCCCGACTGGACCCCTATATTGAGCGCAACCAGGCCGTGGTCTAACAAGATTTCCATTTTTGTGGTTCTATAGGTTCTTGCGCTCCCGGCCGCCCCGAAAGGAATGCCAATTTCCTTTTTGTACCGCGCCGCAAAAGCTTCCAGCTGCTTTTGGGGTCTTGCTAAAAAATCATCATCGCCGAACACGATGAATTCAATAAAAGGCAGGGTGGTCAGCGTATGCTTGATCTCATCCAGTACCCGATCAACGCTGTAAAAGCGCATTGTGTTCTTTCCAAACATGGCTACGTACTTGCAATTGTTGCAGTAAGAGCATTCGTGCGGACAACCGCGGGAGGTCAGAAAGTAGGCCGTCGGCACATAGAAAGGGTACTGTTTGGTGAGCGCTTTGACCATGTCCATCGTTAAGGGCTGCAATTCTCCATCCAACAGGAATTGATTATCCAGGGTGTAGTCGTAATAGGGCAGGCTGTCCAGATCGGCAAATGGCGGCAACACCTTGTTGATAATCTGAGATCCATTCACCTTAAAAGCCATATTGGGGATGTCTAAATAATCTTTCCCGGCAGCTAATCTGTCCACCAATTGCAATACAGCTTCATCGCCTTCCGAGAAACAGACTGCGTCAGCATATTTAAGGCTCAATTCGGGTGAGGCGATGCAGTGCGGCCCTCCCCAGACAACCTTTAAGCCGGGAAATTTTTCATGGACAAAATTGGTAACCTTAATCGCTCTCCCGAAGTAATTACTATATACCGCTAACATTACGAGGTCGGTATTTTTAAAAATCTCACCCAACCTCTCTAATTCATTCAGTCCGTAATCAGGCTCGCGTCTGGCGAGATATACATTTTTCACCGTGTGTCCGGCTTTTTTCAGGAGGGATGATATCAGTCGAGAGCCATCACATGCGAGCCTGCCACTCACACTAATCAGCGCGATTTCCACATCCATTCCCCCTTAATTTTGACTTCATGGAAAAGTATTACGTGTCCTTAATCACTGCTGAGCTACCCTTAAAGCCATGAATCTGTTAGGCGAGATTTTGCCGCCGCCTGGCTGGTTTTGCCCCAAAATACTTTTCAAGCCAGTTTTGCCGAAGGAAAATCCCCCGATTGCTTCCATCATAGCACAAGTTGAGACCATCGTAAAAATGATAATTGCCGGCGTCTTGTTATTGAGACACATCATCTCCCTGAGATTAGGGATATTTAAAATTTATTTTAAGTTATTTGTAAATAGCTTTATAATCATTTCATCAAAGAATACATTCGTCTCCCAATAGCGCTTAACTGCTGTGCGCATTTCTGGTAATCTTGATTTCAGGCTTACCCGCACCACATCGCGCAGAGGCCGGTTGCTCTAATAAAACGCAGTGATCGGGAAAGTAGAAGAGGGCGCGCCGCGCCGCCGATTTAGGGCGGATGCGGGCAGCCCTCTAAGGTTGCGCGGGGGAGATGCCTGGGGCGCCAGTTTGATTGTTACACCGGTTTGCTTGATTCCCGGTCCGCTTCATTTTCATGACAGCGCTTTTTGGCTTCCTTGCGGCAGAGTTCCCAGATGACGCAGCCGGTCCGGAATTTGCAATAAATGCAGGGGTCGGTGCAGGCCTTGCAGAGGTCCAGGCACTCCTGGCAGTATCCCAATTCGTGCTTCTGGCAGTAAACGCAAGAGTCTCGGTCCGGGTGAAAACGGCATTTATTCATGCGGTCATTATAACAAAATGTAGTAGTCCCCCCAAGTGCCCCAAATGATCCAATCTCCCTTGAAGGAGAGAAATGTGGAACAGCCGCCCCCGGCTGTTCTTTTCAAGGGTATGGGTGGGCAGTGCCCGTCCTACTGTTTGATAGCCCCCCTTTCAGTGAACAACATATTGATAATACTGGAAGACTTTTTGGGGGCTGCATGGCGCTGCTTTTTTATTACTCAGGCCATAAAATTGTTCTCACTATCATCAACCGAAGCCCCCAAAAAATTAATTTGGGGTGCGCAGGATTGGGAACCATTAATTGACCTCAGTAATATTGCGTGCCGAAACAGAGAGGGCTTTTCACTCCGGCGCAACTGTTTTTGCTCAGGCCCCTTTAAAAATTGAGATTTTCTCTTATTATATGCCAATAAGAGGGACCCAGATTGGGGGCTGAATCAGATTACCCCTTCTGGGACTTAAGGTGGATAGGGCCATGCCGCCCCATATCCGGCCACAACGATCCCGGCATTTCCGGCAGAGGGTGACCCATGAGCGAAGATAACTTTGCAGCTGAGCGCCAGCAGATGGTGGAGAAGCAGATCGCAGCCCGGGGGGTGTCCGACTCCAGGGTGCTAGCGGCCCTGCAGAAGGTGCCCCGGCACCGCTTTATCCCTTCGCCTCTGTGGGACCAGGCTTACAATGACTATCCCCTGCCCATCGGGGAGGACCAGACCATCTCCCAGCCTTATATTGTGGCCCTGATGACCGAGATGCTGGAATTAAAGGAGACGGATCGGGTGCTGGAAATCGGCACCGGCTCGGGCTACCAGGCGGCCATTTTGGCGGAGCTGGCGGCCCAGGTCTTTACCATCGACCGGGTGGCGCTCCTTCTGGCTCGGGCGGAACAAATTTTGACGTCGCTGGGATATACCAACATCACGACCCGGGTGGGCGACGGCACCCTGGGCTGGCCCGAGGAAATGCCTTTCGACGCCATCATCGTCACCGCGGGCGCGCCCCAGGTGCCCCGGCCCCTGACCGAGCAACTGGCCCTGGGGGGGCGGCTGGTGATTCCCGTGGGGGACACCTGGTCCCAGACGCTGACCGTCATCCGCAAAACTACCGGCGGGCTGAAATTTGAGTACCATGGCGGCTGCCGCTTCGTGCGGCTCATAGGCAAGTACGGCTGGGAGGAGGGCGCCTGGACCTGACTCAAGCAGGCCTGGCGCCGCCGGCGGGGTTTTGGTAAATCGGGTTGACGGGGTTTAAGGGCGCGCTCCGTGGTCGATTCGGAGAGGTTGACAGAGAGCGAAGCCCCGATAGACGCCGGTGCTGGACAAAGGGACAACCTGTTATGAGTTTGGATCAAGCTTTTTTGGAAAAAATTATCCTTCTCCTGCTGACTGCTCTTATCACAGCCTTCGGCATCCCTTATGTTCTTAAGAGGGTTGAGGAAAGGAAACTGCGCGAACAGAAGAAATTCGAGGCCGACCTTGCTCGACAGGGAAAAATCATAGAGGCCCAAGTGAAGCTTCTGGACGACCTTTCTCGCCTGCTATGGAAGTGGCGGTATCTCGCCAAGAAAGTGGTCTACTACGGCGCTCATGAAAACACCGAAGACTACGACCTCGCCAGAAAGCAGTATGAAGAAACTGTCTGGGATATACTCAACGAGTTCCGGGCAGAGATCAGTCGATCAAGGAGGTTGGTCTCAGAGCACGCGTATGAGAGGTTGGATTCTCTATACAACTATGTGGTACATGATATTGACGCGGAGATAAGCGATTTAATTCGTGCGGATGAACTTGATATTAAGAAGTCAAGCGAGATAGCTGAGCGCTTCAGCATAGAGGTGTCCAAAAAACTTGATGATGCTTTAGATGACTTAGCATCTGAGCTTAATCTAAAGGTCAAAGCATGATGCTCCAGAGTTATTTCTACTGGGCCACCCAGGGTTCGGACAAGCCCACCTTGATGACCCGGCTGGCCAGGGGACCGGCTGCCGAGCCGCCGTGGCCGCCGTGCTCTATCAAGACTGCCACGGCCACTCTGGGGTGGTCGGCGGGGGCATAGGCTACGAACCAGGCGTGATCTTGCATGTTCCGGTCACGCTTGCGCTTGGGCTCATCCCGGTCGATAGCCACCACCTGGGCGGTGCCGGTCTTGCCGGCTACCTGGATACCGGCGAGACGGGCGGCTTTGCCCGTGCCTCTGGATTCGCTCACGACACCCTCCAGACCCCGGCGCACCGCCTCCAGGGTGGCGGGGCTGGCCTCCAGGCGGGATTGGACCTCGGGCTTGGCCTGGTAAAGAATCTCCCCGGCCGAGTTTTCCACTTTCTCTACCAAATGGGTCTTATAAATGATGCCGCCGTTGGCGATGGCCGCCGCCACCCGGGCCATCTGGATGGGAGTGGCGAGATTGTACCCCTGGCCGATGGCCACCGAGATGGTGTCGCCTTCGCGCCAACCCTGTTTGAACCGGGCTTTTTTCCAGGCCGTGGAGGCTACCAGCCCCGGCGCTTCTTTGTCCAGGTTGAGGCCAGTGGGCTCGCCCAGGCCGAAGCGCTTGCTCCATTTGGCGATGCGGTCAATCCCTAAGCGCAGTCCCACATTATAAAAATAGACGTCGCATGACTCCACCAGGGCTTTGTGGAGATTGACGGCGCCGTGACCCCACTTGTTCCAACAATGAAACACATGATTGCCGTAAGGGAATTTGCCGTTGCAGTACATGGTGGTGCTGGGAGTAATGACCCCTTCCTCCAGGCCCGCTACGGCCATGACAATCTTAAAAGTGGAACCCGGCGGGTACCGCCCCTTGATAGTGCGGTTTTCCAAGGGGTGAGTCTTATCGTGGTTGATCTTGTCCCATTCGGAGGCGGAGAGGCCCCGCTCAAAGGCTTCCTGGGAATAGGAGGGAGAGGACGCCAGGGCCAGGATGTTGCCGGTGTTGGGGTCCAGGGCCACGATAGCTCCCGCCTTGCCGTCCAGGCAGGCCTCGGCCTCGCGTTGCATCCGGTTGTCCAGGGTGAGATAGACGTTGGCCCCGGGGGAAGGGAAGACGCTGTCCAACTGGCCTAATTCCCGCCCATAGGCGTCCACTTCGATGCGGCGGTAGCCGCGCCTGCCCCGGAGATACTTTTCCCAGGCCAGCTCCACCCCGCATTTGCCCAAATAATCCCCCATCTTATAATTGGGAAACTTGCCGCTTTTGATCTGGGCGTCGTTGATTTCTCCCAAGTAGCCCAACGTGTGGCAGGCCATGCCTTGATTGCGGTATTCCCGCTTCGGCTGGATCTGAATCATCACCCCGGGAAGCTCCGGTTGGAAGGTCTCCACCCGGGACATCTCATCAAAGGAAAGGTCGGTGCGGATGCGCGCCTGATGGAGACCGCCCTTTTTAGCGTTTTGCAGTTGGGTCGTCAGTTGCTGGGGGTCCAGGCGCAACAGTTGGCCCAAGCGGCTCGCCAAAAGGGGGACGTCACTTACATCCTCCAGGACCACCACCAGTTCGTAGCTGGGCCGGTTGGCCACCAGGACCTGGCCGTTGTGGTCCAGAATCATGCCCCGCCAGGGGGGCAGATCCTGGAGGCGGAGGCGATTGTGCTCCGAACGTTGCTGCATCTCAGCGCCCTGCACCAGTTGCAGGAACCAGAGACGCAAGAACAGAACCCCAAAAAGGCATAGGACGATGAGGGCGGTGTGGGAGAAGGTCCGGCGGACGCGGTCCTGTTCCTCCGGATCCATCACCCCGCCGGAGGTGCTTCCTCGGAGCGTAAAGCCTGAAAATCTGTTTTTATCCAGGAGCGGCATGGCTTGTCTTGCTCAGTCGGTCATCCGCAGGGGAACCTGGGGCGGATAATCCCGCGAAAGTAATGATATCTCAGTTCCCAAAGGGGTGATAAGGCATGGGGTCACCGCGGGGCCGCCAGCCCAGGCGGCGCAGAGAGTTCTCCACCCCCTGCACCAACAAATACATCAAGGGTCCCAGAGCCGCGGTCCCCAGGATTTCCATCAGATGCACCCTGATTAAGCCATGGGAGAAAAAAGGCTGATACCCCAAGATGAAGGTGCCGGCTTGCAGGCACACCTCCTGCAAAACCAGCGCGGCCAGACTGACCAGCACCTGAAACCCTAGCTGCCGCAGAAGAAGACCGCGTTGGGATATCCGGGCCGCGGCCACCAGCACCAAAGCCGCCCCCAGATGAAGCCCCAGGGGAGTGGTGGTATAACTATCCTGGAGGAGGCCCAGCACCAGGCTCAGACTCAGGGCCAGGGACAACGAGGGCCGCAGGCTCACGTAAAACAGCAGCAGGGCCAGCAGACGCAGGTGCACATGGGGAAAGAACACCAGGTGCTGGAGATAAAACAGCACCAGGCCCACCAGGCTAAAGGCTATGAGAGGCGCAATCACGGTTCGGACAAGGCCAGATTGGCCACCTTCACCACCAGGACTTCTTCCAGGGTGGAGAGATCGACGTTGGGGGTCACCTCGATTTCCTGGAAGACCCCGGGGTTCTTTTTATTGGCCGTGGTGACTTTCCCGAAAACCAGGCCTTTGGGATACAGCCCCACCAATCCAGAGGCCAGCACCAGGTCGCCTACCTGCACGTCGGCGTTTTTGGGAACATACTCCAGGGAACAGCGGTTGCCGCCCTTGCCTTTGAGCACGCCCCGGACCCGGGTGCGTTGCACCATGGCGTCGGCGCCGCTTTTGCGGTCCACGATCAGCATGACTTTGGAGTATTCGGGATAAACCTCCACAATACGGCCCGCGATACCCTGGGGGGCCAACACCGGCAGGCCATCCTTGACTCCCTGGGCCTTGCCCTGATCAATGATGGCGGAGCGGGACCACAGAGAAGGGTCGTAGGCAATGACCCGGGCCCCGATAACCGGGAGGGCCACCTGTCGTTTCAGATCCAGTAAGCCCTCGAGGCGCGTCAGGGCCTCCTGGGCCTCCTGGAAGCGTACCTCCCGCTGCTGAAACTCCTCCAACTGCCGCTTTAGTTCGTGGTTTTGCCGCTCCACCCCCACCAGATAGAAATAGCCCAGCCAGAGTAGTTTGACCCGGCGGGCCACATATTCCATCCCTTCTAAGCCGGGGGCGGTCACGGAAACCACGAACCCCTGCACCTTCTTGACGACCGCCGAGTGCCGGAGGCTCAAGGAAAGTAAGGAAAAGACCAGCAGCAGGACCAGGACTATGAGGAGCGGGGTTCGGTAGCGGCCTTGGGGGTGCACATCTAACCGCCTCAATCCACCATCACTTCCTTGAGGATATTGAGATTATCCAAGGCCCGGCCCGAGCCCATGACCACGGTGGACAGGGGATCATCGGCGATCTTGATGGGCAGACCGGTTTCCTGATGGAGCAAGATGTCCAGGTTCTTCAGCAAAGCGCCGCCACCGGTGAGATAAATGCCCCGGTCCACGATGTCCGCGGCCAACTCGGGCGGGGTTTGCTCCAGCGCGGTTTTCACTGCGGCCACAATGGTGTCGATCTGTTCCTGGATGGCCTGGCGGATTTCGTCGGAATTGACATTAATAATCTTGGGGATGCCGGTGACCAAATCCCGGCCTTTGACGTCCATGGTTTCCACTTCGCTGCCGGGATAGGCGTTGCCGATGGTGGTTTTAATGATTTCGGAGGTGCGCTCCCCGATGAGGAGGTTATAGGTCCGCTTGACATACTGTAAAATGGCCTCGTCCATCTTGTCGCCGCCCACCCGGACGGATTTGGCGTAGACGATGCCGGCCAGGGAAATGACCGCCACTTCCGAGGTGCCGCCGCCGATGTCCACCACCATGTTGCAGATGGGCTCGGTGATGGGCAGGCCGGCACCGATGGCCGCGGCCATGGGTTCTTCAATGAGATAGACTTCCCGGGCTCCGGCGGATTCAGCCGATTCCCGGACCGCCCGCTTCTCCACCGGGGTAATCCCCGAAGGCACGCAGATGATGATGCGGGGCCGGATTAATGATCCCCGGTTGTGGACCTTGCGGATGAAGTGGCGCAGCATGGCTTCGGTGATTTCGAAGTCAGCGATGACCCCGTCTTTCATGGGACGGATGGCCACGATATTCCCCGGCGTGCGGCCCAGCATCATCTTGGCGTCCCGGCCCACGGCCAGCACCCGGCTGCGATCCCGGGCATTTTTGCGGACCGCGACGACGGAAGGCTCGCTCAAGACGATGCCCTTGCCTTTGACATAGACCAGGGTGTTGGCGGTCCCCAGGTCGATGGCCAGATCATTGGAGAACCATCCTAAGATGGGATCAAGAAACATGTGTCTGACTCCTTAGCATATCGTGGAAAACATCGCGTCCGGCAAGTTTTTTTATCCTCTATAAATGTGATGCGTCATCGTAGCTGGGCTAAGATGGACCCTGCTCCTGCCGATTAAGAAATTTACCAGAGTAAAAACCGCCAGGGGGCAAAAAAGGTTCCGGTTCCCCAGGGCGCGCGGCCAGGGAACCTCCTCGCTTATCTATTGTGCCTACTTAGGGAAAAAATTCAACTTAAAAATCCGCATCGCCTTCTCCTGGGGGGCCGATCTCCTTGGATTTCGCCGGGATTGGTTAGTTTCACGTATTCACATAAGCCTTGCTCCCCGCAGGAACCGGGGCTACCGTAATTATGACAAAAATTTCCTGGAACTTCGTCAGCCTCTCTGCCCACCCTGCGGCATGAACGTAAGCAATCTTAACTTTGGGTGGAACAATCAGCCGGGTTTATCATGGCGTCGATGGTGACAATGGCTCCCTGCAAGTCCAGGGTTTTGATCAGTTCCGGGATGGCGGTAATCTCATTGGACTTGTCCGCGGTCTTGAGTTGGCCCAACCCCAAGCGGATCTCCGAAACCAGTGTATGGCGGAGTTGCCATTGGCCCGGTCGTGGGAGCCGCGCAAGGTTTTGCCCGCGATGGCCACGGTTTTACCCTGAAGAGATTGGGAAAGCTCCTGCCCCCAGCGGGTGAAGAAATCGTGGAATCCTTTGGGATCGATCTTGGCAAGAGACGGCCAAAGGTGTCATGGGAGGGGATGTCGATGGGCAATGCTAAGAATTCTTTAAACCAGTCGAGCTTGGAGCGACCGTATTCCGCCACCTAAGTCCAGGAGTCGGCGCCGCTGACGAGGGTGCAAAGAGCAATCATGAAAATATCATGGAGCAGGTGCCGGGTGTTGTGACGTCGTGGATCCTTGATGCATCGAGATGTTTGCGAAGGGGGGAATCGGGGGAAAGCATGGCATAACCTCCTAAAGATTATAGTTTTTTAGGTGAGTACCACAAAGCCTGGCGAGAGTCTAGAATTATTTAGCTATTTCAATAAGTTATTTTTATCTAACTTATTCGTTGTAATCTCAGTCGCTTGGATTGGATCATCTTAAGCGAAGCAAGCGTCCAGGACGGCAGGTTCCATGCCAAGGCTACATGCGGTTGCCCTGGCTGGCGCCGGCAAGTTGCTTGCGCAATGGTCTCTTGCCAGTTACAATTAAATTTTATTGGTGGGAATTTGCCGCGGACCACAGCCAGCCAAAAGCCACCGGATGGACGATCCCTGTCCTAACCGGACTCGCTGTCATCTCTTGTGGAAAATTCTTGATTATCGATAGCACAGGCGTCCCGCCGGTGCTTTGCTGTGGTGCGTAGGACGCATCTTATACGGCTGGCAAAGGCCGCCTTATAGTGCTAACCCATTTTTACCTGCAGGGGCGGGTTTTAAACCCGCCCCTGCATTGCCGGGCATGGTACAACAGCTATGGCATATTTGTGCAATTATTGGAGCTTGTTATGAAAGTTCGGGAAGATTTACGCAACCTGGCCATCATCGCCCATGTAGATCATGGCAAGACTACCCTGGCGGATGCCATGCTCTGGCAGAGCGGCATTTTTCGGGAAAATGAGCAGGTAGTGGAACGGGTCATGGACAGCATGGACCTGGAGCGGGAAAAGGGTATCACCATCATGGCCAAAAACATGGCCATTACCTATAAGGGCGTCAAGATCAATATCGTGGATACCCCGGGGCACGCCGATTTTGGCGGCGAGGTGGAGCGCACCCTGAACATGGTGGACGGCGTCCTGCTCCTGGTTGACGCTACCGAAGGGCCTCTGCCCCAGACCCGGTTCGTCCTGGGCAAGGCTCTGGAGCAGGGCTTGCCTGCCATCGTGGTCATCAACAAGATTGACCGCCCCGACCGCCGCATCCAGGAAGTCTTGAATGAAGTTTATGATCTGTTCATCGATTTGGATGCCACCGAAGAGCAGTTGGAATTTCCCGTGGTTTACACCAACGCCAAGGCCGGGATCGCGCTCAATGATCCCGACGGCCAGGGCCAGGACCTGGTCCCCCTGTTTGAAACGATCCTCAAGGGCGTTCCGGCCCCCAGCTATGACCCGGAAGCGCCCCTGCAATTTCTGGTCACCAACCTGGATTACAGCGATTACGTGGGACTCATCGCGGTGGGAAAAATCGTCAACGGCGCCATGCGCCAGGGGCAAGAGGTCGCCCTGTTGAAGCAGGGCCAGGTTACCGGAAAGGCCAACCTCAGCCAGCTTTACAGCCACGATGGCCTGGAGCGCCTCTCCCGCGAAGTTCTGGAAGCAGGGGATATTGCCGCGGTGGCAGGGGTTCCTGCGGCGTTCATCGGAGATACCCTGGGTGACCCGGAAGACCCGCGGCCCCTGCCGGTGATCACCGTGGAAGAGCCTACTATTTCCATGATTTTCTCGGTGAACACTTCGCCCCTGGGCGGCAAAGAAGGGCGCCTCTTAACCTCCCGCCACATCAAGGAGCGCCTGGACAAGGAAGTGCTCTATAACGTCAGCATTCGGGTGGAGCCGGCGGAAACCCGGGAGGCCTTCAAGGTCAGCGCCCGGGGAGAGCTGCAACTGGCAGTGCTCATCGAAATGATGCGCCGGGAAGGGTTCGAATTGTCGCTGTCCAAGCCCAAGGTCGTCACCCAGGAGATCGACGGCAAGCTCATGGAGCCCCTGGAATTGGCGGTGGTGGATATTCCCGAGGAGTTCGTTGGGATTGTCACGGAAAAGCTGAGCGCCCGCCGGGGTCGGCTGACCAAGATGGTCAATCATGGCTCCGGCCGGGTCCGCCTGGAATTTGAAATCCCCTCCCGGGGCCTCATCGGTTTTCGGGGACAGTTCTTAAACGATACCCGGGGGACCGGGTTGTTGAACGCCCTCCTGGTGGGGACCACCCCCTATGTGGGAGAAATCGTCGGACGCATCAACGGGGTCCTCATCTCCGATCGGCCTGGTAAGGCAGTGGCTTATGCCATTTTCCATTTGCAGCCCCGGGGCACCATTTTCGTGAAGCCGGGCGATCCGGCATATCGGGGGATGATCGTGGGCGAAAATACCCGGCCGGATGACATGGTGGTAAACATCACCAAGGAAAAGAAACTCACTAACATGCGGGCTTCTGGCACCGATGAGGCCCTGCGCCTGGTGCCGGCCCGCCAGTTCACCCTGGAGCAGGCCATGGAATTCATTAATGACGATGAACTGGTAGAGGTCACACCGCAGTCCATCCGCCTGCGGAAGCGTCAGATGGGGGATAAATAGTGGTCAGTGGCTGGCTTGTAGGGTTGATCTCTTTCACGTCAACGCCACTGATTGAAACACTTTGGAGATAATCAGAAAAAAGGCCACAAAATTAACAAAACCCTTCCAAATTGAGGGTGAAATGCTTATATTATTGGCAATTTATCAGGAATAGGGAGGTCTTCGATGGAAGTAAGCACCATCCTCTGGCCGACAGATTTGTCCAAGAATTCGATCAAGGCCGCCAAACACGTGTCCTCACTCGCCGAGAAGTATCAGGCCAAAGTTATTCTCCTGTACGTTGGAGTGGATTTACTGTCACATTTACGGGCTTATGGTGACCCCTCTGAGGTGCAAGTGCAGCATTTCCAGGATTGGGAATTGAAGCAGGCTAAAAAACACTTGGAGTCGGTGTGCGAAAAGGCATTGCATGCCTGCCCCAATATCGAGGTCAAGCTAGTGCAAGGGGACGCCGCCTGCGAGATCCTCAAGGCGGTCAAGGACAACAAAGCCGATATGCTGGTCATGACCAGCCACGGCCGCGGCCATGAAGAGCTGGACCAGAAAAGCGCTGATTTCGGCAGTGTGGCCCAAAAGGTCATGGCCAAATCACCGGTGCCGGTTTACTTGGTCAATCCTTATGCCTGAGTGAACCAGGGGGTGGTCGGGCTTTACCGAAACCAGGAAACAACAGCTAACCGGGAGCTCACGCAGGGGAGCAACGAGACGCCTGTGCCACCATTTGAATGCGAAATGGAATTAGCCAGGCGCCGATAAAAAACGCCGGTCCAAGGCAGGGCCGGCGTGTCTCACTGCTGACCAGGACCGGATTAGGTTTCAGTCACGGTGATGGCGCCCGAGGGGCAGGCCTCGACACAACTCTCGCATCCCAAACAATCATCGAGATTAACCGCCACGGCTTTGTCGTTTTGCATCTCGAGCACACCCACGGGACAAATATTGACGCACTCTTCATCACCGGTGCATTTATCGGCATCGATTTCGACTTCCCAACCCATGAGACTCACCTCCCTTTAGATAGATTAAAACAAAGAGACGCCGATCTGGTGCTCAGATCGACGTCTTGGGGTCTACCAAATTGGTTTAGATTTCCGTCACGGTGATGGCGCCCGTGGGGCAGACTTCTATGCAGCTCTCGCAACCCAGGCACTCATCTTCATTCACCGGCACGGATTTCTCGTTTTGCATTTCAAATACGCCTACGGGGCAGACGTTGACGCATTCTTCGTCACCCGTGCACTTATCGGCATCCACTTCGACTCGCCAAGCCATTACGTTTCACCTCCCTTTAGCATAAAAGTCAGGCACCCCTACGCCTTGATTTCTTCCTTAATGGAAACGGCTACTTTGTAAAGCACGGTAAGAATCATGAAACCCAGGGCCCATACCCCTAAGGTGATCAGGGCTTCGGGCACGGTGGGCCAGTACTCGGTGACCTGCTCCAGGGGATTGGGCACGAAACCGCCGGTCATCAGTCCCAACCCTTTGTCGATATAGGTGGTAATGATTACCAGGCCACACAAAGCCGCCAGGGTGGACTCATTTTTCCGGAGCTTGGGATTGACCAGGAACAAAGCCGCCAAAGTCATGCCCACGATGGAGAACCACATAAACGGGATTAACTGGCCCTTGCCGTCCAGGCCGGCGAACAAATATTGGAAGTGGAGCATGTGGTCAGGGATCTGACTATAGAACACCGTGAAGACTTCGCAGAAAAAGAAGAACACGTTGATCAGGATGGCGTACGTGACGACCTTGGCCAGGGATTGGATCTGCTCTTTCCCCGGATCAAACTTGGTGTACTTCCGGACCAGCAGACACAGGAGAATGAGGAGCGACGGACCCGCAGCAAAGGCCGAGGACAGAAAGCGGGGCGCCATGATGGCGGTAAGCCAGTAACCTCGTCCGGGCAGGCCGGCGTACAGGAAGGCCGTTACGGTGTGAATGGAGACGGCCCAGGGAATGGACACGTAACTCAAGACCTTGATCCATTTGGGCGGCGCTATCGAATGGCGCTCGCATTCAAGGACGTTCCAGCCGATCACGATATTGAGGAAGAGGTAACCATTCAGGACGACCATATCCCAGAAGAGTACAGAACCAGGGGTGGGATATTTCAAGACGTTCAAGATCCGGTCCGGGCGCCCCAGGTCCACGGTAATGAATGTGATGCACATAATCACCGCGGCTACCGCCAGGAATTCGCCCAGGATGGTCACTCGGCCGAAGGCCTTGTAGTTGTGGAGGTAGTAAGGCAAGACTACCATCACGGCCGAGGCCGCCACCCCAACCAGGTAGGTGAACTGGGCGACATAGAATCCCCAGGAGACGTCCCGGCTCATGCCGGTGATACTCAAACCAACATGTAACTGCTTCAAATAGAAGAAAAACCCCAGCGCAAAGATGCTTGCCAGGATCGCCAGCAATCCATAGTACCGTTTCGAACCGAT
This sequence comes from Desulfobacca acetoxidans, assembly GCA_022736495.1. The sequence goes on from DZCR01000016.1 coordinate 15,422, forward strand.
CAGAGCCTTTTCAAGCATGACCTACCTCACACGATATAGTAAACTTGCGGGTTCGTACCGAGATGGGCCTTCCGCCGGATGGTGAAGTACGTCCGGAGGTACTCCCGCACCTGGGACTTTTCATCCTGCAGGTCCCCAAAGATCAAGGCTCCATTGGACTCTTCCACACAGGCCGGTATCAACCCCTGAGCCAGCCGCTCGGCGCAGAAGGTACACTTTTCCACTACCCCGATTTCCCGGGTGGGATAGCCGGGGTAGAGCTCTTGAATATACGGGCGTGGGTCGCGCCAGTTGAAGCTCCGGGCGCCGAAGGGGCAGCCGGCCATGCAAAAACGGCAGCCGATGCAGCGGTGCATGTCCATCATGACAATGCCGTCCTCCCGCTGGAAGGTAGCCTTGGTGGGACACACCCGGACGCAGGGAGGATTGGCGCAGTGATTGCAGAGCGTGAGGAAATTCATGTGCTCCACCTTCTCCGCCATGTTCGCCTGCTCTTCCCCAGGGAAAACATTGTGGAAATGATCGGTCCAGATCCACTTGATCTCGTAGCGGTGGGCTACCTCGGGGAGAAGTTTCAGCTTGTCATCCGGAGGATTGAGGTAATCAGGGATATTGTGGACCCGGTTACACGCGGCCACACACCGCTGGGCGGTGGCATCATCCAGCTTCTTTTGATTCACCACCATGGCCCAGCGCTTGGCCCGCAAGGCGTTCTTCTCTGGAATTATTTCCGCGTCCACCTTGCCGGGGTTCAATAATTCGAAAGCCCCTTGGCCTCCCAGCCCCAGGAGGGTGGAGAGTCCGGCTATTCTAATGAATTCTCTTCTGTCCATACCCATCACTTCGCCTCCGCCAGATTCTTGCCGGTTTCCTGGTGGCACCCCCAACAGTTAGGCACTACCGCAGCATAGTTGTGACATTGATCACAGAATTGGGCCTTGTTGGAGTGGCACTCCATACAGGTATTGGTCAGACTGGCAAGGTATTTCTTCCCGTCGGGCGACACAAATTCCCGGCCCCGGCTGGTGGTGACCTTCTGTTCCTCATCACGGACCACGTTGTCACGCCAATCGACCAGCATTTGCATGTGGTTGGCCCGCATCCAGTCCGTGGCCATGATGCACTTCTTATCCTTCGCCGCCAGTTTTTTAATGATCGGCGTATCCAGGCTGGGAGCCGGCACGGGCACGGTTTTCCCCAGATTTTTCCACAGCGGGATGGTGATCAGCACGACAAAAATGACCAACCCGGCAATGACCTTATTACGATCGAAGATCTTCTTCTCGACCTTCGGACGCTCTGCAAAAAACCCGAATTCGTTTTTGTAGTCGGCCATGTTATTCCTCTTCCTCCCCGCCTTCCTCCGCCAGCTCGCCGAAGCCCACCAGGTCGCGGTCGCGCAGATCGGTAGTGCGTTCTATCTCATCCGGGAATATGAGGGCATTGCCCACCAGTTCGCTGATGCCCGTGACATCCACCTCCGGGACCCAGTAATTCAGCAAGGTGGGAAACACGGCGCGGTCGATGGCACAGATGCAACCCAGATGGTTGACCCCGTGCTTTTCGTGGACATACCGTACGGCGTTGGCTCGGGGGAGGCCACCCCGCAGACGGGTTTCCAGGTACTCGTCAGCGTTGAAGCCGCTGCCGCTACCGCAGCAGAAGGTCCTTTCCCGGATTGTGTTGGGGGGCATCTCCACGAAGTTGCCTTCGGGCAGCACATGATTGATGATGTAACGGGGCTCCTCCAAGATCCCCATACCCCGGCTGGTATTGCAGGAATCATGGAAGGTCAGCTTGATATGGGCGTTTCTCTGTGGATCCAGGTTGAGTTTGCCGTGCTTGATCAGGTCGGCGGTGAATTCAGAAATGTGCACCATCCGGGTAGTGGCGGCATTTTCAAACTTGGTCCTGGTGATGGGCGAGACGGGCATCTCCAGGAAATCGGCGGGACCATTCCAGGTATCCATGTATTGGTTCATGATCCGCCACATATGCCCGCACTCGGCGCCCAGGATCCACTTCACCCCCAGGCGCTTGGCTTCGTGGTAGATCTTGGCGTTGAGGCGTTTGCCCATCTCGTGGGAGACAAAGTAGCCGAAGTCCCCCCCTTCTGCGGCATAAGTGCTCAAAGTCCAATCCAGGTCGAGGTACTTGAACAGCAGGAGGTACCCCATAAAGGTATAGGTGCCTGGGTCGGCGAAGTAGTCGCCGGAAGGGGCCACGAAGAGGATTTCGGCGCCCTTGCGGTTGTAATGGACCGGGGTATAGATGCCGGTAACCCGCTCGTTCTCTTCGGCGAAGAAATCGATCATATCCTTCATCGCTTGTGGAGTGGCGCCGATGTGACTGCCTTTGTCGTAGCATTGGGCCACCGAAGCCATGGTCCAGTCGAGGTTGATCCCCACTGAGCTGAGCAGTTCCCGGCCTAAAATGGTCATTTCCGCCATGTCGATGCCGTAAGGGCAGAACAGCGAACAGCGCCGGCATTCGGTGCACTGGTAGAGATACATGAACCATTCTTTAAGCACGTCTTCAGTTAAATCCCGGGCCCCGGCAACCTCCCCCAGCACCCGGCCGACCTTGGTAAAGTACCGCTTATAGACCGACCGCAGCAGTTCGGCCCGCAGCACCGGCATATTCTTGGGGTCGCCGGTGCCCAGGAAGAAATGGCATTTGTCGGCACAGGCCCCGCAGCGCACGCAGATATCAAAAAAGAGCTTTAGACTCCGGAAACGCTTCAGCCGGTCTTCCATCCCCTGCAGGATAATTTCCTTCCAGTCTTTGGGCAGACCCCAATCTTCGTCGGTTACCGACCAGGAATGGGGATAGGGATAATCTACCCATTCCAACCACTTAACTCCTGATGGATTGCAATAATTGCCCGGCCGGAAGTCCGGCTTGACGTCCATCCACCCTTGCGCAGGCGGCTTATAGCTTATTCCAGGAAGTAGCTCTGCTGGTTTCGGAACTTTGGCCATATACTCATTGCTCCTTTTCGACCGGAATCCCAACCTCGATCATGGGTTCCCTAAACTTGTCTTCATATTCCGCATACGAATGGTATTTGACAGGATAGTTCCAAGGGTTGACGTGCCGGACCCAGCGATTGTTACAAATCAGGTTCCGGGTAGGACTCATGAACACCCCCGGGGCGTGCATCAGCTTGCTGAAGGGGAAATAAGCAAAGAGCACGCAGACTAAAAAGAGGTGCACATAAAAGAGCGCGCTGATGGGCACCGCCGGAATATGGGGATGCAAGGTCACCAGGCCCAGGGCCAACTCTTTCACAGCAATGACGTCCGTCTTGAAGAAATACCGCATGAGGATGCCGGTAAGCCCGATGCTCAGGATCAGGAGCAGGGGAAAATAATCCGCCGCCAAAGAGATGTACCGCATGCTCGGGTTGGTAATCCGCCGGGCCAGTAGATAGGCCACGGCCACCACCAGCACGATACCGCTCAGATATACCGCCGGGGTGAAGAACTGGAAGAAGCCGTCCACCTCGCTGAGCAAGGCGAGGGGATACGGCACCGGCTCCATGAAGAACCGCAAATGGCGCAGGATAACCACCAGAAAGGCGTAGTGGAAGGCAATGGCTCCCAGCCACAACCACTTATAAGACCAGTGGATCAGGCGGGCGCCTTCGGGGTTGTCCGGGTCCTTGACCAATTCCGTTCTCAGGTTCCGGAACAGGCTCCGAAAGGCCAAGACTTCCAAGGCCATACGCCCCATCAGATACTTGAAGTCCGAGGGATTGTCCAACTTTTCGCCTATGTCCCGCTTGATCCAGGGCAGGGTCCGGTTCTGACCGCCCGTAGTGGGAATGCGAAAAGGCACCGGTGACCGGGCCCATTGGATGACCCGGTAGATGAAGCCCTCCACAAAGATGAGCGCGGCCAGGTAGGGCACTACCACCCCGAACAGGAGTTGCAGGTTACCCTTAACTCCCACGTAGGCAATCAAGATCAGTCCCAGGACCGCAGACAAGGCCACAAAGAAATGACGCTTAAAGAAATCCATGCACTGTCACCTCGTTTCAGTTAACCGATTGCTACGGATACATGCTAAGCGCTGTCGTCGCCGAGGCCGGCTTTGCGCATTAAGCCGCTGATTCTTCTCTTCATTTCGTCTACCCTGATTTCGGAGAGCTTTTCCCTGCGCTTGGTGTAAACATCGAATCCCAGGAGGGCCAGGCCATCGATGCAGGACTCCAACTCCAGAAGCTCCTCCCCCAGGTTTTCCTTCCGGATTTCGTCGGCCAACTCCTGGCGAATAACATTCTTCAATAAAAAGATGAAGGCCAGGGCCTGGGAGGGCGCAAAATCCTGGAGCGCCCGGATGCGGATGATTTCATCGAGAAAGTTGAGGACCCGCTCCCGTTCAAAATCCTGGATGAGGACGTTGTAGAGCCCTTCCAGCCCCTCGGAGATGCGGTATCCCATGGGATTGTCGAAGCGGTTTTTTTCCTTGCGCAAAAAAATTGCCGTCTCCGGGGGATAGCTCTCATAAATCATGGTGAGCCAGCGACCCAGGATGGCAGATTTCTTCGCAGTTAAGTGTGTGGTTATTTGCATCAGACGATTTTAATTTCACCCAAAACCGGATAAGAACATTTGAATGTTAAAACATTCACAAATTTAGTGTCAAGGAAAAAATGACCGCTGCCCCCACCTGGGGGCAGGGCACGGGCTTTCCGCCGCTATTACTGGCCAGGGAGGCGGCGTTGCCGGTTTGCGAACCCATAAGAAAAATTACCGTAGCAGCGAGCCAGATCTTAAACCGGGCGCTGGGCGAATTTTTGTGGTCGGCACCCATAGGCCGCAGCGCTTTAAGCCCCAGGGGGGACCTGGTTCTCCGGGGGCTCTACCTTCACGGGTGACGGGTCAACCGGGTCCTCGGGCTGGGTGCTGGTCGCCTCGACGGGAGGAGCCAGCCGGTCCCGGAATATCAGGTAAATGAATAAGTAAACATTGGCTAAAAAGAGCAGCGTCAAGCCCACCAAATAGCTCCGGCCACCCACCCCGATGGCCTGAAGGAGGAATTTGGCTCCCGCAAAGCAAAGGAACAACCGCAGGAAGAAGCTGAACGCGGTGCTCATGGTTTCATCCTACCCAAACCGGCATGAAATGGCAAGAGATGAGGGGCCTAAGGCTTAAGCCTTGAGAACCGATTCGGCCTTAAGCCTCATATTGGACGTTGTTGGGCCCAGAAAGGGGTAACGCTGCAGACCCCGGTTAATCCACATTATCAAAACTTTTATATATTTTCAGGAGTTTCACCCATTACTGGGGACTCCTTCTCCCTATTTCTGCCAAGTGTTAATACGCAAACTATGAATATTTATCTTGACTGGAAGCGCAATTTTAATAATTGGCTTCAGCTAGCAGATTGGATTGAATTTTATAAATGAGAAACCGCTTATCATCGCCCACGTATACGGTTTTTAGCAACCTGGATATTTCATCAAGAACTGGCAGACCTCATCCGCCGCCATCCCCGGGTAGTGGCCCTTACCGGCGTCGGGATTTCCGTGGAATCGGGCATCCCGGACCGGGAGAAGGGCAGATGAGGGGATGAAAAAGAAAAATAGGCTCATCCGCTTTGCTTAAGGGGCCACAACAGATAGAATTCGGGGTATGGAAGATTACCCCATGCATCCCAGGCCAGTTACAGGGAGGTGAAAGCCTTTGGCCCTCTTATAAGCGGGCACCACTGGGTTTAGGCTAAGCAAAAAGCGTAATAACTTTATACTAATTAATTTCAATATGTTACTTTATTGCCACATTACGGGCAAGCAAGGAATCGATTCATTAAAGGAATAATATGAAACGCCGCATCTATCTTAGCATGAAGTCGTTGGAAGAGGCCCGGGAGGTCTGGTTTGCCCGGTTTGATCTGGACGCCATGACCCGGGCTGAAGAAATTTGCGTGGTGGAGGCCCGGGGCCGGGTGACTGCGGGCCCGGTGATGGCTCAACGATCCTCGCCTGCGGCCCACCAGGCCGCCATGGACGGTTTTGCCGTGGCCGCAGCCTCAACCTTCGGGGCGACCCCAGACAACCCGAAGCAGTTGGTTATGGGCGAAGAGGCTTTTCCCATCAACACCGGACATCTCATGGCACCCGCGACCGATGCGGTGATCATGGTGGAGCAGGTCCCGGACCCGCAGGCCGATCCCCTCACGGTGGAGGCGCCGACCTTCCCCTGGCAGCACGTGCGCCGGGTAGGCGAGGATATGGTAGTGGGTGAGATGGTGTTGCCGGAAGGGGTCGCGGTCACCCCCTGGGCCCAGGGTGCCTTGCTGGCCGCAGGGGTCACCCGCATCAGCGTCCGCCGCCGGCCACAGGTCGCCATCATCCCCACCGGCACCGAACTGGTGCCGGTAACGGAGTTGGACCGGGACCTGCCCGTCGGCAAGCTGCCTGAGTTCAATTCCGTCATCCTCTCCGGCTTGGTAACCGAAGCCGGAGGAGTGCCGATTGTCAAGCCCATCGTTGCCGATAATCCCGAGGCCCTGACCGTGGCGGTAAAGGAAGCGGTGCAGGAAGCCGACATGGTGCTCATCAATGCCGGGTCTTCCGCGGGTACCGAAGATTATACTTACCAGACCATCGACGCCCTGGGAGAAGTGCTGGTCCACGGCGTCTCCATGATGCCGGGCAAACCCACGGTGCTGGGGGTAGTGGCGGGCAAGCCCGTCATCGGCAACCCCGGCTATCCCGTATCCGCGGTGTTGTCTTTCGAGCAGTTTGCCGCACCCCTCATCGCCGGGTTGGCGGGAGTTCGCCTAACACCAAGGCCCACCATGGAAGTCTACCCGGCCCAGAATTTGCCATCTAAGCCGGGCCTGACGGAATTCATCCGGGTCACCTTAGGAAAGGTGGGGGACAAGGTCATAGCAACACCGCTGCCCCGGGGCGCCGGGACCATCACCTCGTTGGTCAGGGCCGATGGGATGCTCATTGTACCGGCCTTAAGCGAGGGCCTGGAAGAAAACCGGCCGGTGCGCGCCGAGCTACTGGTGGTGCCGGAAGACATCGAGGGCACCCTGGTGGTGCTGGGCAGCCATGACAATACCATCGACCTGTTGGCGACCCTCTTGCGCCGCCGGGACCATCGTCTGCGCCTGTCATCCGGGCACGTGGGCAGCCTGGGGGGTCTGATGGCCCTGCGCCAGGGCCGGGCCCACCTGGGGGGCAGCCACATGCTGGACCCGGAAACCAACACCTACAACGTGCCCTTCATCCAGCGCTATCTAGCCGGCGTGCCCCTGAAACTCATCAACCTGGCCTGGCGGGAGCAGGGCCTGATGGTTGCCCCCGGCAATCCCAAGAATATCAGCTCTGTCAAGGATCTGATCCGTCCCGAGGTGCGGTTCATCAACCGGCAGCGGGGGGCGGGCACCCGCCTGTTGCTGGATTATCTCCTTCTGGAAAACGGATTGAATGCCGATCAGATTCAAGGTTACGACCGGGAGGAGTATACTCATATGGCCGTGGCGGTGAATGTTTTCTCCGGCACCGCCGACGTGGGCCTGGGGATTTTGGCCGCGGCCCGGGCCTTGAGCCTGGATTTTATCCCGCTCTTGCCCGAGCGCTACGACTTGGTGGTGCCTGAAACCACCTTTGCTGACCCCCGCTTTCAGATCTTACTTACAGTTATCCGCTCCCTGGAATTTCAAAAGGCCGCGGCCGCCCTGGGAGGCTATGATTTGCAGGATTGCGGTGCTATTCTCTGGGAACAATAGGCGGGGGAGGCAATTACCAGGATGATGACAGGCTAAAGAAGATGCTTTGGCGGCCCAGGCTCAGATCTTCATTCCTGCTTTGGCTTTCCCGCCAGTTGAACTTGGGCCAGTCGAGCCTCGATATCCTTTTTCAGATCGATCATGAGCGCGTCACTGCTGGCGGTATATTCAACGGTGCTGATCTCGGTGAGATTTTCCAGAGAGGCGATCACTGCATCAATTTCCTGGGCAGCCTGCTGGATCAGGTGCAGGTGCTCCTGACATTCCGGGTCGGGGACGCATTTGAGCAGACGAGCGCTAAAGCCCCCCGTCACCATATTGGCATTCCTGATATAGTGGGCCAGGGTAATCATCAATTCCTTTAAGGTTTCCAGGGCGATAAGGTTCCGCTTACATTCCCTCTGCTCTGCAGCCAGTTGCTCTTTCTGGAGGAACCAGGACCCCACCAGCCAGCCCATGGCTCCTCCCACCACGGCGAAGGCCAGGCCTACGGGCATCAGGTCGGGGCCGAAGGCCTGACGCAACTGCTGGAGCACGAGCGATACACTCAAGGGGGTGGCAGGATGCCGGTGCCTGAAGTCATAGGCCAGCATGGCCACCGGGTGTACCAGGAGAATGCCGCCCCCCATCCCGGCCAGGATAAACCACAGCAATTTTAGCTTATTGGCAGATTTTCCCATAAATCCACTCGAAGGCCTGGGGCTGCCGGCGAACTTGTTACCCATATTTGGAAAAATAAATCAACCTTTCCATGAATCCCTTTTTTGACCCTTTGGCCTTGGCCCGCAAGAGACGGCGCTCTCTGATCAAGCGGGCTTTGGTTTCCGGAGGCTCCTCTGACTCGCCATGATCAACGATGATAATGGCGATACCTTTGGCGTGGTCTACGACCTTCTGGGCGACACTGCCCATAAAAAATTTTCTGGCCCCGGTCATGCCGTGGCGGCCGATGACGATGGTTGAACAGTGTTCCAACTCGGCCTCATCGAGAATATCATCGGCAATATTAGCATAGATGGGCTGATATTTTATGCTCAAAGCCTCTGCCGGAATCCCTCCCTGCATCAACTTGTTGCGGGCCTCGTTTAAGATGTCTTCCCACGGTTTTTCCTCTTGATTTTCCCAGTCGGCGATGGCAGACTCACGTTCTTGACGTTCAGCCTCGTTCAGGATATGTCCATCATCCCACATGGAGGGGGGAAGCTCCGGGAGAATGTGCAGCAGGACGATCTGTGTATCCCGCATATGATCAAAGGTTGCGGCTACATACTCAACTGCCCGCATGGACCCTTCAGAGCCGTCCACCGGAATTAACAGCTTTATGGTCACTGGCAACTCCTTCAAAAACTTACTAATTAATTATAACAATAGTCCTTTTTTATCAAAAAGCCACTCCCAAAAAGCTATGAGGGATCATAAATATAAGATACTGGTTTCTACAGGATAATTGGGGTGGCGCATTAAGGGCGGCGCGCTTATTATTATTAAAGATTCTCAGGATTGAAGCCAAAGCTTCTGGCGCCGCGGCCTCGCCCCTGGCCTGTAAACGCAACCCAAATTTTGCCAAGGAGGAGTATCCATGCAGTTGCAGGGTTCCCAAACCGAAAAAAACCTGCTCATCGCTTTTGCCGGAGAGGCCCAGGCCCGAAACCGTTATACCTACTATGCCGGCGTAGCCAGGAAGGAGGGGTATGAATACATTGCCGCCGTCTTCCTGGAGACCGCGGAAAATGAGAAGGAGCATGCCAAGGTCTTTTTCAAGCACCTGGGCGAAGGTAGCGCCGAGATTGTGGCGGGTTATCCCTTTCACCTGGGGGATACCTTGAGCAATTTGCTGGCCGCGGCTGAAGGCGAGCAATACGAATGGACCACTATGTACCAGAATTTTGGCGAGGAGGCGGAAAAAGAGGGCTTTAAGGAGATCGCCAGCTCTTTCCGGGAGATCGCCAAGGTAGAGCACTTCCACGAATCCCGGTATCGGGCCCTGGTGGAACATGTCAAAAACGGTACCATGTTTAAGCGTGACGAGCCGGTCACCTGGCACTGCCGGAACTGCGGCTATCTCGTCAAGGGCAAGGAAGCCCCGGAGCTTTGTCCCTCCTGCAAACACCCCCGGGCCTATTACGAGCCGCTGGCGGAAAATTATCAATAGGGAAGGGTAACCTGATGTCCCAGGTTTTAGCGTTGGTGATCCTGGCCTATCTGCTGGGTTCCATCCCCTCCGGGCTGTTGGTCGCACGATGCCTGGGGGGGCCGGACCCCCGGAGTCAGGGTAGCGGTAACCTGGGGACCGCTAATGTCTACCGCGTCATGGGGCGCAAGGCCGGCGCCCTCACCCTCCTGGGAGACTTAGCCAAGGGGGCCGTGCCAGTGTTTTTGGCGCGATTGACCCTCAGTCCCTTGGGAGCCTGGCAGGATACGGGCGTGGCCCTGGTGGCCGCCACGGCGGTTTTGGGCCACGTCTTTCCCATATATTTAGGCTTCAAGGGTGGTAAAGCCGTGGCCACCACTTTCGGCGTCATCACTGTGCTGGCGCCCTGGGCTGCGCTCAACCTAATCCTGGTTTATCTCCTGGCTCTGTCCCAGACCCGGATCTTCTCGGTGAGCGCCCTGATCTGCGCCTGGCTGCTGCCGGTAGCGGTGGGGCTCTTTAGCGATTCCAAGGTCTATCTGCTCCTGGCCGGGGCCCTCTCGGGCCTTATTCTGGTCTGTCACCGGGCCAACCTGGAACGTTTCTTTAAGGGAGAAGAACCGCGGCTTTAGGCGGCAAGCCCAGGTAAGCTGGGGCTTTCTGCCCATGAACCCATCTGCATTTTACCTGATGGAGAAGAGACATGCTGATCAAGGATTGGATGACCAAAGAACCCGTTACCATAACGGAAGACACTTCAATGATAAAAGCTATCCATATCATGAAGGAGCGTCGTTTCCGGCGGCTGCCGGTGGTGACCCTGGGGCGGTTGGTGGGCATGGTAACCGACCGGGACCTGAAGGAGGCGGCACCCTCCAAGGCTACCACCCTGGATGTGCACGAACTTTACTATCTCCTGGCCGAACTCCAGGTCAAGGAGATTATGAGCCATAATCCCCTCAGCGTCTCCGAAGATGATACGGTGGAACACGCGGCCCAGATCATGCTGGACCATACAATCTCAGGTTTGCCGGTGGTGGATGCCAGCGTCAAAGTGGCGGGGATTATCACCCAATCCGACGTCTTCCGGGCCTTTATGCACATTACCGGCGTCCTCCAAGGCGGCGTGCAGTTCGCTCTGCGGTTGGAAGACCGCCCCGGCCTCATCAAGGAAGTGGTGGACCTGTTGAGGGCCCGGGGGGCCCGTTTCGTCAGCCTGTTGTCGTCCTACGCTACCACCCAAACAGGCTTCCGGGATGTGTACATACGGGTCAAGGACCTGTCGCCGGAGACGGTGGCCGCGGCCAAAGAGGAATTGGCCTCCCGCTACGAGCTGCTCTACGTCATTCCGGAGGGGTAAACCGGTTTTAGGCCACTGGCCGGCGAGCGTCACTGCTCCCATGCTCAGATTCCGGGCGAGAGTTCGCGTGCCTGTTGGCTGCAGAGGGGAGGGGTGACTCCCCTTTTCGTTTTGCATGCGGCTGCCTGGCCTGACATTGCCTTACATAACATTAATCTCAGTTTAAAAAAGGGTCTAGGTAGCCTGGGAACTCTAAAAGTATGAGCTGGTTCGAGTTTGTTCTGATAGCCCTGGCTGCGGTCCTGGGGGGTGCGGTGAATGCCCTCGCAGGAGGCGGCACCCTTATAACCTTTCCGATGCTGACGGCGGTGGGCATTCCCACGGTCTCTGCCAACATCACCAATACGGTGGCCCTGTGTCCAGGCTATCTGGGAGGGACCCTGGCGCAATGGCGCGATTTGCGCGGCCATGAGCGACGCTTGTGGTTCCTCGTGCCCACCGGCGTTCTGGGTGGAATCGCCGGCGGCATTCTGCTCCTGAACACCGGTGAGCAAGCCTTCCGGGCGCTGGTGCCCTACTTGATCCTGCTCGCCACCGGATTGCTGGCCGTGCAGAACCGATTGCGAACCTGGCTCTTGCGTCGAGCGGCGCGCCAAGGATCAGGTAACCCGCCCGAAGCGCTGACGGTACTCCCGGTGGGTTTGGCTTCCATCTATGGGGGGTATTTCGGGGCAGGGCTCAGCGTGATCGTGCTGGCGGTCCTGGCGTTGGTGCTGGAAGACACGCTGACTAGGTTGAACGCCCTGAAACAGATCCTGGCGTTTTTCATTAACATCGCCGCGGCTATCTTCTTTCTGTTTTCTGGTCAGGTGGTGTGGCCGGCTATGGTGGTGATGGCGGTAGGGGCGCTGGTGGGCGGAACCTTGGGCGGCCGCCTGGCGGGCCGGATTCACCCGGAAATGCTGCGCCGGATCGTCGTGACCGCAGGGGTGGTGATCGCTTTCATCTACTTTGTGCGGTAACCGGCTGAGGTTGCGTATGGGACCCTCCAGCAGTTTTCCCCCCTCCTTCCGGCCCGCGCCGGCCGAGCCCATCACTTTCGGGCCCATCACCTTCATTCCCGGACGCAAAGGCGGGCGCTACCCCTATTGCCACTCCCTGGTGGTGGAGCAGGGAGCGGACACCTGGGTGGTGGACCCCGCAGCCGATAAGGCCTTTTTCCAGAAATTGGCCCGAACCCGCCGGGTAACCGGGGTCTTTCTCAGCCACTTTCACGAAGATCATCAAAAATACAACTATCTCTTCCCCGAGGCCAACTTCTATGGGCCGGTCTTGGAGGCTCAGGCGTTCACCTCGATTTCGGCCATCTTCCGGTTCATGGGCATCACCGGCCCCCGGTTCCAGGACTACTGGCGACACACCCTCATCCAGGATTTTCATTTCTGGCCCCTGGCCAATTTCACCCCATATCTACCCGGACAACTGTTCCAACTGGGGGAGGTCATCCTGGAGATCATCCCGGCCCCGGGGCATACGCCGGGGCACAGCTGTTTCCACTTTCCCCGGCAGCAGCTCCTGTTTTTGGCGGATGTGGACCTGACGCCCTTTGGTCCGTGGTACGGCGACGCCACTTCAAACCTGGAGACTTTTGCATCCACCCTGGGCGCCCTCAAGCAGTTCCACGCCCAAACCTATATCACGGCCCACGAACAGGGCCTTTTTACCGAGGAGGATTTTCAAGTGGCGCTGGCCGGGTTTCAGCAAAAATTGGCGCAGCGAGAGTCCCGCCTGCTGGAAGCCCTCGACACACCCCAATCCCTGGACCGGCTCGTGGCCCAGCATCTGATCTATGGCAAAGCCAAAGAGCCGCAATTCGTCTATGACCACATGGAGGGCCAGATGGTGGCCAAGCATCTGGACCGTCTGCTCCGGCAAGGCTTGATCGCCTGCGTCCCTGCAGGGTTTGTAAGGCAGGAATAGGCTAAGGATGAGGGTGGACAGGAGATGTGAACCCGGTGGACTGAACCGGCGTACGGGACCAAATGGAGCGGACGGCATTGGGCTGAATGGTTTATATGAATGATATCTAAATGTTAACTGTATCAGTTTATCTATCCCATGATTGATCTAAAAAGAATTGAGTTAAAGAAATTTTCTGTATATATTTGCAACAGATGCTGGGGAAGATGGATATCTTATCGATTTAACTAAAAAATTTATTTTTAAAATTAGGAAGGAGGTGGAAAGACGGCCGAAGATTCCCTTTTTTGTTAAGTTATCTATTGGGCGAGAACCACAAATCCTTGGCGTCCTGAAAATCAAGAAACCGAGAAGAAGGAGATTACATGAATGCTTTGACTCTGGTTTTTGTGGCATTGTGCGTCTTCACCATAGGCTACCGGTTTTACGGCCTGTTCATCGCCAAAAGGGTCTTGGAACTGAAAGTCGAGAGGCTGACGCCCGCGGTGAAATTGGCCGACGGCCACGATTATGTCAAGACCAACAAATATGTCTTGTTCGGACACCATTTTGCGGCCATCGCTGCGGCCGGGCCACTTTTGGGACCGGTCCTGGCCGCCCAGTTCGGCTATTTGCCCGGGGCGCTGTGGATTATTATCGGCTGTGTCCTGGCGGGGGCCGTGCACGACATGGTCATCCTGTTTGCTTCAGTCCGGCATAAGGGGCAAAGTCTGGCGAATATTGCCTCCAAAGAAATTAACTCCACCATCGGCGGTGTGGCCTCCGTGGCTATTCTCTTCATCCTGATCCTCACCCTGGCGGGGTTGTCCATCGCGGTGGTCAACGCCATGTTCTCCAGCCCCTGGGCCACCTTCACGGTGTTTTCCACCATGCCCATTGCCATCCTGATGGGAATTTATCTGCATGTCTGGCGGCATGATGATGTCCTGGGTGCCAGCATTATCGGTGTTGGGCTGCTAACCATTGCGGTCATTGCCGGTCCTTATGTCGTGGCGAATCCTACTCTGGCCTCCTGGTTTACCTTATCCAAAAATCAAATCGCCGTTATTATTCCTATATACGGGTTTCTCGCCTCGGTCCTGCCGGTTTGGCTGCTCCTCTGCCCCCGGGATTACCTGTCCACTTATCTAAAGGTGGGGACCATCGCCATGCTGGCCATTGGCATCGGGTTTATGCGGCCGACGCTGTTAATGGAGCCCATCACCAAATTTGTCAGCGGCGGGGGCCCGGTAATTCCCGGTGCAGTCTTCCCCTTTGTCTTCATTACAATTGCCTGCGGCGCTTTATCCGGATTCCATGCCATTATCGGGACCGGCACCACCCCGAAAATGGTGGGCAATGAACGGGAGATTCTGTTTATCGGCTACGGGGCCATGCTGTTGGAAGGCTTTGTGGCCATTATGGCCCTGATCGCCGCGTGCGTGCTGGTGCCCGCCGATTACTTCGCCATCAATTCTGTGCCCGCAGTCTTCGCCAAACTCGGGATGAACACCGTGCATCTCGATCATCTGGCCAAAGAGGTGGGGGAAACCATTCAAGGGCGGCCGGGCGGCGCGGTCTCCCTGGCCGTGGGCATGGCGTATATCTTTGACAAGATCCCGATCCTGGGCGGCTTAATGGCCTATTGGTATCACTTCGCTATTATGTTCGAAGCCGTGTTTATCCTCACCGCGGTGGATACCGGCACCCGGGTGGGCCGGTTCTTCCTCCAGGAAATGATCGGCGCCTACATCCCCAAGTTCTCTGAGAAAAGATGGGTCCCGGGCATTGTCATCACCAGCGCCATCTTTACTTTCTGTTGGGGCTACCTGGTCTATACCGGCAATATCTCCACCATCTGGCCGCTGTTCGGCATGAGCAACCAACTTCTGGCCTCCAGCGCCCTGATCATCGGCACCACCATGATCATGCGGATGAACAAGGTCAAATACGCCTGGATTACGGCCGTTCCGGGTATCCTTATGGCTTTTATCACCATGTATGCCGGATACCTGAATATTGTCGGCAATTTCCTCCCCAAGAAGCTGCATCTGCTCACGGCTCTCTCTGTAATCGTTATGGTTCTCATGTTTATTGTATTTGTGGGAGCCATTAAAAAATGGTTAGAGCTGCTGCAGATCAAAACCACAGTGCGGGATGAATACGGAGAACCGGTATTGGAGATCGTGCCGGAATAAACCGGACGGCTCGGCCTACCGGTCCCCCGACAAGGAGGAATTCATGTTCAAAAAGATATTGGTGCCATTGGATGGCTCAGACCTGGCGGCCACAATCATCCCCCAGGTTGAGACGCTGGCCAAACAGACAAATGCCCAGGTAACACTATTGTCCGTGGGCTCTTCAAATATCTGCGCCATCGGCGGAGCTGCCGCCAAAGGCGCCGGCGCGGCAGCTCCGTGCCCTGAGACGCCTTTGGCCAACCATTTGGAGAGCGTCACCGGCAAGCTGCAGGCCGCGGGTATTGCGGCTAACTGGGTCTATAAACTGGGCCGCCATCCGGCGCAGGAGATTGTGGCCTACGCAGACGAGAACCAGGTGGACCTTATCGCCCTGGCTTCCCACGGAGCCGGCGAGGTCGCCTGGGTCTTGGGGAGCGTGGCCAAACGGGTCATCGATCACGCCACGGTGTCGGTATTGTTGCTCCGGGTGGCGGAAATTGAACCTCCCACCCTCAAAAGCGAGATGTTTTATTCTATGCAGACCCCGTAAGCGTTCACAGGTTAGGGGCATCCTTCGCCATATTCCTCCTCAAGTGGGTGGGATATGGCGAAGGTGAACATCAGTTATGACACGTATGAAGATCTTGATCTTTTGACCTTCCCTCCCCTCTTAAGCCTTATGCTTACCGATATCTCCTCGAGAGCTACCTCGCCAGAAAAATGATAAAATTGGCCACCAAGGGGAGATTTTCCCCTGGCTCATTCGGATTAATAAGTCCACCAGGAGGCATGATTGATGAACTTAGCGGAACTGCGGGAAAAAGCTAAGGAAAAATTAAAGGGTTATTGCCGGGTGTGCCCGGTCTGCAACGGTCGGGCCTGTGCCGGGGAAGTCCCCGGCATGGGTGGAGTTGGGACGGGAAGCGCATTTTCAGCTAATCTGGAAGCTTTAAGCCGGTATCGCTTGAATATGCGGACCGTGCATAATGTCAAGGAACCGGACACCTCCTTTGAGCTCTGGGGAGAAAAGCTGTCTATGCCTATTCTGGCCGCGCCCATGACCGGTGTCTCCTACAACATGGGCGGACAGATCTCTGAGGAGGGTTTCCTCCAGGAGATTGTGGCGGGAGCGCTGTCCGCCGGCACCCTGGGC
>DZCR01000145.1 GCA_022736495.1 Desulfobacca acetoxidans
TCACAAAACTCAATACCTTACGGGGAGAGCGTTGCTGCTCATCCCTCTTCTCTGAAGAATACAGGGAAACGATCATTCAAAAACTGTCATGAATTTTATAAAAAACGATAAAGACGGGCTTTATAAAAGCATTTTCACGGCATATTTCATCCTGCTGCTGCATTTACTTCTCCTTGGCGGGGCCGGGATTGCCGTGGTGTTGTTCAAAGGCGTATATCAATATCTGCCCTGGATCATGGGGTTTCTCGGCCTCACCGTCCTGGCCGGGGCTTTTTTTTTATACCGGCGGTTCATCCGGGAATCTTCAGATATCGGCCGTTTTTTTTCAATGCCCGGTCTTGGGGACCGGACCATCGAAGTCAAACTCATCGGAGGGCTCGCTTCTTTCAAAATCTCACCCAGGGAAAACGGGCAGGACCGGCTGGAACAAAACCCCGCCATACCTTCCGGCAACCTTATCGGTGAAACCGTTACCGATGCAACGGAACAAAAAATACTGAAACTGGCTGCCCTTCTTGAAAAAAACCTGATCACAAAAGAAGAGTTTGAAACGGCAAAACAAAAAATCCTTCAAGGCTAAAACAGGAGTATATTATGAAAAAAATCAGGCTGGCCCTCCTGTCCGGAGGGATTTCTTCGGAAAGAGAGGTCTCCCTTAACAGCGGCAGACAAGTATTCGATGCCCTGGACAAAGGCAGGTATGACATTGCTCTCTATGATCCCAAAACTGATCTGAAGCAACTGGTCATGGATGCTGAAGGAATCGATGCCGCCCTGATCATCCTTCATGGCCCCTTTGGGGAAGACGGAACCGTCCAGGGGCTTTTGGACCTCCTGGACATCCCCTACCAGGGCGCAGGAGTGCTGGGCAGCGCCATTGCCATGAACAAACGGGTCTCCAAAAAACTTTTTAGCGCCGCCGGTATCCCCATGCCGGACTATCTTTCCTTTACCATGAACGACACCATTGATACCTCCGTGGTTGTGAAGTCGCTGGGCCTTCCCCTGGTGGTGAAACCGGCCTGCGCCGGATCAAGCGTGGGAATGACCATTGTCAGAGACGAAAGAGATCTTGAGGCCGCAGTTGCCATAGGCTTTACCCATGACGACGCCATCCTCATGGAAACCTATATCAAAGGCATTGAACTCACCTGCGGGGTCCTGGGAAACGAAAGCCCTGAAGCCTTGCCCGTGATTGAAATCATTCCGGGCGAAGGCTATGAATTTTTTGACTACACGGCCAAATACACGGCCGGGGCCACCCGGGAAATCTGCCCGGCCCGCATTGATGACGCCGTAACGAAAAAAGTGCAGGACCTTGCCGTCAGAGCCCATGAGGCCCTGTATCTGAAAGGCTATTCCAGGACGGACATGATCCTGTCGAATCACGAGCTCTTTGTCCTGGAAACCAATACCATTCCGGGGATGACGGCCACCAGCCTTTATCCCCAGTCGGCGCAGGAGGCAGGGATTCCTTTTACAACACTTCTGGACAGGCTCATCGACCTTGCCATGGCTGAACATGAAAAAACAAAACTAAGGAGAGCAAAATGAAAATTCTGGTCATCGGCAGCGGAGGCCGCGAACATACCCTGGTATGGAAAATATCCAGAAGCCCTCTGGTGGAAAAAATTTATTGCGCGCCCGGCAATGCAGGCACACAGATGCTGGCCGAACCGGTTTCCATCGAAGCCGATGATATTCAAACCCTGGCCGCCTTTGCCCGGGAAAAAGAGATTGATCTTACCGTGGTCGGCCCTGAGGGTCCCCTTGTCAACGGAATTGTGGATGTGTTCGAGGCCATGGGGCTGAAAATATTTGGGCCAAGTAAAGCCGCAGCACGATTGGAAGGCAGCAAGCTTTTTTCAAAACAGCATATGCAGAAATACAATATCCCCTGCGCCAAGGGCAAGGCCTTTACCGATGCAGACAAGGCCAAAACCTATGCCAAAGCCCTGGGAGCGCCCTGCGTGGTCAAGGCCGACGGACTTGCCGCCGGCAAGGGAGTCATCATCTGCTCCACCCTGGAGGAAGCCTTTGAGGCCATAGACGCCGTGCTGGATCAAAAAATCTTTGGAGAGGCCGGTGACATTGTCCTTGTGGAAGAATGTCTCAAAGGGGAAGAAGCCTCCTTTATCGCCTTGACCGACGGCAAAACCGTTCTGATGCTGCCTGAATCCCAGGACCACAAACGGATTTTCGACCATGATGAAGGACCCAATACCGGCGGCATGGGCGCCTATTCACCGGCCCCGGTCCTGGATCACCTGCTCCGGGAAAAAGCCATGAAAACCGTCATGATCCCGGCGGTTCAGGGCATGGCCAAGGAAGGCACCCCGTTTAAGGGAGTTCTTTATGCCGGGCTCATGGTGGACAAAGACGACATCAAGGTGCTGGAATTCAATACCCGGCTCGGGGACCCGGAAACCCAGCCCATTCTCATGAGGCTTGAAAACGATCTGGTGCCCCTGATGGAAGCCTGCTGTGACGGCACCCTGCACCACCATTCCGTTAAAATCGACCCCAGGGCCGCCATCTGTGTGGTGGTCTCATCGGGCGGATATCCGGGTTCCTATGAAAAAGGCAAGGAAATTTCCGGTCTTGAAGAAGCCGGTAAGACGGCCGATACCGTTGTCTTCCATGCCGGAACCACCCTCAAAGACGGACGGATGGTCACCTCGGGCGGCCGGGTCCTGGGCGTCACCTCCCTGGGTGATACGGTAAAAGAGGCCATTGACAAGGCCTATGAAGCCTGTTCAAAAATATCCTTCACCGGGCATTTTTACCGGAAAGACATTGGCGCAAAGGCCTTAAAAAGACTTTCCATCCCGCCCCGGGTCGGGGTTATCATGGGAAGCGATTCGGATTTCAGCGTCATGGAACAGGCCCTCTCCATCCTGAAAAAATTTGATATCCCCTATTATGCCACCGTGGCGTCGGCCCACAGGACCCCTGAACGGGCAGCCAAACTGGCAGGCGAAGCAAAAGAAAAAGGCCTCAAGGTCATCATCTGCGGCGCCGGCCATGCCGCCCACCTGGCAGGGGTCATTGCCGCCCATACCTCCCTGCCTGTTATCGGCGTCCCCATTGATTCATCGGCTCTCCAGGGCCTTGATGCCCTTCTGGCCACAGTCCAGATGCCGCCGGGCATTCCGGTGGCCACCATGGCCATCGGAAAATCAGGGGCCTATAATGCCGGCATTTTTGCGGCAGAAATTCTCGGGGTTTCAGACCCCCAAATTGCGGAAAAACTGGCTGCTTTCAAAAAGGAGATGGCGGATAAGGTGGATAAAAAGGCCCGCTCCTTTGCATGATTCCGGCAAGATCATCCGGATCGACCCTGACGCGCCGGATTTAACCGTCATTGCCAGGGCCGGAAACATCATCCGGAAAGGCGGGATCGTGGTCTTTCCGACCCGATGCCTTTACGGGATAGCCGCCGATGCCTTGAATGAAAAGGCGGTGGAAAAGGTATTCGACATCAAACAAAGACCCCGGAACAATCCCATCCTGGTGCTGATCCCGGACCAGAGTTTTCTTGAGGATCTTGCAGAATCCATTCCGGAATCGGCCGGAAAGCTGATGAAGGCGTTCTGGCCGGGGGGATTGACCCTTGTGTTCCAGGCAACGCCTAACGTCCCCAAGCGCCTCACGGCCGGGTCCGGCAAACTCGGTATCCGGATCCCGTCCCTTCCGGCGGCAAAGGCCCTGGTGGATTTTCTCGGCTTTCCCATCACCGGCACCAGCGCCAATCTCTCGGGCCGGCCCGGCTGTGACCGGATCAGTTCTCTTGACCCCTCCATCCTGGAAAAATCCGACCTTGTCCTGGATGCCGGGGTCTTAAAAGGCGGGATTGGATCAACCCTTGTGGATGTGACGGTATCTCCGGTCCGCATCCTGCGGGAAGGAGAAGTCACGGCCGGTATGATCCATGAAACCCTGAAGGCGTAATCCGGTATGGAGAATTTTCTCACCCCTATAATTTCATTGACAAATCCCGTGTTTTCCCTTAAAAAGGGTGGTCATGCCGGAGTGGTGGAATTGGTAGACGCAGAGGACTCAAAATCCTCCGGGCTTTATGCCCTTGCGAGTTCAAGTCTCGCCTTCGGTACCATGTAAATCAGAGAGGGTTGGCCGGTTTCGGCTTTACCCTCTTTTTTATTCCCCCAAAGGGCAACCCACCATTATTGATATTTAAGGAACCTATGGACGCAATGTCAAAAGAGATGAAGCTCTACCTCATGATCCTGGCCCTGACCGCCGTCGGCCTAGGATTCAGCAATGATATCATGTCCAATTATTTTAAAGACGCCTACCAGGTGACGGCCTTCCAACGGGGCGTCATCGAATTTCCCCGTGAACTCCCCGGGGTCCTGTGCATTCTGCTCATTTCCCTTCTCTCCTTTCTCAGCGACATCCGGATCGCCGTCCTGGCCCAGGCCCTCAGCATCATCGGCCTGGTTGTTCTGGGCTTCAGCACCCCCTCCTATACCGTCATGCTGGTATTCATTTTTATCAATTCCGTGGGCATGCACCTCTTTTTCCCTTTGCAGGACAGTATCGGCCTGGCCCTCATCAAAAAGGGGGAGACCGGGAAAAAAATGGGACAGTTCAAAGGTGTTTCCACTGCATTTCAGGTGGTGGCGGCCGTGTTGGTGTTTATCGGCTTCCGTACGGGATTTTTCAGTTTTGAAACCCCCTTCAAACTTCCGTTTATCGCTGCCGGAATTTTATTTTTAATCGTCCTGATCCTTCTGGTACAGTTACAGCGCAGAGTCCATCTTCCCGGAAGCCTTCACCAAAAAAACAAACTGAAGGTGCGCAGGGAATACCGGTATTATTATATCCTGGTCATCATGTTCGGGGTGCAGAAACAGATCATGATGGTCTACGGCCCCTGGGTCCTCATCGACCTGCTGGCCAAGAAGGCGGATACCATCGCCATGCTGTCCATCATCGGCGGCCTCATCGGTATCTTTTTCATTCCGGCTCTGGGGCGCTGGATGGATCGTTTCGGCATCAAGACCATGCTCTATGCCGATGCCCTTTCCTTTATTGCGGTCTATCTGGTTTACGGCATCCTGGCAGCCGGATACGCTGAAGGGTGGCTGTCCCGCACCGGATGGGCCATCATGCCGGCCTATCTGATTTTCGTTCTGGATCGCATGTCCACCCAGATAGGCCTGGTGCGCACCGTTTACCTGCGCACCATTGCCGTTCACTCCTCGGATATCACCCCCACCCTTTCCTTCGGGATCAGTCTGGATCATGTGGTCAGCATTATCTGCGCCGTTTTGGGCGGGATGGTCTGGGGGATCTGGGGGCCCCAGTATATTTTCTTTCTGGCGGCCTCGCTCTCGCTGGTGAATCTCTATGTGGCCGTAAAAGTCCGGTTGCCGGCGAATCCGGAACAAAGCACATAGGGAATGGATGAGATCAAATAAAAAGTTGGGGGATATCAGACTGGAATTATTCTTCAAAGGCAGAAACCGGGGTGACGGCCGTCAACCCCGGTTTTGTTCGGGTGTGTTTATCCAACGACCATAAGAAGATCACCGGTTGCCACATCGGCACTATTTGAAACAGCCACTTCTTTCACCGTCCCGTCTATAGGGCTGATGATATTGTTTTCCATTTTCATGGCTTCAATGACGAGAAGAACCTGACCCGCGGTGACACTGTCGCCGACCTTGGCCATGACAGACATGATCTTGCCGGGGATGGGGGCCGTTATTCTTTCACCGCCGCCGGATACGGAAGCGGCCGGTTTTGGCGAAGCTGCCGCCGGTTTCGGTGCTGCGGGTTTGGGAGCGGCGGCGGGTTTAGGCGCCTCGGCCCTGGGTGCGGGTTTCGGTGCAGGGGCTGCGGCCGGGGATGAAATATGGCTTGAGCCGTCGATTCTAACGCGGTAGGGAACCTGGTTCACGGTTACATTGGCCACATTTCCCTGGATTAAACCTATTTCAACGGCAAAGGGCTGCTCATCGATGCTGAATGTATAGACTGTCATATTGGGTCCTCACTTTTATTGTTTTTCAGGGTCAAGGGCGGATCAGCCCCGGACCATGAGTTGATTTTTACCGGTTAGCATTCCTTACCGGAGGTTTTTTGTAAATGCAGGGCCAGACCAATGGCCGCCGCCTTCATATTTGTATCGGACAGGCAAAGGTTTCTGCCGCCGTTGGTATAGAGATGAATCCCAAGACCAATGGCCGCTGCCACATCCGCCGGGATTTCTTCAACAGGAACCGGTTCCGGAACATAGGCTTCCTTCCGGGCCGGTGCAGCAGCGGATGCCGGTGATGGTGCAGGTCCGGCGGCTGCCTTTTTTGCATCGGCAGATGCAAATATCTTTCCCGACAGCATCATCCCGATCATCAGGATACTCAGGACAAGGAATACGCCGAAAAACCGGATGACCAGCGTACCCAAGGCATATCCCCAGAAACTATCCCGGGGGCCGATGATGATCTGAATCTTCCCGTCGACGGTTCCGTCTTCATCCAGAACACTTCCGTCACGAATCACGGAGCTGATGGCGGTGCCTCCGCCTTCGCCGGGTTTGGCCGTGATGCCGATGGTCCCCCAGGTCCTGGTTTTCCGCTCCGTGAATCCCCAGATATCCGTTGCAGACGTAAAATAATTGGAGGACAGGGTGAGGGTCACCTCCCCTCCGGGTGATGCAGGGACAATATCCAAAAGAAAATATCCGGAACGATAATTCTTCCAGTTGATGTTAGGCCTGTCGGCGTCTGTAAAATCAATGTCGGCAGGCTTGGACAGCATCCCGCCGGCGACATGGAACCGGATCTGGATGGGCGTGCTTTTGCCTCTGGGGATCAGTTCGGACACCCAGTCGGTCCCTTCCTGTGTAAAAACGGGTTTGGGTTTTTCAATATCTTCCCCGAAAGCAGCCCATAGGCTGCTGTGAGAGACAAGCATCAGGGCTGTGACCATGGTCCATATATAAAGCTGTTTTAATCGCATCAGCATTCCTCCTCTTATTGAAACATCGCAATCATCATACCGGCTGCGGCTGCGGAACCGATAACACCGGCCAGATTGGGCGCCATGGCATGCATCATGAGCCAGTTGTTGGGGTCAGCTTTCAGCCCTTCGACATGGGACACCCGGGCCGACATGGGAACAGCGGAAACACCTGCTGAACCGATCAAGGGATTGATTTTTTCCTTAAGGAAAAGATTCATGATATGCACTGTGAGAATTCCTCCAAAGGTGCAGACCACAAAATCCAGGAGGCCAAACCCGAAGATCAGAAGCGGCTTCCAGTTGAGAAAGACTTCCGCCTGCATGGTGGCCCCCACCGATAACCCGAGGAAGATGGTCACAATATTCATCAATGAATTCTGTGCCGTATCTGTCAGCCGCTTGACCATCATGGATTCACGCATGAAATTCCCGAACATGAACATGCCCATGAGCGGCGCCACCATGGGGATCAGCAGAACAATCAGAGCGCAGCCGATGAGGGGGAAGAGAAGCTTTTCACGGGCCGATACCGGCCGCAATTGCCGCATCTTGATCCTTCTCTGCTCCGGTGTGGTCATGAGACGCATGATGGGGGGCTGGATCAGGGGCACCATGGCCATATAGGAATAGGCGGCCAGGGCATTGGCGCCCAAGAGATGGGGAGCCAGTTTGGCGGTCAGATAGATGGTCGTGGGTCCGTCGGCACCGCCGATGATCCCGACTGAGGCCGCTTCCTTCAGGGTAAAACCGAAAAACAGAACCCCGACATAGGTGACAAACACGCCAAGCTGGGCCCCGGCCCCGATAATCAGCATCTTGGGATTGGCGATGAGGGGCCCGAAATCAGTCATGGCCCCGAGCCCGAGAAAGATGACGCAGGGAATGATCTCCGAAGCGACCCCATATTGATAAAAATATTCAATCAGATTCGGGTGTCCTTCTGCGTTCAGTCCCATGAGAGGCACTATCGGGAAGTTGACCAGAAAAATACCGAATCCGATGGGCAGCAGCAAAAGGGGCTCAAACCCCTTGGCCACCGCCAGGTAAAGAAAAAAAAGCGCGATCAAAAGCATGATCCCGTGTCCCCAGGTCATGTGCGGAACACCGGTCTGGGAAATGAGGATGTTTTGAATCAGTTCGAGTACATATTGCCAGGACATAAATGGTCTCCCTTTTGTTAAAGTGGAATATTGCC
>DZCR01000146.1 GCA_022736495.1 Desulfobacca acetoxidans
GGGCGCTGGCCCCCAGGCGGTTGGCGCCGTGGTCGGAGAAGTTGGCCTCGCCCAGGACAAAGAGCCCCGGAATGGTGCTCATCAGGTTATAATCCACCCACAGCCCGCCCATGGTGTAGTGGGAGGCTGGATAGATCATCATGGGGGTTTCGTAAGGATTGATGGCTACGATCTTTTCATACATCTGGAAGAGATTGCCGTATCGGGCCTCGATCTCGGATTTGCCCAGCCGTTTGATGGCATCGGCGAAATCGAGGTACACGGCGCGCCCCGTGGGACCCACGCCCTTGCCCTGGTCGCACATGAGCTTGGCGGCCCGGGAGGAGATATCCCGGGGGGCCAGATTGCCGAAACTGGGATAGATGCGCTCCAGGTAATAATCCCGTTCGTCTTCGGGGATCTGCTCCGGCGCTCTGGTGTCGCCCTCTTTTTTGGGCACCCAGACGCGGCCGTCGTTGCGCAGGCTCTCGGACATCAGGGTCAGCTTGGACTGATAGTCGCCGTGCACCGGGATGCAGGTGGGGTGTATCTGGGTGAAGCAGGGGTTGGCGAAACCGGCCCCCTTCTTGTAGGCCCGGAAGCTGGCGGTGACATTGCAGGCCATGCCATTGGTGGACAGAAAAAACACATTGCCATAACCACCAGTGGCCAGCACCACCGCATGAGCCGAGTGGCGCTCGATTTCGCCGGTAATCAGGTTCCGGACCACAATCCCCCGGGCCTGGCCGTCCACGAGCACCAAGTCCAACATCTCCCGGCGGGGAAACATGGTGACCCGGCCCGCGGCCACCTGGCGCATCAGGGAGCTATAGGCTCCCAGCAGCAGTTGCTGGCCGGTCTGCCCCCGGGCATAAAACGTCCGGGACACCTGGGCGCCACCGAAAGAGCGGTTGGCCAAAAGCCCGCCGTATTCCCGGGCAAAGGGAATCCCTTGGGCCACGCAGTGGTCGATAATCAGGTTGCTGACCTGGGCCAGGCGGTAGACGTTGCCTTCCCGGGCCCGGAAATCGCCGCCTTTGATAGTGTCATAGAAAAGCCGCCAGATACTGTCGCCGTCGTTGGGATAGTTTTTGGCCGCATTGATGCCGCCCTGGGCTGCGATGCTGTGGGCCCGACGGGGGCTGTCCTGGATACAGAAGGTCTTGACGTTGTAGCCCAGCTCTGCCAGGGAGGCCGAGGCGGCGCCGCCGGCCAGACCGGTCCCCACCACGATGATGTCAAACTTTCTCTTGTTGGCCGGGCTCACCAGCTTAGACTCAAATTTGCAGCGATCCCATTTATCCGGCAAAGGCGCTGCGGGAATTTTGGCATCAAGTTGCATTCAGGACCTCCCTATTTCGTCGCCAGGATGACCAGCGGTAGCGAAAAAAAGCCGATGCCGACGATCACTGCGAAGACGATGCTGAGCTTTTGGATGAAGGGCATGTACTTGGGCTGGTTGGCTCCCACCGTCTGAAAGGCGCTCCAGAGACCATGCCGGACATGCAGGGCGACGATGACCATGGAGATCAAATAAATGGCCAGATAAATCTTATGAGAAAAGACGCCGGTGGCTATTTGAAAGATGTTGCGGCTGGTCTGATCGACGATATGGTGGGAAAAGGTGCTTAGATGCACCGCCAGGAAGGCCAGGATCAAGAGGCCGGTATACGGCATGGTTTGGGAACTGAAGGTGCGGCCGTCCCCACCGCTTTTGTCCACCACGTATTTGACCGGCCGGGCGTTCCGGTTTTCCAGGAACAGAAAGATCGCGGTGCAGACATGGATGAATAATGCAACGGCCATGCCCACTTCGGCTGCGACCAGCAGCTTCCCCAGGGCATGCAGGTGTTCGGCATAAGAAATGAAGGCCGCCGGTCCGCCATAAATGCTCAAGTTGCCCAGGAGATGGGTGGTCAGAAACAGCAAAAACAGCAGGCCGGTTACGGCCATCAACTGTTTTTTGCCCACGGAAGTGCTTAAAGCTTGCATAACCCAGTTCATCAAATTCTACCTTCTTATTCCGTCGGGTTTGATTAATAAGGAAGACAAGAAAAGTTTGTCATAGTTTAACAGCCCATCCCAGACGTGAAAATCGAACAATCCCTGATTTTTCTGTCAGAAATTTTCTTACAAACCAGGCTGTCCGATCCCCAGGCGCGGTTAACTCCGACCACCCCAATAGTCCCAATTTTCTTATACATCCGTGGTGCACCGGAGGCAAGGCGCCGACCAAAAAAAAGGCTGCGGAAAGCAGCCAAGAGCACCTGATATCAGTGGTGGCGGGGCCCAGAATCGAACTGGGGACACGCGGATTTTCAGTCCGCTGCTCTACCGGCTGAGCTACCCCGCCTCCAGTTGTTTTGTTTATCCTGACCTCCTCGATTTGTCAATACAAAATCGGCCTTGCCAAATCCCTCAAATCTATGGACAATGTTCCATAAAAACCAACGCCCTGGGATTTTCTCGCCTGGGGCGCTGGTTAGCCTATTTGCTGACTACTCGGCTCTATAAGGAATATGCTCGTGCCGGACTCTCATGTTCTCATCGTTGGCCCTGAAGGAGAGACTGGCCGCGGCCTGGCCGACATCCTGGCCGGGGCCTCCTACGAGATCGGCCGGTGTCCCCAAGACCAGCTTGCCGCCAATCTCCGGAACCGGTCCCCCGATCTTCTGGTGCTCATTGAAGAGGCCGGAGTGACCCAGCCGTTGATTCGGAGGCTCAAAGCCGACGACACCTCCTGGAATCTGCCCATTATCGTGGCCCTGGCCGGTTTCTCCGATGCGGCCGCGGCCTGGGTTTTGGAGGTGGGAGCCGACGAATTCCTCCTGCCGCCCTTTGAGCCCCGGGAGGTCCTGGCCCGGGTGGGGGTGGTGCTCCGCCTGCAACATGACCGCCGATTGTTGTTGGCCTCCCACGCAGAGTTTTCCCGAATTTTTCAGGAGACCCACCACCCCCTCTTTTTCTGCGACCGTTGGGGAACGGGGTGCAATCTCAACCCAGCCCTGCGACGCCTTTTGGGCTATCCGGGTAAACGCCACACCCCCGTGACCGTGCCCCTGGATGAACTGCTCTATGCCTCCGAAGATCGGGAGCGCTTCCGTAAGATCCTGGCCGAGCCGGGACAGGCCGGTCACCTGAAGCTGCACTTGGTCAACCGGGAAGGCCAGCCCGTGACGGTCTTGATTAATGATCTGGCCCTGGATAACCGCCCCGAAGAGGTTTTGAGCTTCCAGGTGCAGCCGGTGGGGGCCACCTCTCCCCTCAAACGGGCTCTGCAGGGCTTGGTGGAGCACCTGCTGCCCAGCGCCCGTGACTATCTGGCCCTGCTTCAAATGACCCCCCTGTTGGGGGGCCGCTACGAGAAAATCAAGAAACTGGGGCAGGGGAGTTTCGGCGAGGTGTGGCTGGTGATGGATACGGAAGCCCTGGGACAGGAGCGGCGTTATGTGGCCAAAATTCCCTTTCTTAAGGCCGCCAACGCCAAGTTCCGCAAAGAGGCGGCCATTTGCCAGAAACTGGACCCGCACCCCGGAGTGGCCGGACTTATTGAGACTTTGGAAGATGATGGTAAACTGATAATCATTCAGGAATACGTGGAGGGCAGTACCCTGGGGGACATGCTGGATCAGGAATTGCCCCGGCCGTTGGTGGAGCGCCTAATTCTGCAGCTCATCGAAGTGGTGGCCCATGCCCACAAAAATCGTATCATGCATCGGGATATCAAGCCCAATAACATCATTATCCAGCCCAATGGGAATCTGAAGTTACTGGATTTCGGGGCGGCCAAGATGCTGGGGGAAAAAGAGATTAGCGCCACCATGGTGGGGTCCCGTCCCTTCATGGCGCCGGAACAGATCATGGGCCAGAGCGAACGTCGCAGCGACATCTGGGCCATCGGGGTGCTCATGTATCTGCTCTACACCGGGGAGTTGCCCTTTTATAGCGAAGTGGAAAAACTCCTCATCGATCAGATTTTGGAGCAGGAGCCCGCACCCCCCCGGGAAGAGAACCCGGAGATCCCCCCGGCGCTGGAAGCCATTATCCTCAAGTGTCTCAAGAAAAAACTGGAGGAGCGCTACGCCAGCGCTGTGGCCCTCAGGAATGATCTGCTGCGCCGGTTCCCCCACTACGGCACGCAGGGCGGGAGGTGGCCATGGATCCATTGACCCATGTGGCCGCCGGGGTGGTATGCTCCCAATTGCTGACGTCGCCGTCCCGCTGGTGGGCCGCCCTGGCCGGGGCCCTCTTCGCGTTATTGCCGGACATTGATTACTTTTATATCTTTTGGGACCGCCTGGCCTTTATCCGCTATCATCGGGGCTTCACCCACTCGCTGGTGGCCCTGCCCCTCCTGGCCCTGGCCGGGGCGCTGCTTGGCCGGATCCTGGGCGGCCCTCGCTGGTTCAGGCCCCTGTTTATTCTGGGGCTCATAGTGCTGGCCTCACACCTGCTCCTGGACCTGGCCACCTCCTATGGCACGCAAATCCTCAGCCCCTTTTCCCGGCGCCGCTTTAGCCTGGACTGGGTTTTTATCATCGACCCCTATCTCACCGCCCTGTTGGTGGCCGGAGCCCTAAGCGCCCTGGTTTTTTACCGCTGGGGCCCACGGCTGGGGGCGTGGTTCCTGGCGACAGCCTTGGTCTATACGTTGGTGTGCGCCTTCTCCCATCACCAGGCCCTGGCCCTGGCCCGCCAGGTATTGCAGTCCACGACCCCCCCACAGCAGACTGTGGCGGCCCTGCCGCAACCCTTTTCCTGCCGCCGCTGGCAGCTCATCGCCGCCCGGCCGGGGGAAATCCGGCAAGCCTTTGTCCAGTTACCCTTTGCTCAAACTCCGAGGGAAAAAATCACACTGGGAGAGGCAAAGGCCGTCGCGCTCCCCCCGGGGCAGGACTGTCTGACGCCGGCCGTTGCCTATCAAGCCCCCGGCCATCTCAGCATCCAGACCTGGACCCCGGTTGCTGCGGCCGGCGCCTACCCCCCTGAAGCTGAAAAAATCTTGGCCAGCTATCTGGAATTTGCTCGGTTTCCCTTGCTTTGCCGGGCACAATCTCAAGGGGGCGAACAGATCCTGGAATGGCTGGACCTGCGCTTTGCCATTCCCGGACGCAGCTTCCCCTTCATTCTGCAACTGCGCCTAAACGCCCAGGGCCAGCTCCAGCACTGGCTTATCGGGCGCCGGGGGTAGGGAGCTGTCAGCTCTTAGCAGTTAGCAGAGGGGTTGCCGTGGACAATCTTTTTGCTGCCATTCCAGCGGAAATTCCGGCGGAAATCTTTCAAGTTCTATTGGAGACGGATAATTTTCGGCTGGAGCGCATCGTGTCCTGGGGCCAGGCGACCCCGCCGGGGGAATGGTACGACCAGGACAGCCACGAATGGGTGGTTCTCCTCGCAGGCAGCGCCTGCCTGCGTTTCGAGGCTGGGCCGGACCAGGTGTTGCGTCCCGGAGACCACCTCCTCATCCCGGCCCATCGCCGCCACCGGGTGGAATGGACCGACCCGACCCGGCCCACGGTGTGGCTGGCCCTGCATTATGTTCTAGAAACCCGCCCCGGGGGGGCGCGCCTTTAACCGGTTATTGAAAAAGAGCCCGTGTCACGTTGTCGCCATTTTGATCCGGGTGAAAAATGCCCCCTGCACTGCCTCCGAACTCCCTCAACTATCACCATTCTGCCATTTCATCCCTCGTCGCCTCCCCCCGGCGAGGCCCTCAAACTTTGGCGAGAGCGCTCCTGATCGTTTCTGTGCCTCCGCGCCAGGAGGGGAGGGGTCTGCCTGCTGCGTCATTTCTGAACCGTCCGGTAGCGGCGGTATAGGTGTTGCTGCGACTTTCCGGGCTATCGGCGGCCCCTCCGTCTGTGGTTGTGCCAGCGCCGCAACCTGATTAAACCAGTCCGTCAGTTGGTCCAGGGTGAAGTTATAGCCCTCGCGCTTTACAAACTCCATAAAGGCATCGTCATTTTCAAAGGTTTGTGCTTTGTGTTCAAAATCCGGGTCATCCTTCAAGCGCTGGACGAATGCTTCTAGGGTTTTTGCGGTTACCGGCGGCGGCTCCGCCGGCTGATGGGCTGCCTTTTCCTCATGTTTGAACCTGTCCAGGAGTTGGTCCAGGGTGAAGTCGTAGCCGGCGCTCTTCACAAAATTAATAAATTCTTCGCTATTTTCATAGGCCTGCGCCTGTAGCTCAAAATCCGGGTCATCCTTCAAGCGCTGGATGAACTCTTCTACGGTTTTCATGGACACCTCCTCAGCAAGTATTATCGGCATCTCTGGCCCATGGCATAATTTTATTTTTGGATATTGGGTAAATCGACGGAGGTGAGTCCTTTTAATAGTTATGACCACCACAATGCCTCCCCTGACCAAGCTGAAAGCTAATGCAACTGCCGAGAGAAGTAAATTCTGCTAAGATAGTTCTTGACAATGGAGTATAATAATTAGCATATTAACTGCAATATTTTTTTAAAATAAAAATAGAGAGGAATAATTCGCATGGCCAGCGAGGTCCTGAAATTAACCGCACAAATTGTAATGTCCCATGCTTCCATGAGTGAACTCACCCCGGAAGAATTGGTGGAAGAAATTAAAGAGGTCTATGGTGTTTTGTCTTCTTTGGAAGGAGCGTCCCTGCCGGAAGATCTCGTCACGGAGAAAGCCGGGGAGGGTGAAGCGGTAAAGAAACCGCCAGTGCCCTTAAAAGACATCGTCAAGGCAAAATACGTGGTCTGCTTGGAATGTGGCAAAAAGATGAAGACCCTTAAGACTCATCTGCGCAAGGCTCACAACTTGACACCGAAAGAATATTTCCAGAGATTCGGACTGGACCCCAAAAAATTTCCCCTGGTGTGCAAGGATTATTCCGAACAGCGCAGCAGAATGGCCAAAGAAAGAGGGTTTGGGGAAAAGGGCGGCAGACGTAAGGCGGGCGGCTAACCACCTCGCGTTATCCGGGATGACACTGAAGCGCTTGATTTGTTAACCTGCCGTGTCAGCGTGGCCAGGTATCCAGGTATGCCTCGACGCCGTGCGGAAATCGGAGGCTCAACAAAAAAAGACAAGCCGAGTGGGGGAGACCCGGCCTGTCAATGAAAGGAGAAAATGGTATGAACGTTGATTAAGGGGGGGATTGGGGTTCCTTAATTCAGTTCATATTTGCCCAAATTAAATGCAGGAAGCGTGCCTAAACCGCTTTTCTATCAAATAAGCTAATATTTAAATAAGATACCTTTTTCTCGTGAGATAACTAGTTCAATTATTTATACCGCACCAGGGCCAGTCCAAGACTTTCATTAGTTAACTACTTATAATAATTAACTTTGTAGACAATATAAGTTATCCCTCGCCGGTTCAAGAAGTAAGTCTTCATTTACATTCAGGTTCAATGGCCCTCCCCGTTTGTATCGTCTGCCCTGAGCAGAGCCGCAGAATAAGGGTTTCTTCCCGGCCACCCGGTGAGAAAGTCAACTTTTTTATTTTTGATCTTTTTCCTGGTCATACATGAGAGAAACAGTTTGAGAGACCCGTTTCGCCCAAGCCGGATCGTCTTTGTTTAACTCAACTTCATCGTAAAAATCACTAAAATCATGATCGATGATTTTGTAGGGATTATGGAGGCTGTCTGAATCATAGAAGGTATGTCTTAATTCGTGTCTTAATACTCTGGTAATATCGGTATCATCACAGTTAGCAATCAATTTCCCGTCTAAAAGCATAATATAGTCATAACCATCTTCCGGAGCTTCATCCCTGGATAAAAATTTCACCAAATCGGAAGGTCTCATGATTTTCCCTAACACAACATTGCCTTTACTGGCCATTTTTTTCTTATTAATCAGGAAGAGAATTTTGGCGTTGACCAAGTGGGGGAAATGTTGAGATCTGATTTTTTCATACATTTCAAGAATATGGTCAGGGACATGGTCATATTTCATGATAATCCTCCTTGTTCGTGATTCATTATTATTACAATCGAACAATATAAACGATAGGGCGGCAGATACAAAGCGATATTTAAAAATACATCAGATATCAGTTAGTTAGTTCCCATCCAGAAAGCCGTCATTTTATGCGGGCGTATTAGCCTGGAACGGCGATTTGGTGCCGAAGCCGGTTTAATCAAAGGTTATGAGAACGAATTTGGCGGTTAT
>DZCR01000017.1 GCA_022736495.1 Desulfobacca acetoxidans
ATCGGGGTCAACGTCACCACGGCCATTTACAATCTGCTTCCCATACCGCCTCTGGCCCTGGGCTCCGTGATCTGCGAAGCGTTTCCCCATGATGGGGGCCGCGCCAAAGCAATCCTGACCCTGGTCGGACCCTACCTCATCCTCGCCCTGGTCCTGCTGGAGCGCCTTACTCACCAGGGCATCTTCAGCCCTTACCTTGATCCCCTGATCAAAACGGTCTTCGCCTTTTTCCGGGGCGCCTAACCCTAATCCGAGCTTAAGCCCGCTCCACCCCTGGCAAGATGCCTTCCCTGGTATAAGATGCTCTGGTTTATCCAAAGAGATGGCAGCCTTTTTTGCAAAAACCCTGGAACCCGTTAGCCTCGTGAGCACACGCGAGAAGAAGTTCCGCTATGGCAAGGGGTTCCGTATTCATGCTTCGAGAGGTTTAAAGATCTGAACATACTTTGATTAATTTGCTGACAATGTCGAGATTATGCTACAATTATTTACGTTAAAATCGAGGCCCCGATAGCCTTGGTTCATTTTTATACGATCAACTGGTTGAAGTTTATAATATTTCAGGTTTATGGAAGCAAGGGGGGCGTTTTTTGGAAATCAAAATAACCGGGGTGATTTGTTCTCCGCTGTCAGTTTATTCCGATCATCGGGGTTGGCTGGCGGAAATCTTCCGCCAGGACGAACTGGCGCCGGAATATTTTCCGGCGATGGCCTACGTGTCAGTCACCAAACCGGGAGTGACCCGGGGCCCTCACGCCCACCGGCATCAGACCGACCTCTTCTGTTTTTACGGACCGGGGGATTTCCGGGTTGTCCTCTGGGATAACCGGACCGACAGTCCCACGTTTGGGGTACGCCAGGATTTCCTCCTGGGCGAATCCCATCCTGCGGCGCTCATCGTACCGCCGGGAGTGGTGCACGGCTATAAGAATGTCAGCGACCATCCCGGCTTTGTCTGCAACTTCGCCAACCGTCTTTACCGTGGCGCCGGTCGCATCGAGGCGGTGGACGAACTCCGTTTCGAGGACGATCCCCATTCTCCCTTTCAGTTGGATTGAGATGAGCAAAAAGCCAGGAAAAACACGGTGTCCAGTAAGCTCCTGATTACCGGCGCCGCGGGACAGTTGGGCCAGGCCCTGGTTGAGAGCGGCGGCCGTCAGGGCTGGGAGGTGGTGGCCACGGATGTGCCGGACCTGGATATCGTCGATTTCCAGGCGGTCTGGCGAAAACTGAGCCGGCTGCGTCCTGAGGTAGTTATCAATGCCGCCGCGGCCACCCGGGTGGACGACCTGGAGTTGGACCCGGATGGAGCGCTCCTGGTCAATGCTTTGGGTCCCCGGAACCTGGCGGTGGCTTGCCGGCGCCTGGGCCTAAAGTTAATCCACTTATCCACCGATTATGTCTTTGACGGAGCCAAACTTGGGCCTTATGAGGAGTGGGACGCGACTGGCCCCTTGTCGGTGTATGGCCGCAGCAAGCTCCTGGGCGAAGAGTGGGTGCGGCACCAATGCCCCGACCACTTCATTGTACGCACGGCCTGGCTCTATGGGATGCCTGGCCCTAATTTCGTCACGGCCATTCTGGCCCGGGGTCGCAGTCTGACCCCGGCCGGAGAGTTGAAAGTGGTGGAGGATCAGCGGGGGACCCCCACCAGCACCCTGGCCCTGGCGCCCCAGCTCCTGGCGCTGGCCAAAACCGAGGCCTTTGGGACCTATCACGCCACCTGCCAGGGTGACACCACCTGGTATGGCTTTGCTTGCCTGATACTGCAGACGGCCGGCATTGCGGTGCGGATAATTCCCTGTACTACCACGGAATTTCCACGCCCCGCCCATCGGCCGGCCAACTCGGTATTGGATAACCGGCTGCTCCGGGTGGCCGGACTGGACTGCATGCCCTCCTGGCAGGCAGCCTTTCAGCAGTTTTGGGAAGCTTACGGGGACCGGCTATGAGTTTTTTTTTGGTAACTGGAGGAGCTGGATTCATCGGCTCCAATTTCCTCTATTATCTGCGGCGACGGCAGCCTGACCGGCACATCCTCAACCTGGACCTCTTGACTTACGCCGGAAACCCCGAGAACCTTAGCGGTTTTCAAGGTGATTCCCACTATACGTTTGTCCATGGAGATGTGGCCGATCGGGCGTTGGTGCAGGACCTGTTTGCCCGCTATCCCATTACCCGGGTGGTGCACTTTGCGGCCGAATCCCACGTGGACCGGTCGATTTTAGACCCGGGCATCTTTGTCCGCACCAATGTCTTAGGGACCTTTACTTTGCTGGAAGCGGCTCGCCAGGCCTGGCATAACTCGGTCGGAGAGGAGGCCCCCCGCTTTTTGCACGTCAGTACGGACGAGGTCTACGGCTCTTTGGGACCCGGGGATCAGCCCACCACTGAGGCGTCCCCGTACGCCCCCCGGAGCCCCTACGCCGCGTCCAAGGCCAGCGCCGACTTTCTGGTGCGGTCTTATTTTCACACTTATCAATTGCCGGTGCTCATCACCAACTGTTCCAATAATTATGGCCCCTACCAGTTCCCGGAAAAGCTGATTCCCTTTAGCCTGAGCCAGGCCCTGACAGGCCAGACCATCCCCATTTACGGTCAGGGCGCCAACGTGCGGGATTGGCTTTTTGTGGAGGACCATTGCCAGGCGCTTTTTCAAGTCCTGGACCAGGGCCGGGTTGGGGAGACCTATAACATCGGCGGCGGCCACGAGGCGCCAAATCTGGAACTGGTCCGCCTCCTGCTGCGTTTGCTGGGAGAGATGCGGCCGGATTTGGGGGACCTGAACCGGCTGATTACGTTTGTGGCGGACCGTCCCGGCCACGACTGGCGGTATGCCCTGAACATCGACAAAATTGAGACTGAGTTGGGTTGGCATCCCCACGTGAGTCTGGAGGATGGGCTGAGGCGCACGGTGTCCTGGTATCTGAACCATCAGGACTGGCTGGAGCGGGTTAGGTCCCAGGCGTACCGCGCTTTCCTCGAACAACAGTATGGTGCCGGGGTGGCCGGGGCCTGAGCCCCGTTGATCCGAACTTGCCGCTTGGCTGGGCCCGGGAGCCAGCAGCCCTGGGGTTTCAAACCCCAGGATGAAATATCTGCTAAAAAAAAATTAAGTTTTTTTGAAAAATACCCGAACATGACCAAGAGGGCTTCGCCTGATTGGGGTAAGGTCAGAAAGCGGCGAAAAGTCAGGCATGCAAAAAAAACCAATTATTCTGGTAGTGGATGATGAACCTGCCATCCTGGGTTTGGTCAAGGATATCTTGCGCCCAGCCGGGTATGTGGTAAACACCGCGGCCAACGGCAAGGAAGCGCTGGGGGCTCTCCAGAAGCACCCCTACGATCTGGTCATCACCGATATGATCATGCCCCAGATGGGTGGCATGGAGTTGGTGCAATACCTGCGCCTGCACCATCCTGACACCCTGGTGATTGTGTTCACCGGCTTTGCCAGTTATCAGGATGCCGTGGACGCCGTAAAACTTGGGGCTTTTGATTACCTCCCCAAGCCTTTGCAGCCCGAGATTCTGCGCCATGCCATCGAGCGAGCCCTGGAATATCAGCGTCTATGTCGATCCCAACGGGAATTGGAGACGGTCTTCCAGGGGGCCGAGGCCCTGGGGTGGCAGGCCCTGGAGTTGGTTTCGAACACCCCTGAAGCCGTCATCCTGGGAGACCTCCGGGAGCAGGCCTGGCAGCAAGATGACCTCAAAGTGGTGGGGCAAACTTTTCTGCAAGCAGCCCAGACTTTGCTGCAGGTGACGAATTGTTCTATTTTCCTCTATGATGCCGTTAAAAGCCAGTTTACCGGCCTGGCGGCCCTGGGTCCCAATGCCGAGGTCAAAACCGATGTCTTTATGGCTGGCGAAGGGGTGATGGGGTATGTTACCACTCATCAGCGCCCTTTGCTGGTCTCCGATCTGAGCCGGGACTCCCAATTTTCCCTCATGCCCCGGCGCTCCACTTATCAGACCAATAGCTTTATGATCATCCCGCTGACGGGCTATAAATTTTGGGGGGTGATCAACCTCGCCGATCGGGAGGACAAGCAGCCTTTCGGGCCCCGGGACCTCTTCCTGGGTTGGCTGATGGGCCGGTTACTGGTAGAGATTTTGGAGGCCAGAGAAGCACCGGAAGAGGCGTCCATCCCTTCCTTGACCACCTGGATCACCAAGGAAATCCCCGTGGGCATGGCCGTGCTGGACCAGAATCTTAGACTGGTGCAGTCCAACCCGGCCCTGGAGCGCCTGGCGAGGTTAGCCAAGCGGGACCTGGTGGGAAATAACCTCATCTCTTACCTGGGCTTGGCGCCTACGGACCGCAATAATCTGGAGCAGGCCTTCCACCAAGTCTTGATCAGCCAGGAGCCTCAAGAATTCGCTTCTTTGAAGTCCACGGCCAAGGATAAATCGGTCCGTTATTTAGGGATTAAAATATTGCCGGTCCCGGATGACCGCAATACCTCCCGTGGATTGCTGCTGTTGGAGGATGTCACCGAGGCCGAACAACTCAAACAACGGCTACAACTTTATGAGCATCTGGCTATCATGGGCAAGCTCACTCTCTGTGTAGCCCATGAATTGAACAACCCACTGGACGGCATTCGGCGTTATCTGTCGCTGGCCGTCCTGAAAAAAGATGATGCTCCGAGTGTGGAACGCTACCTCACTGAGGCCCAGAAAGGTCTTCAGAAGATGTCCATGAGCATCAAGTCCCTGATGTTCTCTGCCAATCCTTTAAAGTCTCCTCCCCGGGCCAGTGACACGTTGCTCAACTTGCTCCAGGATGCCATTAAAATCATGATGTTTCAGGCCAGCGATCAGCGGGTGCAAATCGAATTCAATCCGCCGCCGGAGTTCGAACAGATCGTCTCTGAGTCGGATGTCTATTATGTGTTCATTAATATCATTAAAAATGCTCTCCAGGCCATGCCGTACGGTGGCCGCCTCGAAGTGAATGGCATTCTGCAGGATCTCCAGATGGAAATTTCCTTCGAAGACAGCGGACCCGGTTTATCCCCCCAGGAGATGGACCGGATCTTCCAACCGTTTTATTCCACCAAAGATGGGACCCAAGGATTGGGGTTGGGTTTACCCATTTGCCAAAAGATCCTGGAGCGCTATGACGGCCGCTTAGAGGTGGAAAGCCAGAAGGGGCGGGGCACAAAAGTTCGACTGCTTCTGCCCTTCACCGACTCGGGAGCATTGCATGGCAAATAAAGACCTCCTGATTGTAGATGATGACAGTCTGGTATGCGAATCCCTCAAAGAGATGCTCTTGCTGGAAGGCTTCAGTGTTGATGCGGTGATGGGCGGACAGGACGCCCTGCACAAGATCAAAGACCATCAATATCGGGTCATCCTCTCCGATATCCAGATGCCCGGACTGGATGGCGTCGAACTTTTGAAGGAGTTAAAAGGCCGGAATCCCGATGCCACGGTCATTTTTATTACCGGTCACGGGCACATTGCCGGGGCCGTGGAGGCCATCAAACTGGGGGCTTACGACTACATCACCAAACCCATTGATGACCTGCGTCTCAAACTCACCATCCGCCATGCCTTGGAGCAGAAAAAGCTGCAAGCTTCTTTCGATTCCCTGAAACGGCGCCTCAGACCCTGGACCCTGGATGATAACCTGGTGTTCGGCGATCCCAAGATGGCCCAACTCCTTGAACTGGTGCACACCATCGCCGACACCATGGCGTCGGTGCTGATCACCGGGGAATCAGGGACCGGAAAATCCATGCTGGCCCAATACATCCATACCCACTCCCACCGCAAAGACGGGCCCTTCGGCAAGATTAGCTGCGGCTCCTTGTCCGAGACCCTGCTGGAAAGCGAACTCTTCGGGCATATGCGGGGCGCCTTCACCGGAGCGATCCGGGATAAAAAAGGAAAATTCGAAGAGGCCCACGGGGGCACTATCTTTCTGGACGACATCAACTGCGCCTCCTCAAATCTCCAAATCAAGCTCCTGCGCGTCCTTCAGGAAAAGGTCATCGAACGGGTAGGTGGCAACTTCCCCATTCAGACGGATGTGCGGATTATCACGGCTACCAACACTTCGCTGGAGGATGAGGTGGCCCAGCAAAACTTTCGGGAAGACCTCTATTACCGGATCAACGTTGTCTCTTTAACCATCCCGCCCTTGCGGGACCGGTTGAGCGACATCGAACCTCTGGCAACTCATTTCATCGGTCGTTTCAACCAGATTCATCATAGAGAGATCAAAGGCATCACCAAGAGCGCCCTGCAATACTGCCTCCAATACCCCTGGCCGGGAAATGTCCGGGAGTTGGAGAATGTCATGGAACGCGCCGTGATTCTGAGTCCTGGGGAGTTCATCGTCCCCGAATCCTTGCCTCCTAAGATCACCCAAAGTAAACCGACCCTGCCAAAGGAATGCTTCAAAAACCTGACGCTGGAAGATGCCATGGACCGGGCCGAAAGGCAAATTCTCCTGGAGACCCTGGAATCTTTTAGCTGGAACCGCCAGCTCAGCGCTCGAACTTTGGGTATCAGCCGCACCACCCTGTTCAATAAAATGCGGCGCTTTCAATTGGTGGACCCCAGGCGTTCATCAGCGGACAACAACACCGAATCCGCTTCTGCTTAGTCCCGATAAGGCGGCTAAGCTCTCCCCCGTCCCTTGGTCAGGAGAAAGTCCCGCCGCATCCTCTTCCTTCCGGGCGTCTTTTTGCATATATTAACGGTGAGTCCATTGGCCAGCCGCATCGCGCCGGGCGGTTGGTTATTAACTGAGCGAGGCACCCTATGGGTTACGACCCGGAAACGTTAAAGCAGTGGGATCGGAAGTATCTTTGGCATCCCTTCACTCAGATGCAGGACTTCTGGCAGGAAGACCCCCTGATCATCAGCCGGGGAGAAGGGATTTATCTCTATGATATCCAGGGCAATTGCTATCTGGACGGCGTCTCGTCCTTGTGGGCCAACCTCCACGGACATAACCGTCCGGAGCTGGACCGGGCCCTGACCGCGCAGCTTTCGCAGGTGGCCCATAGCACCCTATTGGGGATCGCCCATCCTGCTGCCATCCTCCTGGCCCGTCGCCTAGTGGAGATCGCCCCGCCGGGCCTCACGAAAGTCTTCTACTCGGATAACGGCTCCACCGCGGTGGAAGTAGCCCTGAAGGTGGCCTTCCAATTTTGGCGCAACCGGGACCAGAGCGAGAAACAGCGCTTCCTAAAGCTCAGCGGCGCCTACCACGGCGACACCCTGGGGGCCGTGTCCGTAGGCGGCATCCCCTTATTCCATGAAATTTACCGGCCGCTGTTGTTCGACACCCTGGAGGCCCCGGCCCCCTATTGCTACCGTTGCCACCACCGCGACGCCTGCGCCCAACAATGCCTTACCCGGCTGGAAGAGTTGGTGGCCGCGCACCACGCCGAATTAGCCGCATTGATTGTGGAGCCAGTGATGCAGGGCGCCGCGGGGATGATCCCCCAGCCCCCCGGTTATCTCGCACGGGTCAGGGAGGTCACCCGGCGCCATAATGTCCTCCTCATTGCCGATGAAGTGGCCGTGGGCTTCGGGCGCACCGGCACGATGTTCGCCTGCGAGCACGAAGGGGTGAGTCCCGATCTGCTCTGCCTGGCCAAGGGGATCACCGGCGGTTACCTGCCCCTGGCCGCGACCTTGGCCACAGACGAAGTCTACCAGGCCTTCCTGGGAGCCTACCAAGACTTCAAGGCTTTTTTCCACGGGCACACTTACACCGGCAATCCCCTGGGAGCCGCGGTGGGACTGGCCAGCCTGGATATTTTCGCAAGGGATCGGGTGCTGGAAGGATTGCCGGCCAAGATCGCCCAATTGGCCGGGCGCCTTGAGAAAATGGCGGAGCATCCCCACGTGGGCGATATCCGGCAGCGGGGTCTGATGGTGGGCCTCGAACTGGTAGCCGACAAGGACACCCGGGCACCTTTCCCGTTGGAACGGCGCATCGGACACCGGGTAATCCTGGCGGCGCGGAAACTGGGGGCCATCCTCCGGCCCCTGGGGGATGTCATCGTCCTCCTGCCGCCGCTGTGTATCACTCCGGAAGAATTAGACACCCTGTGCGATATTACCCAGGAGGCCATCGCTCAAGGCACGAGAACAATATAGTGGGAGAATCCCCCTGTGAAAAAGGGGTATTTAGGGGATTTTCAAGCGGTTATAAAATCCCTTTAATCTCCCTCGAGGGCAGGGTGAAATGAACGCCCCTATCTCTAAGCCGGGTTCTTTATCGGCCCCAGGATTTGCAAGACCAGGGCTTCGCTGGCCGAATACGGGTCGGTCTCTTTCGCCAGCATATCTTCCAGGATCTGGTTCAGGCGGC
Organism: Desulfobacca acetoxidans; assembly: GCA_022736495.1. Next base: position 8,344 of record DZCR01000017.1, read on the forward strand.
CATCTGCCTCCAGTTGTTTGACCAGGTGCCGGAAAACCCCCTCTTTCAGAAGTTCCAAAAATTCCTGCCGGGCCCGGGAGGCTACGGCCTCGCGCCGTGCCGCGCCGCCGTCCTGAGCCAGGTACTCCTGGTGCTCCTTGAGCGCTGCCATCAATTCCGCGATGCCCTCCTGGTCCTTGGCCTGGGTCATAAGCACCGGCGGCTTCCAGGCCCGTTGCCGCCGAAAAGTCTGCAAATCCAGCATTTGCAGCAATTCCTGGTAGGTGCGGGAGGCCCCTTCCCGATCCGCCTTGTTGATGACCAGAATATCGGCTACTTCCAGGATACCGGCCTTGATGGCCTGGATGTCGTCCCCCATGCCCGGCACCGTCACCACTACGGTGGTGTACGCAGTGGCGGCGATTTCCACCTCATCCTGACCCACCCCCACGGTCTCCACCAGGATATAATCCTTGCCCATGGCGTCCAGCACGGTGATCACCGCTCGTGCCGAAGCCGTAAGCCCCCCGAAATGTCCCCGGGTGGCCAGGGAGCGGATAAAGACGCCCTCATCCAGAGCGTGGCGCTGCATACGGATGCGGTCCCCCAGGATGGCGCCGCCGGAAAAAGGGCTGGTGGGGTCCACCGCCACCACCCCCACGGTCTTGCCCTGCCCGCGCAGATACTGAATCAGCCGATCGGTGAGGGTGCTCTTGCCTACCCCGGGAGAGCCGGTGATCCCAATGATGTGCGCCCGGCCGCTGTGACGGTAAATCTCTTTCAGAATCTCCCGGGCCTCAGGACGGCCGTCATCCAGATCCCGCATCAGGCGCGCCGCAGTGCGCACCTCTCCGGCCAAAATGCCGTCCACCACCTCCCTGGTATGGTTGTCCATTATGCCTCCAATCCGCTCACGATATTTTGATAATTTATAATTTAGTGGCCGGGCATAGCAAAGAAAAAGCGGCGGCCACGGCGGAATCGGCGACCGAATCCATACCGGCGCCCCAGTCTCGCAGTTTTACGGCAGGTTCAGCTATTTCGCTCAAAAAATCCCTTCCAGTTTGCCCCCGGACGACTTAGAATAAAAAAGGGACCTAACCTGCATGCGTAATACTGTCCAGCGGTTCTATCACCTGTTCAGCCATGAGGATCGGTTGGCGATCTTGATTGACCCCGACCCGGACGCCATTGCCAGCGCCCTGGCCTTGAAACGCCTGCTATGGCGTCGCCTAAGCTCTTGTGTCATAGCCCCCATTCGCCCCATCACCCGCCCCCAGAATCAGCGCATGGTCCAGCTTTTGGGCATATCCCTCACCCCGCTTCAGGATCTGAACATCGAGGAATACAACCGTAAAGCCTTGGTGGATAGCCAACCCTCCCACCGTGAACCCTTGGGGGTCTATCGCTACGATGTGATTATCGACCATCATCCCCGGGTCCCCGAGACCAAGGCAAAGCTGGTGGATATCCGTCCGGAATACGGCGCCACCTCCACCATTATGACCGAATACCTGCGGGAGGCCCGGATCAAACCGTCCCTAAAGCTGGCCACCGCTTTGTACTATGGCATCAAGACTGACACCGCCAATTTTGAGCGGCCCGCCATCGAAGCCGATGTGCGGGCCTTCCACTACCTGTTCGGCTTCACCCGGAAGCCCCTGGTGCGGCGCCTGGAGTTTGCCGAATTCAATATTCCCATGCTGGGATACTTCCAACAGGCCCTGAACCGTTTCCGCATCCGCCACACCCGCCTCTTTGCCTTTCTGGGGCCGGTAAACACCCCGGACATCCTGGTAATCCTGGCCGATTTTTTTATGCGGGCCGGGGATATCTCTTGGACCATAGTGGGCGGGATTTATAAGGACACGCTGGTAGTCATCTTCAGGAACGATGGATTGAGGAAAAACGCCGGCCGTCTGGCGTCCCGGGCCTTCGGCAAACTGGGTTCCGCAGGGGGCCACGCGGCCAGCGCTCGGGCCGAGGTCCCCATCGACAACACGCAGATCAATCCCATTGCCCGGTGGCAGGAGTGGCAGGACTTCATCATCCACCGCGTGGAGCAGCACGGCCGTCTGCAGTCGCCCTTCAAAGAGAAAGTCCTGGCCACCCCGGCGATCTGAAGGCGGCGCGCCACCAGGCCTCAAAGCATAGTTCCCCATCCCTTTGCTCAATGAAATCGGCCAAAGCGGCGGTTTGCCCTGGCGCAAAGGAACTTGGTTCGCGGTGCACTTTTACCTTGCTGGACTCCTCGGTAATCCTTATGGTTTATGCTAGATAATCAGGGTGCCGCATTGGCGCTACCGAAAAAGAAAGCAGGAGTCAGGAACATGACAAAGCCGGAAACCATGCGGGCCATGGTGCTGGAGCAGCCGGGCCAGCCCCTCAAATTATTGGAAATGCCCGTAGCGACGCCTCAGCCCGAACAGGTTCTCATCCGGGTCCACACCTGTGGGGTCTGCCGCACCGACTTGCATGTGGTAGATGGCGAATTGCCTCACCCTAAGCTGCCCCTGATCCTGGGACACGAGATTGTCGGCACGGTCGTCGAGACCGGGAGCCGGGTAGAAAAGTTCAGTATAGGCGACCGCATCGGGGTGCCGTGGCTGGGGTTCACCGACGGCACCTGCCGCTACTGCCTAAAGGGCATGGAGAACCTGTGCGACAACCCCCGATTCACCGGCTACACCTTGGACGGGGGCTACGCCGAATATGCCGTGGCCGATCAGCGCTACAGCTTTGCTATACCAGGGTCCTATAGCGATGCCGAGGCCGCCCCCCTGCTATGCGCCGGACTTATCGGCTACCGTTCCTACCGCATGGCTCGCGATGCGGGGGACCACCTGGGGATTTATGGCTTCGGGGCCGCTGCCCACATCACCATACAGGTGGCAGTGCATCAGGGCAAAAAGGTTTATGCCTTCACCCGGCCGGGGGACGCCGAAACCCAAAAATTCGCCCGTAAGCTGGGCGCAGTTTGGGCCGGGTCATCCGAAGAATTACCCCCCGAGGAGTTGGACGCGTCCATTATCTTCGCTCCGGTGGGCTCCTTGATCCTTGCGGCCTTGCGGGCCTCGGCCAAAGGCGGGGTGGTGGTCAGCGGCGGCATCCACATGAGTGACATCCCATCCTTTCCCTACGACATCCTCTGGGGGGAGCGCCAGGTCCGCTCCGTGGCCAACCTCACCCGAACCGATGGCGAGGAGTTTTTTCAGCTCGCCCCCCAGGTGCCGGTAAAAACCGAGGTCCAAACCTTCCCCCTGGAGGCAGCCAACGAGGCCTTAAACCGCTTGCGCCACGGCCAGATCCACGGCGCCGCTGTACTGGTGGTGCGTCAATGAAAAGATAGTTGCGGGGAAGGGGGTGAGGGCTACTTACGAAAAAGCCCTGGGCTGATCGCCTTTTTTATGCCGGATACAACGTTATGCCGAAACCGAAGGTCTTGTTCATCTGTCTGGGGAACTCCTGCCGCAGCATCATGGCCGAGGCCCTGACCCGGCACCTCTGCGGGCGCCGCTGGGACGCAACTTCCGCCGGCCTCAACCCCCTGGGTCGCGTAGCCGCAGAGACTAAAGCAGTTTTAACGGAGATCGGGGTGGACACGGAGGGCTTGCACTCCAAGGGCCTTACCCAGGTTAATCTTCAGGATTACCGCCTTCTGGTCAACCTGTCCGAACATTCCCTCAAAGGGCTCCTGCCTCCGGATTGTGCCGATAGATTGATCCAGCGTCCCATGCCTGACCCTTTCGGGGGCAGCCTGGAGGAGTATCGCCAGCGCCTGGACGCCATCAAGCAGATGATCCTGCGGGAATTCTGCCAGGAGGACGCTTCCCTGCTTTGTCAAAGATAAAGCGTTACTTTGCAGCGCTCCGGCGCCGGGCGGCCTCATAAGTGTCGGTCATGATCTGGGCCGAAAGGTTTGCCATAGCCCGGCTCATCGCCCGGGCCAGCCCATCGGGGGTTTTCTCGGGCATGGGTTCCACGGCCCGGTAGTTTTTCTGGAAGACCACCCGTTGGGGTAGTTCCTCCTGAGTAGAGTCTATGAGGGTGACCGTCAGGCCCAAAGCTGCCTTCCAGCCATCGGGTTCATCCAGTTCCTGAAAGTCCTCTATCCCACCTTCGAGCAGGAAGCGGTACTTGCCCGTGCTGTTAGGCCCAAACACTGCATCGAACAGGCGCGCCTTCCTCAGATCCCGGAGGAGATAGTCGGTGACCAGGTAACCGGGATTGACCCGCCAGCGGCTGTAATTATAGGTTTCACTCTTGAAAGGCTGGGGCTGGTACACCATGGCGTTGGAGTTGAAGGCCTGAGCCACGGAGAACTGCTCCACTTTGAGGGCGTGATTAAGATTGGTTTGTTTAGATAAGGCCGGAGCAGGATATTCCAGAATGTACTGGTGCACCAGCATGGGTGGTTTGCCGCAGCCACCTAAGAGCAGTGCCGGTAGAACGAGAAGTAGCAGGATAATCCAGGGCCGTCTTGGCCAACGGCCGGAATGAGCCGGTTTGGAGAAAAGCGGTCGAGGTATCGAATCTGTCATGGCGTTCATTCATTCCACCTTTTCTTGGGGGGCTTGCCGAACAAGATATCCGAGGGCCGGTCATAGAGTCTCCGGAGCAGCATCTCCAGGGTTTCCGAATTCTGCCGCAGTTTATTATCGGTGGATTGTAATTGCCGGAGGAGGTCTCGGGTGCTTGCCGTGATGGCCGGAAGTTTCATGGCCAGAATCTGGTCATTGATCGTGGCTACTGCGGTCCGGGCCCCCTTCAGGGTCTCCCGGCCCTCGGCCATGAACTGCTCCAGATTGACCGCGGCCAACATTTTGTCAGCCCGGGCAGTGAGGCGATCCAGGTTGCCGACGGCCGCATCCACCCGGGCCATAATGCTCTTCATCTCCTTGCCTTTAAACAGCTCTTCCATAGCCCTGGTAGTGGCAATCAACTGGGTGGAGATACCTTTGGCGTCAATTTCATTAAACTTTCTCACGATCTCGTTAATGCCGGTCACGAACCGCTGCATCTCGGAGGGGCGGGTCGCAATAATGGGGTATTCCGACGGAAAGTCAATCTTTGGGGAGAGATCCGGCTCTCCGGGGTTCTTGAGGTCCAGCTCCACGAACATGATGCCAGTGATCCCCGCGGCTTTGAGCTGAGCCACGGCATCTTTTTCCAGGTTGCCCTGCATGTTGATCTTCATGACTACGCCTATGAGGCGGTTGTCAGGAGCCACCTGGATGGCTTCCACCCTGCCTTTTTCCACGCCCCGGAACTTGACGCTGGAATCCATCTGAAGGCCCTGCACTGACTCATCGAAATAGCTCACGTAGGTCGTGCCCTTCTGAAAGTAGCTGGTGGCGCCCACCCAGATAATGGCGACGACGCCCAGGATGACGCCGAGGATGACGAAGAGTCCAATGAATAGATTAGTGGATTGTTTGGCCATGTTACGTTCCTCGGGGCGCAGGTGCCGTGGCCGGCCGGCGATTAAAAAAGTTCACCACCCGGAGGTCGGTGGAGTGATCTTTTAATTCTCGGGGATCGCCCTCGGCAATGATACCCTTAGCGCCCTTGTCCAGCATGATCACCCGATGGGCAATGTTAAAAATGGATTCCAGTTCGTGGGTGACTATTACCATAGTGGTCCCCATCCCGGCATTAATGCTCTTGATCAGGTTATCCAGTTCCACCGAGGAGATAGGGTCCAATCCGGCGGAGGGCTCATCGAAGAAGAGGACCGTGGGGTCCAGGGCCATGGCCCGGGCCAGCCCCGCTCGCTTTTTCATGCCTCCGGAGACCTCCGAGGGAAGATGGTTTTCGTAGCCCGCCAGGCTTACCAGGCCCAGCTTCATCCTGACGATCAGCTCGATGGTATCCGGGTCCAAGTCGGTGTACTCATAGATGGGCAAGGAAACATTTTCTGCCAGAGTCATGGAGCCGAACAGCGCCCCGGATTGGAAGAGGACCCCGAGGTTCATGCGCACTTGGCGTAGGATCCGGTCGTCGCCGGTATTAATGTTGACGCCGTTGAGCAGGACTTTGCCGGCGGCGGGTTTATAGAGGCCGATCATGTGTTTCAACAGGGTGGACTTGCCGCAGCCGCTGCCCCCCAGGATCACCAGGATTTCCCCCTGATTGACCTGGAAACTCACCCGGTCGAAGATGGTATTATCCCCGAAACGCGCCGCCAACTGGTCCACGACGATGACCGGTGGGAGAGAAGAGTTGTTCGTCATTGCACTCATTTCTCGGGGTAGTCCCCTTTCATGACGCGTCGGCTCATCTCATATATGGAGATAGTGGAAAACCAGGGCGAAAGCCGAATCCGTCACGATAATTAGAAAAATTGCCGCCACCACCGCGGAGGTGGTTGCCGAGCCCACGGCCTCGGCCCCGCCCCGTACCTCAAAGCCGCGCTGGCAGCCAATCCCGGCGATAAGCACGGCAAAGACCCCGGACTTGATCAGGCTGGTAATGATATCCAGCAGACTGAGGCTCCTCTGGGTTTCCTTCAAATAGGTGTAGACGGTTAGGTCCAGCCCCAGGACGCCCACGATCACGCCACCTATGATGCCGAAGAAGTCGGCATAGAGGGTGAGCAGGGGCACCACGATCATGGCCGCCAGGACCTTGGGCACGGCCAGGAACCGGACTGGCGTGAAGCCCATAGTGGTGAGGGCGTCCACCTCCTCATTGACCATCATGGTGCCGATTTCGGCGGCAAAAGCCGATCCCGACCGCCCGGCCACCAGGATGGCGGTCATGATGGGGCCCAGTTCTTTGACAATGGCAATGGCCAACAGGGAGGCCACATAAATATTGGCTCCGAATTGTTTAAGTTGGAGAGACGACATAAAGGCCAGAATAAGACCCAGCAGCAGGCTGATGAGACCTACGATGGGCAGCCCCTCCACGCCGGCCCGCTTCATGTAAAAGAGCACATCCTGCCAGCGCACCTCCCGGGGATGGAAGAGCGCATAAGTCAGCGCCCTCAGGAGTTCCCCCAAGAAGATCACCACCCGTTTGAAGTCGTTGAAAATCGAGAGAGTCGCATAACCCAACCGTTCCAGGAAATTGCCGGTCTTGCGGTCGGTGATGAGGGGTGGGATAGCGAGGGCTTTCGAGTCGATGAGGCCCATAATCCCCCGGGCCTTATCGGTTAGGTTCACAAGATCATAGCTTATGGACCGTGCCCGGGACTCGCTCTCCAGTTCGATCAGGGCCAGGGCCCCAGCGCTATCCAGAAAGTCTAGTCCGGCCAGGTCAACCGTCAGGGCGGCGGGAATCAGTTTTTGAAGGAGGCCCTGGACCTCGGAGTTGAAGGCTTGCAGGTTATCCAGCGCCAGCCGGCCGGAGATGCCCAGGGTGACATGCTGCCCCTTCTCGCCGCGTACCTCGAGGGTATGGTCGTGCCCCGGCACGCTAAAGTTTCCCATCTTTAGTGAAACAGGCCGTGGCCTGCAGGGCGGCGATGGCCAATCTTGGAACCTTCAATAATCCGGATAGATAATTTATTTATTAAAATCCAGAGCCAGGAATTCCTTTTCCGTGAGGCCCCATCGTTTTGTTGCATCTTCGGAGTTAACGGCGATGACGACCAGGCCGATCAATTTACCTTCGTGCACGAGGGGGGCGCACATGAGGTAGAGTGCGGAGCCATCCTGCAGATAGAATTGCTGTTGCAAGATCTTTTTGCTCTTGATGACCTTGGTCATCAGACCATAATTGGAGTAATTTTTCGCATTATTGCCACCCTTCGGAGGGTATATCGCAAGGGCCTCACCAGATTGGTTCAAGACCCCGACTTGGAACGGACATAAACGGCACAACTTAACGGCCGGGGACTCAACGCGCTCCAGGGCAGCGTTAATCGCCGGCACGTCTTTCTTGGCGACGGGTTCCAGCAGGGCCGTGGAAAGATTGGTCAAGCAAGTTTTTATTTCATGCTTGAAGGTAGCGGCGGCGGAACTCAACGGAGCCGGTTTAGCCTGACACCCGCAGAAAAGTAAGGCCGCGGCCGCCAGGACCAACCAGATATAATCTTTCGATCTGAATTTCCGCAGAAAAATTAGTTTCATGTCTTTTACCAAACTTATCTTAATATTTTATGCTTATATCCTATTTAACCGTCACCTGACAAGCGCAACCGGAGAAAATCCGTAGAAATGTCTGATGCTTGAAAATATCGAGGCAAGGACGGACACGGGAGGCCTTCTCCCATGGCTCCAAGGTGCGACGCGCCCCTTTATTTATATGCCTCCCGGACTCGGGAAAATCCAACAAAATATTGACAATTCTCTGGCAATCATGCTAAATAATAATAGATTTTAACCCAGAGCTTGGATCCGGCCAGAGGCGGACTGAGACTCGGAGGGTGGCCCGCCCCCCAGAGGATCAGGTCTGGGGTTTTTTTATGGAGATCATCACCGAGCCACGAGATATGCAAGGCTTGGCCCGCGACTGGCGGGGCCAAGGCCTGAAAACCGTCCTGGTGCCCACCATGGGGTTTTTCCATCAGGGGCATGTGAGCCTGATGGAATATGGCAGAGCCGTCGGCGACCGGTTGGTGGTGAGCCTATTCGTCAACCCCGCCCAGTTCGGGCCCGCAGAAGATCTGGGACGTTATCCCCGGGATTTGGAACGGGATGCCAGTCTGGCCCGGGAAGCGGGTATCGATTGCCTGTACACCCCCGAGGCCGCGTCCATGTACCCGGCGGGATATCAGACGTATGTGAGCGTAAACCAGCTCTCCCAAGGCCTGTGCGGCGCTAGGCGTCCGGGGCATTTTCAGGGGGTGGCCACGGTGGTGCTCAAGTTGCTCCACCAGATTGTACCCCAGGTGGCCGTATTCGGGGAGAAAGATTACCAGCAACTGCTGGTCGTGAAAAGAATGGTTGCCGACCTGGATATGCCCATCGAGATCGTTGGCCGGCCCATTGTCAGGGAGCCCGACGGCTTGGCCCTGAGTTCCCGGAACACTTATTTAAACCGGGAAGAGCGGGCTGCAGCCCTCTGTCTCTGCCGGGGCATCCAGGCTGCCCGGGAACTGGTGGCCGCGGGGGAGTATTCCCGGGAGAAGATCGTCGCTGGGGTCAAAGCGATTATCACCCGGACGCCGTTCACCCGCATCGACTACGTGTCCCTGGTGGACCCGAAAACTCTCCAGGAAGTTGAAGTTATTCAGGGTGAAGCCCGGCTCTTACTGGCCGTATGGGTCAACAAGACCCGCCTGATTGATAATATGTTATTATCGGAGTCCCCCTTATGTTGCGTGTAATGATGAAATCCAAAATCCACCGGGCTACCATCACCCAGGCCGATATGCACTATGAAGGTTCTCTCACCATATCGGCGGAACTGATGCGGGCGGCGGACATCCTGCCGTACGAAATGGTCCACGTCTACAACATCTCCAATGGCGAGCGCTTTGAAACCTACGCCATTGAAGGCGAGGAAGATTCCGGGGTGATCTGTTTGAACGGGGCTGCGGCCCGCAAAGGGGCCCCGGGAGATTTGATCATCATCACCACCTATGCCACTTACGAGGGGGCGGAACTATCGCGGCACCAACCCAAGGTGGTAATGGTGGACAGCAGCAATCGCCTAAAAAATACCGCCTCCGCCGAAAAACCCCTCGCTTTTTTCTCGGTTTCCAATTAAAATTTGTCGGATAGGCGCGGGAGAGATCCCGCGCTTTGATTATTCTTTCGATAAAGGAGCCCTCTAAGGATGGCCAAATCCGAATTTCTCTTTACCTCGGAGTCAGTAACCGAGGGACATCCCGATAAAGTAGCGGATCAGATTTCCGACGCGATTTTAGACGGCATCCTGGCGCAAGACAAGTTCGCCCGGGTGGCCTGCGAAACTATGGTAACCACCGGCCTGGCCATGATTGCCGGAGAGATTACCACCAACGCGCGGGTTGATTTCCCCGTCATCGTGCGTGAGACCATTAAAGAGATCGGCTATAACGACTCCTCGGTGGGCTTCGACTGGGAAACCTGCGCCGTCCTCACCTCCCTGGACCGGCAGTCGCCAGACATCGCCATGGGGGTGGAAGGCCGGGGGCTATCGGCTGAACAAGGGGCCGGCGATCAGGGACTGATGTTCGGCTATGCCTCCACTTCCACGGAAAATCTGATGCCTATGCCCATCTGGTACGCCCATCGTCTGGCAGAACGTCTGGCCAAAGTGCGGAAAAACGGCCGCTTGCCGTGGCTGCGCCCCGACGGCAAAACCCAGGTAACGGTCCGCTATGATGATGGCCAGCCCAAAAGCGTGCATACCGTCGTGGTGGCGGCCCAGCATGACCCAGACGTCAAATATGAGGACCTGAGAGAGGCCATCATCGAGGAAGTTATCAAACAGACCATCCCTGCCAACCTCCTGGTGGACACCCAATTTCTGGTGAACACCACCGGCCGGTTCGTGGTGGGTGGCCCCCTGGCCGACTGCGGCATCACCGGCCGGAAGATTATCGTGGATACTTATGGCGGCCGGGGCTATCACGGCGGCGGCGCCTTTTCGGGCAAAGACCCCACCAAAGTCGACCGCACCACCTCATACATGCTCCGCCACGTGGCCAAAAACGTGGTGGCCGCGGGCCTGGCCAAGCGTTGCGAAGTCCAGGTAGCCTACTCCATCGGCCTGCCCGACCCATTGTCCATCATGGTTTATACTTACGGTACCGCGGTCATTTCCGAAGAAAAGCTCCTGGAGATCATTAAGTCCACCTTTAGCTTTAAGCCCGCAGCCATGATTCAATATCTGGAACTCCAGCGACCCATCTTCAAGAAGACCGCGGCGTATGGCCATTTTGGCCGCACGGATCCAGACTTTACTTGGGAGTACGTCAATAAAATAGACATGTTACGGGAAAAGGCTGGCCTGAAAGGCCCTTCTCCCGTCTGCATCTGCCAGCCGCAAGCTGCACTTGCGAAATAGCCAAATGAGGATCGCATGAATTACGACGTCAAAGATATCAATCTGGCGGACAAGGGTCGCCTGCGGGTGGAGTGGGCCCGGCGGGATATGCCGGTCTTAAATGCCATCCGGGAGCGGTTCGAGCGGGAAAAACCCCTGGCCGGGCTCAGGCTCGCCGCCTGTTTACATGTCACCACCGAAACCGGGGTGTTGGCTGCTACCTTAAAGGCCGGCGGGGCAGCAGTGCATGTCTGCGCCTCCAACCCCTTAAGCACCCAGGACGACGTGGCGGCTTACCTGGCCAAGTACGAAGGCATCCCCACGTTTGCCATTAAAGGCGAGGATGGGGACACCTATTATCGCCATATTCACCAGGCCCTGGAGGTCAGGCCCCACATGACCATGGACGACGGGGCCGACCTGGTTTTTACCGTCCACACCAAGCGCCAGGACTTGCTCCCTGATGTTTTTGCCGGCACCGAAGAGACCACCACCGGTGTGATTCGCCTTAAGGCCATGGCCAAAGACGGGGTGCTGCGCTATCCCATCATCGCCGTGAATGACGCCATGACCAAGTATCTCTTCGACAACCGCTACGGCACTGGCCAGAGCACCCTGGACGGCATCCTGCGGGCCACCAACCGGCTGATGTCCGGGAACATCTTTGTGGTGGCGGGGTATGGCTGGTGTGGCCGGGGACTGGCCATGCGGGCCCGGGGCATGGGGGCCCGGGTGGTGATTACCGAGGTCAACCCCCTCAAGGCCCTGGAAGCCCTGATGGACGGCTATGAAGTCCTGCCTATGGAGCAGGCCGCCCGGATCGGCGACATTTTCTGCACCCTCACCGGCGATATCAATGTCATCCGGGAAGAGCATTTCGTCCTCATGAAAGATGGCGCCATCCTCTCCAACTCCGGGCACTTCAACGTGGAAATCGACATTCCCAGCCTGGAGCGCATCAGCACCGCCCGGCGGCAGATTCGGGACTCGGTGGAAGAATTCACTCTGAAAAACAGCACCTGCCTGTATGTGCTGGCGGAAGGGCGCCTGGTCAATCTGGCCGCGGCGGAAGGCCACCCCTCAGCGGTCATGGATATGAGCTTTGCCAATCAGGCCCTGTCCGCGGAATTTATTTCCAAAAACCACCAGAAGTTCGCCAAACAGGTCTACCCGGTTCCCGAAGATATCGACCAAGAAATCGCCCGGTTGAAGCTGGCGGCCATGCAGGTGGAAATCGACGCCCTGACGCCTGAGCAGGAGAAATATCTGGCCTCCTACGATCTGGGGACTTAATTTCCTGAAGCGGCCAGAAGGCAGGGCCAGACAACGACTCGGTCTGAGCATGGTCCTCGACTGCAGGCCGCTCTTATCCCATCCCGACAAGCGAAAAGATCAGCCCAGATGACTGAGATCAAATTCGGCACCTCAGGGTGGCGGGGCATACTGGCCGAGGATTTCACCTTTGCCAATGCCCGCCTGGTGTGCCAGGGGATTGCCGACTATCTGAAACAGGAAGGCATCCATGATCAAGGCATAGTAATCGGTTACGATACCCGTTTTCGCTCCGAGGCCTTTGCCGCCGCCGCAGTCGAAGTGATGGCCGGCAACGGGATCACCAGTCATTTCACCACCCGGGATTGTCCCACGCCGGTGGTGAGCTGGGCCATCCGGGAAGGTCAGAACGCCGGGGCCATTAACATCACGGCCAGCCATAATCCTCCGGAATACAACGGTATCAAGTTCTCTCCCGCCACCGGCGGGCCGGCCCCCTCGCCGGTGACTAATGTCATTGAAGCCCTCATCCGCAAGCTGAGACCCGAAAGCATCAAGACCATGCCCGTGGCTCAGGCCCGGGAACAGGGCCTGGTCCTGGATCTGGATCCCCGAAGCTCCTATTTTCAGCACCTGAGGGACTTGATAGACACCGAGGTGCTAAAACGCTCGGGCCTTAAGGTGGTGGCGGATGTGCTTTTCGGCACCGGCCGGGATTATTTGGACAGCTTTTTGCGGGAGGCAGGAGTGCAGGTGGAGACCTTCAACGGCTATCGGGATGCCTACTTCGGCGGGCGCCGGCCGGAGCCCTGCGAGGAAGTCCTCCAGGACCTTTCGGCCCGGATCAAGGCCACCGGCGCCCATCTGGGCCTGGCGGTGGACGCCGACGCCGACCGCTTCGGGGTTGTGGACTCCCGGGGCGTTTATCAAGATGCCAACACCGTACTGGCCCTGCTCTTCGATTATCTCATCGAGACCCGGGGCTGGGATGGAGGCGTAGCCCGCAGCGTGGCCACTACCCACCTGATTGACCGAGTTGCCGCCCGCTATCACCGGCCGGTTTACGTCACCAAGGTGGGCTTCAAGCACCTGGGGAGATATATTAATGAAGACCGGGTGGTCATGATAGGCGAGGAGAGCGATGGCTTCTCCATGAAACACCATCTGCCGGAAAAAGACGGCATCCTGGCTTGCGTCCTGGTGGCCGAAATGGTGGCCCGGAAAGGCAAGGGACTGCCGGAACTTATTGATGAACTCTTTGCCAAGGTCGGCCCGGTTTACAACCGCCGCCTCAATTTCTCCCTCACACCGGGAGTTAAAGAGCGACTTTTGGATAAGCTACAGACTCCCCCGGCCCGTTTTGCCGGCCTGGCCGTGACCGAGCACATCACCTTGGACGGACACAAGTACGTCCTGGAGGACGGCAGTTGGGTGTGTTTCCGTTCTTCGGGCACCGAGCCGGTGGTGCGTTTCTACTTCGAGGCATCGTCTCTTCCGGAACTGGAACGGCTCAAGGTCGCGGGAGAATCCATGGTTCGGGGAGCCTGATATGCCCGGCATGAACCTCCCTTACCTCATGGAAGCGGCTCTCATGGCCATCGTGCTGCTATTTTCCGTCATTGTCCATGAGGTGGCCCACGGCTACGTGGCCCTGCTGAACGGTGATCCCACGGCCCGGATTATGGGCCGCATCACGCTGAACCCCGTGCCCCACATCGACCCCGTGGGCACCATCATCCTGCCTTTGCTGCTCCTGATGACTCACGCCGGCATTCTCTTCGGCTGGGCCAAACCGGTGCCGGTCAACCCCCTGAACTATCGCAATTATGTTTGGGGGGAGTTTGCGGTAAGCGCCGCCGGGCCGCTGAGCAACCTGGCCCTGGCCGCACTCTTTTCCATTTTAGTGCGGCTGGGGCTCAATAATCCGGGCCTCATGCAAATGGCCTATTTCGGCGTCAGCATCAACATCTTCCTGGCCCTGTTCAACCTGATCCCCATTCCGCCTTTGGACGGCTCTCACCTCCTGGCCCTGGCGCTGCCCCGGGAACTGGCTCGGCTGTATGCTTACCTGCAACCGGTGGGGTTCATCCTTATCCTGGTTCTGTTTTATACCGGAATCATGGGGATGATCATCATGCCACTGTACCGACAGATCGCCTTACTCATGATGGGATGAGCTGGTTATTGCCGTGATCTTTGTTCCAAAAAGTTGCTGAGTTCAGAGGCCGTCGACTGCAGCAGCCCGACATTTTGACCTATAATTGACTTTTGTTCATTAATTGTCTCTTGCACAGAAGAGTCATAAAGTTATACTATTTATAGAAGCACCAGAGGAGATTCATAAATCCCCTCTGCTGATTTTCTTTGATTACCTTTACGAGGAGTTTTGGAAATGGATAAATGTACTCACGGAGCCGATCCCAAGACCTGCGGCGAAGATCCCAAGTCTTGCGAGGGATGCGATCCGGCTCATCATGAACACGACAAAGACCAGGAAGAGCGCGAACTGGCCCGGGCCCTGAAGCAGATTCGCCACAAGTTGGTAGTGATGAGCGGCAAAGGTGGCGTGGGAAAGAGCAGTGTGGCCGTCAATCTGGCGGTGTCGCTGGCCCGCCGGGGCAAGAAAGTGGGATTGATGGATGTGGACCTTCACGGTCCCAACGTCTTGAGGATGCTGGGCCTGAAGCAGCCTCTGGACCTGACCCACGGCCAGTTTGACCTGCCCCCGGACCTCTTTGATAACCTCCGGGTCATCTCCATCGAGGTCCTGATGCGCGACCGGGATATGGCGGTGATCTGGCGGGGTCCCTTGAAGCACCAGCTTATTCGCCAGTTTATCAGCGAAGTGCAATGGGGGGAGCTGGATTATCTGGTGGTGGATTCCCCGCCGGGGACCGGGGATGAGCCCATGAGCGTGGCCCAAACCATCCCCGACGCCCAGGCGATCATCGTCACCACGCCCCAGGAGATTTCCCTGGCGGACGTGAGAAAATCGCTCAATTTCTGCGAAAAGATCAACATGAAGGTGGTGGGGATCGTGGAAAACATGAGCGGCTACAGCTGCCCCCACTGCGGCAAGGACCTGCCCCTGTTCAAAAGCGGCGGCGGCCTAAAGACCGCTCAGGCCGCCAAGGTCCCCTTCCTGGGAGCCCTGCCGTTCGACCCCATGGTGGTGGAGGCCTCGGACCAGGGCCAGCTTTTGCAGGTAAAGGAGGCCGACAGCCCCTTCTTCCAGGCCTTGAAGCCCATCGTGGATTATATCCTGGAGACTCTGCCCGCAACGGCGATGGCCAAACGGGAGCCCGGGGTTCTGAAGTTCGCCCTGCCGGTGGAAGACGGCAAACTGACGGATAAATTCGGCCATGCCACGCACTTTGCCATCTTTAAGGTCAAAGACGGCGCCATCGGGCCCAAGGAACTTATCCCGGCCCCGCCCCATGAGCCTGGGGGCGTCCCCGAATGGCTGGATGACCTGGGAGTGACCCACGTCATCGCCGGCAGCCTGGGAGAAAAGGCTCAAGGGCTGCTCACCAAAAAGGGCATCGAAGTTATGCCCGGCGCCCCCCTGGAGGCCCCGGAGGCGCTGGTGGAGAAGTACCTCAAGAAGACCCTGGCCACCAGCTCCCGGGAACATCCGAAAGGCTGCGGCCAGTGTTCGACGGCCTAAAAGCCCAAGGTAGCCGAAGAGTTAGCGAGAAAACCCGAATCCCCCTAAATTCCCCTTTTTCACAGGGAGAGCTTTTAAGCACTCCCCTTAAATAAAGGGGGGTAGGGGGATTTTTCTTCCACTCGGGTAACCGGCGTGGCCATGTATCTTTAGCTGCCCGGCACAGGCGAGACGCCTGTGCTACCATTTGATTGCAAGTTTGGTAAAAGAGCTCGGTGAGTGAGAGCTTAGGCTAAAGCCTGCGGCTGCCAATACCTCGCTCCGCCCTTTATTTTCTTCCTTTTTCTCACCATTCTAAAGTCAAGAGCAGGGCGTCTTCGTGGGTGTCGTCGTAGTATTGGGGGCGGCGGCCCACTTCTTTGAAGCCAAAGGATTCATACAAGGACCGGGCGGCGGCGTTGGACGGCCGCACCTCCAGCCAGGCGAGTTCGGCTCCCAGGGCCCGGGCCTGGGCCAGGCCTTCGGACAGCAAGCGCCGGGCGATGCCCCGGCGACGCTGCGCGGGGTGGACGGCCAGGTTGAGGATGTGCATCTCGTCGAGCACGACCCAGAATATGAGGTAGGCCCATATCTGCCAGGGTTGTGGGAAGGGAGGGCCGGCTACCAGCATGTGGCTATTGCGGTGGCCCAATTCCGCCAGGAAGGACCAGCGGGACCAGGGAGTGGGAAAAGAGATCGTTTCAATGGCCCAGATGGCCGAGATATCCGCCAGGCCGGCCCGGCGGATAAGCAACCCCCGGGTCATTTTTTATGAAGAACTTCGCTGGCCACGGTAATTCCTTTCTGGCCGGATTGCTGCAGGGCCAGGGCCACCTCCCGCAAATCATCCTTATCACGGAGTTGGGCCAGTTTCATGAGCATGGGCAGGTTGACGCCGGTAATGACCTCCACCTTCCCTTCTTGCAGAAACGACAAAGTGAGATTGGAAGGAGTGCCCCCCAACATGTCGGTGAGGATGACCACGCCGTTGCCGTTATTCACCTGGGTCAGGCCGCGCTGAATTTGCTGACGAGAGACTTCGGGCGGCGCGCTGGGATCCAGCGACACAGCCACAATTTTCTCCTGCCGTCCCAGGATCAGGTCCCACACATTCATCAAAGCCTCGGCCAGTTCCTTGTGCGTGACGATTAAAATGCCGATCATAGCTTATCTCCTGCAGACCGCGGCATATCGCGATGGGTAAGGGTGAACGGGTAATTGCCTTGAGTCAAATGCAGGCCCAGGGCGTTGGCGATGACCACCGAGCGGTGCTGGCCCCCGGTACAGCCGATGGCCAGGGTGAGGTGGGTCTTACCTTCTTCTTGATAGCGGGGCAGCAAAAAGTCTACAAAGGTGAACAGGTGGTCGAGGAAGGTTTGCGTCTCAGGCTTATCCAATACATACTCCCGGACCCCGGGATCATCGCCGGTTAAGGGCTGCAATTCCTCAACAAAATAGGGGTTGGGCAAAAACCGCACGTCCAATACCATGTCAGCTTCCGGAGGAATGCCTTTCTTGTAAGCAAACGAAATGAGATGGAGCCGCATTCTCTGGCGGGGCAAGAGCTCGGAGTACTCATCTATGATCAGCTCCCGCAGTTGATGAGGGTTATAGTGGGAGCTGTCGATGATGCGGTGGGCCAGTTGACGTAAGCCCGCCAGGGAGATGCGCTCCAGGCGCAGGGCCTGGATGATGGTATCGTGGTCCGCCAGCGGGTGCTGGCGCCGGGTCTGACTGAAGCGCCGGATCAAAGTAGCTTCGTCTGCCTCCAAAAAAATGATATGCAAATGGTAGCCCTGGTCCTCAAGCCCTTTGAAGACCTGAACGTAATTCTGCAGGAAGCCTTCGGTGCGGACATCCATGACCAGGGCGATCTTGCGCCCGTTTTGCAGAGCCGGCGACTGCATTTGGAGGAACGCCGGGAGCAGACCTAGAGGCAGGTTGTCAACGCAAAAGTAGCCGATATCTTCCAGGGCGCGCAACACCGTACTTTTCCCCGAACCGGAAAGCCCGGTAAGAATCAATATGGAAAAAGGGGACTGGTGTTGTTGGTTCGATTCCTGGGGCGGACCTGATGCGTGCGTCATGTTTGACGATTCTATTCTTCTTTTAGATGACCTGCTTTATTCTTATCGACAGCCAGAAAAGAATACGTGAGACTTGAGATTAAAATTCTGCGTCGCGTTCGGCGATCAAGCGGTAAATATCCTCGGCCCCAGCGGCCTTCATCAGGTTGTCCCGAAAGGGTTGGCTCATGAGCATCCGGGAAATCTTGGCCAGGGCCTTGAGATGGAGTCCGGCAGAATTAATAGGCGCCAGAAGCATGAAAAAGATATGGGAAGGCTTGCCATCCATGGAGTCAAAGTCGACTCCCTTGAGACTGCGGCCGAAGCACAGCAAGAGTCGGGAGAGTTCCGGGAGCTTCCCGTGAGGGATGGCAATGTTATCGCCGATGCCGGTGCTCCCCAGACGCTCGCGGTCCAGCAGCACGTCCATGACGGTTTGGAGAGAGAGCCCATCGGACCCCGGCGCCAAAGACTTGGCCAATTCCTCCAGCACGCCCTTTTTATTGGTGGCCTGCAAATTGGGCAGGATGCAATTTGGGGCCAAGAGGTCGATAATTTTCATGCCGGTCCCAAATTCTATCCCAGGTCGGGTTCGACCATGACGTAGACGCCGTCCTGGCGTCGGTATAAGATGTGCAAACTGCCGCTGGCAACATTGGTAAAGACCAGCAAGTCGTCATTCCCTTTTTGCATAAGCTCTACTGCGTCTGTCAGCTGCAAAGCGGGAACCTCCACCCGTTTGCGCCGCATGGCCGGTAGAGCCGGAGCTTCTTCGGGCTCAGCCATCGCGGAAGCAGTGGACCTGCTCCGGTCGCCTTTGGCGCTCCTGAGCTTATCCCGAACTTTTTTCAACTGCATATCGATCTTGTCCATCACCAGATCGATGGCCGCGTACATATCGGCATTCTCTTCTTTACCCTTGATGATTCGGCCATTGCTATCAATGGTCACGTCCGCCAAGTGGCGAAATTTTTCTAAACCCAGCACGACGTGGGCTTCCACCGGTCCGTCCAGATAACGTTTAAATTTATTCAAGCGATCGGTCACATAATTCTTCAAGGCCTCAGAGGGCTCAATCTGTCTAAAAGTTACGGAAATCTGCATTAGTTCCTCCCAAAGAATTAGGCTCGCAAAAAAACCGGGATATTTCTTTCATTAGGAGACATGATTTGCCGGTTGGCTCTTGCGTAGGTACCCAGGTTTCTTGCGTTTACTGGAGGATAACACCCCCAGCATGCCGCGATATTTGGCCACGGTGCGCCGGGCAATGATCACATCCTGGCGGCGCAGCATATCGGCAATCTCCTGATCGCTCAAGGGATTCTCCGCGTCCTCGGATTGCACGATCTGGCGAATCTTTTCTTTGACGCTTTCCGAGGCGATCTGGTCCCCCAAAGACATGTTGATAGCGCTGTTGAAGAAGAACTTGAGGTCAAAGACGCCTTGGGGGGTATATACATACTTATTGGTGGTGACCCGGCTGATGGTGGATTCGTGCATCTGGACATCTTCCGCCACCTGGCGCAGGGTCAAGGGCTTCAGGTGGGACAAGCCATGGTCCAGAAATTCCCGTTGGAAACGCACGATGCTCTCCGTGACCCGGTACAGGGTCTTTTGCCGCTGGTGGATGCTGCGAATAAACCAGAGGGCGTTATCCAGGTGCTTTTGAATATAACTCTTGACCGAGTCCGGCAGTTTGTCAGGACCCCGCAAGGCCTCAAGATAATATGAGTTAACCCGCAGCTTGGGCAGGCCGTCGTCGTTTAGACGGATGACGTATTCATTCCCCACCTTTTCCACGTGGACGTCGGGGTTGATGTAGTCCGCCTCTTCGGAGTCGAACCCCCGGCCGGGCTTGGGCTCCAGGTTGGCGATGAGATCGCCGGCTTCAACCACTTTCTCCAGGGATACCTTCAGATCCCGGGCGATGGCATGGTAATTTTTGTTTCCCAGGTTAGTCAGGTGGCGGTCCACAATAGCCAACACCAGGGGATCGTCGATACCCCGGAACTTGAGCTGCAACTGCAGACATTCTTTCAGGGTTCGGGCTGCCACCCCCGGCGGGTCGAAGCTCTGGACGATCTCCAGGACCTGCTCCACCCGGGCCGGGTCGATCCCGCCCATCTCGGCGGCGATTTCCTCGACGCTGACCCGGAGATAGGCGTCTTTGTCCAGGTTGCCGATGATCAACAACCCGATGGTTTCGCCTTCGTCATCCAGTTTGGCCATCTGGAGCTGCCAGATGAGGTGTGACCTCAGCGTGGTCTCTTGCGCATTCAGGGACTCGAAAGGCAGGGCTTCCCGTTCTTCATATTCACCCACCGGGGTGGGCATGAGGCGGTCCTTGAGGAAGCTGTCCCAATCCCATTCTTCCGAGACGGATTTGCTCTCGGCTTCGGTTGCGCCCTCCGCCGGCTGGGCCTCCCCATCGGCAAGTTTCCCCAGCCCTAACTCATCCTCTCCCGCCACTTTTTCTTCTTCAAACTGATCATCTTCCAGAACCGGGTTGGTTTCCAGGGCCTGGGTTATTTCACCCACCAGCTCCATACGCGAGAGTTGCAGCAGCTTGATGGCTTGCTGCAATTTCTGCGTCATGATGAGGGACTGTGTGAGCTTTAAACTTTGTCTAATTTCTAAGGCCATCTGATCGCCTTATGCATAATCCTATCCTGATAAAGGCCCCGACCTGCCGCGACCTTAAAACCATTATAACTTAAAGGCCTCGCCCAAGTAAATTCTTTTGGCCAACTCACTGTGGACCAATTGCTCCGGCGACCCTTCTTCCAGGATCACGCCTTCATTGAGGATGTACGCCCGGTCGCAGACTCCCAAGGCTTCCCGAACATTATGATCAGAAATCAGAACACCCAGGCCCCGATCCCTCAACTCCCTGATAATATTTTGGATATCTGTAACCGCCAGGGGGTCGATCCCAGCAAAGGGTTCATCCAGGATGATAAAGTGGGGGGCGGTGACCAGGGCGCGGCTAATCTCCACCCGGCGCCGTTCGCCGCCGGACAGGGCTGAAGCCTTCTGATGGGCCAGATGGCTAATCCTCAGGTCGGACAATAATTTCTCCAGCCTCTCCTGACGGACTTGCAAATCTGGTTCCAAAGTCTCCAGAATCGCCATAATATTTTCGGCCACGGTGAGCTTGCGGAACACCGAAGCCTCCTGAGGCAGATATTGTAGACCCAACCGGGCTCGCCGGTAAATGGGCAGGAGGGAAATATCTTCGCCGTCCAGGTAAATCTTCCCACCATCCGGTTGCAGCAGCCCCAACACCATAAAAAAGGTACTGGTCTTGCCGGCGCCGTTGGGGCCCAGGAGTCCCACCACCTCGCCGCTCCTCACCTCCAGAGAGACGTGGTTTACTACCATGCGGCCGTTATAACTCTTGACCAGGGTTTCCAGAGCGAGGCGGTGCATATCCTAAGGCTGCGGCCCCTTGCAGGTTTTAGGACTAAGAGGCAGAACGGTTTTGCCCTCAGGGCTCCCCTTGGAGTAGAGGAGGGCTTCCACCCGACGCTGGGGTGAACTTTCCACTAATACCTTATTGGTTTTGATATTGAAAACGATCCGCTCCCCTTTCAGGGTATTTTCGGCCTGCCATAACTGGGGGTGGCCCCGGAGCACCACCTCATCCCTGTCCTTATAGTAAATGGCCTCGTCGCCGGTGGCCACCCGATCCGCCTGGACGAAACGCACCTGCCCCTTGGCAACGATGCGGTCAATCTTCCCGGCTCCCAAATCCCCCAACGGCGACTGCTCGGCCTGGTCCCCCGGAGGCTTGGCCGCACCTTTGGGCGGGGCCGGTTGATTCTTTAAATAGACCAGCAGCTTATCGGAGTACAAAGTGGAGTCGCCATACAGGGCCTTGACCTGGCCGCTGAAGATGATGATCCCGGCTTTCTGATCCGCCTCCAGGCGGGCGGCGGTGATGCGCAGCGGGATTTCCTTTTCCGTGGCCGCTGGCTGGGCCGGGGCGCCGTAGGCCAGGGTCAAACCGGTCAACCACAGAGCCAGAATTCCAGCCAGGGTTAAAAACCTTTGGGGCTTCACGGCTTGACCCTCCAATCCTGCACCTGCACTTCGGTGAGGCGGTGCTGGGCTATAATGAGCTTTTTGGCGGCCAGTTCCACCCGGACCTCCTTGCCTGCTATCTTAAGGCGCGGCTCGCTGATCACCACATCCTGGGGGGCCACCAAAACCTGCTCGCTGGGAAGATAGGTGGCCTCGTTGGTCTGGATAGTCAGGTCGCCGCGCTGCATCTCCACATGTCCCTTCAGGGTTAAAACCCGGGTCTTGGTATGGAACACGCCTTCATCCGCCTTGACTCGAATGTCTTCTCCGGGCCCATAAAATTCCACCCGCACGCCGCTGATACTGACCGTGTCCTGCTCCGGGTGAAAATCCGCCTTTTTGGCCGCCAGGACCCACCGTTTATCGCCTTCTTGAATCTCGGTAAGAGAGAGGCCCTCCATCTTGGGATGCCGAACCGTGGCGGCGGGTTTGGGAGGCGGAGGCGCCGGCCTCTGGCCCCAGAGCCCCCAGGCGCCAAATCCTGCCACGATCATGGTTCCCAGCACCCAGAGCCACCGGGAGCGGCGCCACATTGACGTTCCCCTGCCTACAATATTTTTCATGCCAAATTCAGAGCTTTTCCCTGGAATTATATTAGGGGAGGAGCAGAGTGTAAAGGTATATCTGGCCTCGCCAGGCGTCTGCTTGGGAACCGGAAGAAAAATGCAGGACAACTGTCCTGGGGTTTACCGTTCCTAAATTTTATGGTCCCAGCCATGGCCTCAAGAGTTCCGCCCACTTGCCCTGGGCCTTTAAGAGCAGATCGCAGACCTCCCGGACCGCGCCCCCTCCGCCCGGAAGTGAGGTGACCCAATGGGCCGCGGCCACAACCTCCGTGACCGCGTCCGCCACCGCCACTCCGAGGCCTACCCGGTGGAACAGGGGCAGGTCCACCAGTTCGTCGCCCACCGCGGCCACCTCAGCCGGAGAGAGATTCAGGGCCGCCAGGAGTTCTGCCAAAATGGCGACTTTGTCCCGGACGCCCTCATAAAAGCGGCTGATGCCCAGCTCCCGGGCCCGGTGGAACGCCGCGTCAGAGCGGCGGCCGCTTACCATGGCCACCTCAATGCCGCCCCTCTGGGCCATTTTGATGCCGTGGCCGTCCCGGACGTGAAAGACCTTGAGAGTTTCGCCCTTGGCATCGAAATAGAGGCGGCCGTCGGTGAGCACCCCGTCGATGTCCAGGATCAGCAGGCGGATGGCTTGGGCCCGGCCCCAAACGTCTTCCGGGTATTTTTGTAAGTCCATATCCATTGAGCCTCTTGCAAAATTCATAAGCATTGCCGGTCATTTTAGGCAACGGCAAGGTAATATGGAGT
>DZCR01000018.1 GCA_022736495.1 Desulfobacca acetoxidans
CAATCGCCTCCTGACCCCTGGCTCCCGATTTCTTTACTTCGAAGAGGCGCTCCACCCAACCATTCACTTTGGTGGTAATGGTGGCAAGGTTGCGTTCGTTAAAATTCACCAGCCCCACAGCCAGGGTGAGCCGGGACAGGGGCCGCACCTCCACCTTGGCGGTCCTCACCCCCATGGATTGGATGGTGGCGGGGGATACCTTGATGGCGCCCGGGGCCTCCTTGCCCCCCTCTTCATAAACGGGCACCAGGTCCATGCCGCAGGGGGCCTTGCCGGGTTTGTCCCGGATATAGCCAGGGTCCATGGGCGACACCCAGTACTTGATCTTGCGTTCCCCCTTTGGCGCCGCCGGAGCGCTGGGAGCTGTAGTAGGTGCAGTCGGGGGCGTCAGTGCCGCGGGCGGTTGTCCCGGAGTCCCGGTAGGGTAGACCGGCACCAGTTCATGACCTTCGGGGTCCCTGCTGGCGCCGCCTTGATATAATTGGGGTTGTTGGGCGAGACGTAACAGAGGGCCTTGGGTTTGGCTTTTCCGGCAGGCCAGGGAAGCACCCCAAAGAAATGCAATCCTGTTAGTATCGCCAGGACCAGGATTATTGCCAGTCCCAACCCCCACCAGCCTTACCACGGGAAGCAGGCGTCATTTTTTCCCTCCCGGCGGCCGGGGCAGTTCGGCACCCACCAGCCACTCCAATTCGGCCCAGTTTTCTTCAAAATCTTTCAGAAATTCCTGGAGCGACAATTCGGCGTTGAAGGCCGCAATCTGGTTCTGGTACATCCGGGCAAAGTCCAACATGCCCACGGAGTAGTCGGCCAGTGAGGCGGATGCGGCCTGCTGGGCTTGGGGGATAATGCCTTTTTCATAAAGGATGATCTGGTGATGCAAGCGCAGCAGCTTGTCGTAACGGTCCTTGGTGGCGGCGCTTAAGCGGTCCCAGAAAGACCGGTAGGCCTCTTTAGCTGCGGCCCGGCGATCCACCGCCTCCCGAATCCTCGGCTTGATTTTGGCATTCCACCAAATGGGCAGGTCAATCATAAAGGTGGAGGTGAAAAAATCCGCCTGCTTCTTGTTAACCGGGGGGCCCAGGGAATTCCGGAAACCATAGGCTATGCCGAAGTTAAGGTCGGGGTAGTAGTCTTTTTTGGCCAGCTCCACTGCCTTGTCCTGCCTGGCAATGAGGGCGTTCAGCGCTTCCAACTGGGGCCGGTTTTTAGCATGGGCCAGCAAGTCATCCAGCTTGAGGTTGAAGGGCCGGGAATGCAGCGGCTGAGGCTTGGATATGGCAGTCTGGGGCGGCTGGGAGCGTAGGGCGTTCAAGTCAGACATGAGCGACTCCTGGCGCTGGCGCCATTGCAGCAGCCGATTGAGATAATTGCCCAACTCCACCTGGGCCTGGAGCACATCGGCCTGCCGAACCTGACCGACGCTGTAGCGGGTTTCTGCCACCTTTACCACCTGGTCCCAAAACTGTTTGTTTCGCTGCGTGATGTCGTAAGCGCTATAGGCCAGGGACAGGTTCCAATACCGCTGGATCACCAGGGCTCGAATCTCGTTTTTTTTATCCTTATACAGCAGGTCGTCGGAGCGGGCCTGCTCTGCGGCTACCTCAGAACGCAGGCGGCGTTTGCCCGGGAAGGGAAATTTCTGGGACAGGCTGAGGGACTTCTGAGTCATGGGCTCCTGGCCAAAGCTGAAGGTGTCGGTAGGGAGGTTGATGAGGCCAAAGCCAAACTGAGGATTATCCAGGGCCCCTGCAGGCGTGACCGCCTCATCAGCCGCGGATTTCAGCTCAAACCTTTGCTTGATATCCGGGTTGGCTTTAAGGGCCTCATTGATGAGAACTTGCAAATCCGGCGGTAAGCCCGCCCCACTTTGGGCCCACAAGGGCGCGGACAGATTGAAAGTCCCGGTAAGACACAGGACCAGAAAGAGTGCGCTTCGGAGAAGTCGATGCGGTTTAGCCATCTTCCCTGCCGCCTTCTTTAAATTATCGTGAATTATAGGCATAACCTTAAAATGTGTACAAGTTTTTCTAGGCGTCTTGAACTCTTTGCCTAAAAAAGCGGGCTTTTCAAGGGGCCTGGAGAGTTGTTTTTAATTCCCCCCGCCCTGGCGAAAGGAAACCTGGCCCTGCCGGGTCCTATAGGCACGATAAGTCAAAAGTTCGCCCTCTGGAGGCATGGTGCGCCAAGATTTCCAGAGGTCTGTAATCAGGAGAAACCGCTTTGTTTAAATCAGGTTTGGAGTGAAAGTGGCTGAGTTCGGGAGGATGGAAAATGTTGGGGGGAAATATTTTTGAGGCAAGAGTGACCACGCGATGAACGCAGGGGGAAGCGGGCCCGGCGGGCATAACGGCAGCAGGCGCGGCGCTAAAAGCCGGACTGCCGCAACCGCAACGACACAGAGACATGCCGCCGTGGCCGCAGCCCCGGCAATGACCGGGCATTCCGGACGGGCAGCGACACTGGCCTGAGACAATGCCGGCGCCAACCCCATGGCAATGGGGGCGCCCAACCGGCTGAGCCGCAATTGCGGCGAGATTTCCTAACGGCAGGAAAAGCGCCGCCCAGCCAATAACGGCCAAGATCTGGAGACGCAAGGTAGCGGCCCTTTTCATAAGAACTTTATGATATCAAGGGGTTCTTTAAAAGGCAAGGGCTCCATAATCTGGCTATGGCTGAAAGCTGGCAGCTGTTTTACAGCGTCAAGATCAGGGGCAGGATCATGGGGCGGCGTTCCAGGAGCTTGAAGAAGAGCTTGCGCAGGGCCTTACTGACCTGGGTCTGGATTTCCAGCCAGTCCTGGGTGGGGTCGGACAGGGCCCGAAGCACGATCTCCCGAAAAATATCCCGGGCCTGATCCAAAAGCAGAGCCTGCTCGTCTTCCAGGGTGAAGCCCCGGGTGATGAGGTCCGGCTCGGTGACGATCCGGCGGGTCGTGGGGTCCACCGCGGCATAGGCGATCACTAAGCCGTCCGCGGCCAGGTGGCGGCGGTCCCGGAGCACGATGCGGCTGACGTCCCCCACCCCTTTGCCGTCCACGAAGACCCGGCCTGTATCTACCCGCTCTTGCAAGGTCGCACCCTGGGCCTCGAAGCGGATCTGATTGCCGTCTTGCGCCAGGAGGATGCCGTCCGCAGGCACTCCCACGGCCCGGGCCAGCCGGCTATGCTTGATGAGGTGACGCATCTCCCCATGAATGGGAATGAAGTGGCGGGGCCGGGTGAGATTCAACAAGAGCTTCAGCTCCTCCTGGGAAGCGTGCCCGGAGACGTGGATGTCCGCCACCTCCTGGTACACCACCTCGGCTCCCAGGCGGTAGAGGTTATTGATCACCGTGGTGATGGCCCGCTCATTGCCGGGGATGAACTTGGAGGAGAGGATAACCAGGTCGTCCGCCTGGATGTGGATCTGCTTGTGGGCTTCCAAAGCGATGCGGGCCAGGGCGCTCAGGGGCTCTCCCTGGCTGCCGGTGGTGACGATGATGGTCCGGGCGGGGTCCAGCCGGTCCAGTTCCCCCACGGTGATCTCCAGACCGGAGGGGACGGTCAGCAGGCCCAGTTCCTTGGCCAGCCGGGCGTTGAGCACCATGGACTTGCCATTGAACAGCACCTGGCGCCCGAACTTGGCGGCAATGTCGATGATCTGCTGGAGGCGGTGGATGTGGGAAGCAAAGACCGCGACGATGACCCGGCCTGCCGCTTCCCGGATAAGCCCCTCCAGGGTGAGGCCGATTTCCCGTTCGCTCAAAGTGTAACCGGGCCGCTCGGCATTGGTGGAATCGGACATCAAAGCCAGGACGCCGGCTTCGCCGTAGTGGGCGAAACGGTTCAGGTCCGTGGCAGTGCCGGTCACCGGAGTCTGGTCGATCTTAAAATCGCCGGAATGCACCAGGATGCCCTGGGGGGTGCGCACCGCCAACCCCACCCCGTCCACGATGGAATGGCACACCCGGATGAACTCGAATTCAAAAGGTCCCAGAACCAGGGGCGCCCCGGGGGTGATCTCCTGCAGTTCGGTGTCTTCCAGGAGGCCGTGCTCCCGCAGCTTTTCTTTGAGCAGGGCCAAAGTAAAAGGGGTGCCATACACCGGCACCGGAATTTCTTTGAGCAAAAAGGGGACCGCGCCGATATGGTCTTCATGGCCATGGGTGAGGACAATGGCCGCCATTTTGTCCCGGCGCTCCCGCAGGTAGGAAAAATCGGGGATGACGATGTCGATCCCCAGCATCTGGTCTTCGGGGAACATGAGTCCGGCGTCCACCACCACCAGGTAGTCGTCGGTCTCCAGGGTCATCATGTTGAGGCCGATTTCCCCCAGGCCGCCCAGGAAGGTCAGATCTACCCAGTCAGGAGGTTCAGTTTCCAGGGCCATAGGGAAAATCGGGATCGTAGTGGGCGTCGATGGCCTGGCGCACTGCGGCCATGAGTTCCTCTTTGCGGCTGAAGGTGCCCGGGGCGATGGGGGGAGATATGACTATTTTTATGGGTCCTGGTCTCATCCGGATGGTGTCCCGGGGCTGGATGAAGCGGGTGCCGCTGATGCTCACCGGCACAATGGGCTGCCCCGCCTTCAGGGCCATGATGAAGACCCCTTTTTTGAAGGGCAAGAGTTCCCGGGAGAGGGACCGGGTGCCTTCGGGAAAGATGACCATGGACACGCCGCCCTTAACTATGGCCGTTGCCTGATCGAGACTCTGGACCGCGGAACGGAGGTTTTCTCGGTCCACGGAAATGGAGCCCATGCGGCTTAAGGCCTGGCCAAGCACGGGGACATGGAAAAGCGATTTCTTGGCCACCCAAAGAAACCGGCCCGGCAGGACCGCGACCAGCGCAAAAATGTCGAAGTTAGAGCGGTGGTTGGCGGCAAAGACATAGGCCTGTCCCGGCTTCAGGTGTTCCAGGCCCTCCACTTGGACCGGGATGTGGGCGAGCTTGAGGAGGTTTCGGCCCCACCACCGACAGGCACGATGGATCATGGGGCTTTCCCGGTCTACATAAGACCAGCCTATGACCAGGATCCCGGCCCACAGGGTGAGCAGCGCCAACCAGAATTGGAACCATAGGCCCCAGGCCACGAACGTCATCCTCCCTCCGCATCCAATGTTTAACCTTAACCCGGAGACCCAAGCCCCGTCAACCTTTATGGCAAAGGGGCTCGGGCTGGCAACTGGTGAGCGTCAGGGTGTGGCCAGAGTCGGATAATGCCCCGAAACTTGGAATTTATACGCAGGCCAGGCTATAATAAGCCATGAATCTTTCACTGACTGCCGTTCCATCAGACCATGGCTAGCCCCAAGATCATTACAACCGAGTACAGCTTGAGCGCGCACCGGGCCGATCAATGTCCCCCGGCGGGGCTGCCCGAAGTGGCCTTTCTGGGGCGTTCCAACGTGGGCAAATCCACCCTGATCAACACCCTGCTGGGGCGCAAAAAACTGGTGCGCACCAGTTCTCATCCCGGGTGTACCCGGGCTCTCAATTTTTTCCTCATCAACCAGCGCTGGTATTTCGTGGACCTGCCGGGCTTCGGCTATGCCGCGGTGTCGAAGGAACTCAAGGCGGGCTGGGGGCGCCTGGTTTTGGAGTATCTGGGCCGGCGTGAGTCCTTGGCCGCGGTGGTGTTTCTCCAGGATGGGCGCCGCCAGCCTGGAGACGAGGAGTTGTTCCTGTGGGAATTCTTGCTGGAGCAGGGACGCCGGGTGATCCCGGTCCTGACTAAGGCCGATAAGCTGAAGCAAGGGGAGCGCAGCCGCCAGTTGCAACATGCTGCCGGCGCCTTGGCGACCTTCGGGGTTAACCCCGGCGACTTCATCTGGTTTTCCGCCCCTAACCGGGAAGGCAAAGACCAGCTCTGGGACCGGATGCTGGCCTGCCTGGGGGAGCCCTAAACTCGCCCCGAGAGCGGCACCGGCAAGTGACAGGCAGCAAACGCCATTCATGCTCTGGGCCGGAGAAGCGAGGAAAGACCGGCTTTAACATAATAACGGATAAATATAGGAGCTTAGGGCACAGCCAGACGCCGCCAAGAATATGAAAACCACGTTTTTACTGATAGCATTGTTGGCCGTTGGGATCGTTGCCGCCGGCCGTGCGGACAATAACCCAAAGCAAAAATCGGGGAAGGGCGCCACTATGGATCAACCGCAAAAAACCCTACAGACCGCCACCTTTGCCGGTGGGTGTTTCTGGTGCGTTGAATCAGATTTTGAAAAAGTTCCCGGAGTGGTAGAAGTAATTTCCGGGTATGCCGGAGGTCGCGGCGCCAATCCCACCTATGAAAATTATGCCGAGAAGGGTTACGTGGAGGCCGTGCAAGTGATCTATGAGCCGGCCAAGGTCTCCTACCAGGCATTACTCGACTATTTCTGGCGTCACATTGACCCCACCGATGCGGGGGGGCAATTCGTGGACCGGGGCCCGCAATACCGCAGTGCCATTTTTTACCATGATACGGAGCAAAAGCGCCTGGCGGAAGCCTCCAAAGAGGCCCTGGAAAAATCCGGGCGCTTTCACAAGCCCATTGTGACGGAGATCCTGCCGTTCACCAATTTCTACCGGGCGGAGGACTACCATCAGGATTATTACAAGAAAAATCCCGTGCGGTACAAATACTATCGCTGGAATTCTGGCCGGGATCAATTTCTCGAAAAGGTCTGGGGCCAAGGCCAGGGTGCTGCCGATCCACCCGTCGGCCCGCCGGGCGACCCGAAATATACCAAGCCCAGCGATGCGGAACTGCGCAAAAAGTTGACCCCTTTACAATACAAAGTGACCCAGAAGGAGGGCACCGAACCGGCATTTGAGAACCAATACTGGGATAACAAAAGGGAAGGCATTTACGTAGATATTGTTTCAGGCGAGCCGCTGTTCAGTTCCAAAGACAAATACGATTCCGGCACCGGCTGGCCCAGTTTCACTAAGCCCTTGGAACCCGGGGACATCGTGGAACGGGAGGATCGCAGTTGGTTCACGGTGCGTACTGAGGTTCGGAGCAAACACGGTGATTCCCACTTGGGGCATGTCTTTGAGGATGGGCCGCCGCCTACGGGTCTGCGGTACTGCATGAACTCCGCGGCGCTGCGGTTTATTCCCAAGGAGGACTTGGTAAAAGAAGGCTACGGCCGGTATCTCAAACTCTTCGAGCCGGCCACCGGCGCAGGCCCCCAGAAATGATGGCCGCTCCTCAACTTAATTTTCAGGGCTGGCAACTGGGCGTGTTGCCCTGAGGCGGTCTACCGTAACTTCTCTCTGAATCCGGCAAGGCCCCCAAAGCCCGGCCGGTTGCGGATCGGGCGTTGTGGCGGCTTTCTTCACTGTAAGCTGTCGGCGATCCGCTTCAGTAACTGGTCATCGCCGGTTCTTTTGTAAGACGGACCCCAGAAGTGGAACAGCATCAGGCGCATAATAATGAGCAGGGCCACTCCCCCTAAAAGAAAGATACCGCAATAGACGATCGTGTGCATTGACTACCCCTTTCCCCATCGTACGGTAGCGGCAGTATATGACCCCAGGACCGCCGGGACAATTAGGGAAAACCTAATTGTGAGGGGAGAAAATTCTTAGATTTAATTTATTCCAGCCAAAGGGAAAGTTGGGCAGGATGCTCCCGGGCAGGTTCTCGAGCATGTCTGCTTCCTGTTCAGGGTGGCGAGCGGTGACCCCCGGGCCATCCGGGATGAGGCAACCGGTCTTTAGGCCTCAGTCTCCCTCATTAAGTCCGCGTCGCGGGTTCCTCACGCGGCTCCAGGTGAAAAACCCCTTCCGGGGTGAGAGTGGCATGTAAGCCGTAGGTCTCCAGAAAGTCGGTCAGGGGGCGGCCCAGGAGAAGTTCGGTGGCCGCCGGCGTGAGTTCCCAGTCGTTGATGAGCAACTGCCTCAGATAGTGGTCGAAGTGCAGGGCCTCGAACAGGGCGTCGCTGGCTTCTTCCCCACCGGTACCCAGGTCGGCCAGAAGGCGAGCCACAGCGGCGCAATCACAGCGGGCTTGATGTTCCTGGATCAATTCCCATACCTCGGGTACGCCGGCGAAGAGGTGGCGACGTTGCAACAGCTCCTCCGGGACCGGTGGGTTCGGGGGTTCGCCCCAGCAATTCTGACGGCGGCACTGTTCCGGCCGGTCCTCATAAATGCGGCAAGTCTGGGTGGCCGCCACATAAAACCAGCACTGGCGGCTACCCGGCACTTCACGGACCTTCAGCCGTTCCTCCGTCAGGGCGGTAACCTGCCCCTCCCGGGTGGTCGCCTTCTCCCCGGGGCGCATGGTATAGACGTCGTTCCACGTGAGGACTTCCCGGTTGAAGAGTCCCTGATCGGGACTGAGCAGGGCAGGGCTGCCCTTCCCGCAACATTCGCCGCACCGGACACAGCTTTGCCCCCGTTCCAGGATTTGGTTGCGGCTGGCGGTCATCAGGCGGCGCCAGGCAAGGGCCCGGGACTCGGCAGGGAGGGTATTCCAGCTCTGGTAAACTTCTTTAAACCCTGCGGCCGTTTCGATCTCCCGGCGCAGGATCTTGTAGCGCTCGCTCTTGGGAGAGATTTGCAAGACCTCAGCCAGATAATCGTTCCAGATGGTGGACAATACCTCCCGGGGGCCTTTGGCCAAAGCGTCCCACGGTTCCCCATGAATCTTGCCTAAAAATTTCTTATCGGCCATGCCTATCCTTGTTTTCGGTTAAAGTGCGGCAGTTGAATTTCGCCTAACTTAAAAATATTAACATATCCAGGCGCCCGGCGCAGGGCTTTCGGTCTTTTCAGTTTAACGGCCTTCCCGTTGCAAAAAATTCACCAGACCCAGGGTTAACTCGGTCATGGCATCCAGGTCCAGGCGCTCCATGACATCCCCGGGGCCGTGGTAGTGAATATTGCGCATAAACGCAGTGTCGGTGAGCATGATGGCGGGATAGCCCTCGTCCCAGAAATTGGCGTGATCGCTCAGGCGCACTTCCGGGAGGATGTGCCCTCCCAGAGGTACGGCCAGGGTCACCGCGGGCAAGCGGCAGCCGCTTTTGATGGCGGCCTCCAGGCGTTTCATGAGGGAGCGGGAGCACCGGTTGCTTACCAACCCGATAAAGTTGCCGGTGGTGGGGTAGCCCATGAACCGCAGCGCCAGGGGCAGCGATTGGCTGCCGGGGGTCTGGGAATAATATCCCACCATTTCCAGACAGAACATGCCCAGAATCTGGTGGCGCTGCTGGCGGGCATGTTTGGCATAAACTCGGGAGCCCATGTAAGGGGTGAAGAAGGCCGGGGGTTCCTCGCAGGTGAAGCCGGCAAAGGCCCAGGCGCGTGGCAGGGTCAGATGCCGGGCCAGGCGGGCTACTTCCAGCAGCACGGCCACTCCGCTGGCGTTGTCGTCGGCCCCGGGAGTGCCGGATACAGTGTCGTAATGGGCCCCCAGGAGATAGTAGCCCGATGGCTTCTCCTCCCCGACGATGATATTGCTTACCTGCTCCCGCATGTAAATATAGGTCTGATGTCGGGGCTCGTAACCCATGGCTGCGAAGCGCTGAAAAATATAGTCCTGTGCGGCCTTTAAGTGCGCGGGCAGGTAGATGGAACGCTCCCCCAACTCGACGCTCAGAAAGCGGAGATGGGCTTCGAGATGCTGGCGAATTTCCCGGCGGTCCATCAATGCTCCGCAAAACGGACCTTCTGCCCCAAGGGGCGAGGTAGTGCCACACAGCAACGCCAGGGACACGATGACCAGGGCGCCGCGCCGGGCAGGGTTCAGTATCCCAAATCCTCGCCCACGAGCTTGACGTGGATGCGGTTGGCCAGCATGTGGCCCTCGATGATGGACCACATGTAGCAGATGCGCTCCGGGCTCTTGCAGTCGGAGCACAGGCCGGTTTCCACGCAGGGGGTGGCCCGGCCCAGGCGGATGGCGTTGATGGGCGCGGCATGATGTTTCACCCGGGCCATGGCGGTCTCCAGGTCCGGGGCCACCTTATTGAGTCCCACCACTAAGATGACCTTCTTGGGCCCATAACACATGGCCGCCACCCGGTTGCCCAGGCCGTCCAGGTTAACCAGCTTGCCGTCCAGGGTCAGGGCATTGCTGCTGGCAATCATGTAATCGGCGGTCAAACCCCTGGTGCGCAGGGCGGCAGCTTCCTCCGGCGTCAGCCCCGGCCGGTAGGGATCGATGATCTCCACTCCGGGCTTGGCGGCCAGGGCCTCCCACAGCCCCATCTCCACAAGAGACATGGAACCGCAGCGGCCCACCGTGGCTCCTGCGGGAATCATGGCCAGGACTTCGTCCCGGGCCTGGGCCGCGGTGGGAGCGTAGCTCGCCTCCAGCCGCCGTTTGCTCAGGTGCTTGATCAGGTGCTGGGCCAATTTTTCCCGGTAGGTGATCTGGTGGATGTCCATGCATTGTCCTTTCAGATAACGTGGTGCAGCCCGGCTTGGAGCCGCAATGGCCCCAAGCGCCGTTGAGGCTTCTCTTAAAAATTATATCATGTTTTTCTATCGGGAGTAGCCGGCTCTTAGAGTTCAAGATAGCTTTAGAAGTTGGGTCCCGGAACCCCTAAAGCGATGTTTCTGGCCGAGGTGCGCGCCGGGTTCAGAAGGTCAGGCAATGCCACCCCGTCTTGAGCATCTCGGTCAAGGGCTGGCCCATATAGACCACCTCAATCCCCAGGGCCCGGATCTGGTCGGTCACCCCGTAAAGATGCGCACAGGCCTTGCAGGCCAGGAGTTCAACCCCCGCAGCCTTAAGTTCCTCCAACTCTTCCTGAAGTTCCTGGTCGTGGGAGAGTAACAGCGCCGATGGGCCCCAAACCACCAGCCGCACCCGGCCCCACCAGCCCTGGAGCCGGGAGTTTTTGGTGTACATGAATACCATTTTCCGGGCCACTTCCCGGTCGCCCGAAGTCCAAACCACCACCAGACTATCACTCGCTGTGTGATCGTCAGCCACGATTTCACCTCCTGGATACCTTGATAATAATCATTATAAGGGCTGAGAGGCGAAAATGCTGTAGCCTGGGCGACTGGGGATGGATTTAAGGCTTTTTAATGGGAGGATGGGGAACAAAGCCTAAAACCAGGCTTGCTTTCAACAAGAAATTAATTATTCCATAACCTGAATCTAATTTGTTACGGCTAAACTTCAGGTGCTCATGAAACAAAAATCTGAAAAAAGGAGGAGCAAATGCTTGACCATACCCTGCACCTGGATACTCCGGCTGCCGCAGACATGTCTCAGCTCACCCTTCCGCCTTTCCCGGCGAGACGGCCCGACAGCCGGTTTACTGCAAGTGAGTTCCTGGTGCCATTACACCACGCCGTGGCCTCATGGCGCCGCCGTTCCCGCCAGGGCGGCAACCAGGTGATTGTCCGGTTTAACAATGGCTATGGGGCGATTATTTCGCAATACCGGCTGCCGGAAGGCATTTTTGAGATTGCGCCACTGCGGTTTCACGGGCCCGGGCCGGATGACCATGAGTTCTATTTCCGCTCGCACGTGCCCGATTTGACCTGGTGCTCGGACCGCGCTGAAATGATGCGGGTTTGCGAGCAGATTGCCCGGTTGCAGCCTACCGCTGCAGTTTAAATGATGTTAGGGGTTGGGGTTGTGCGCAGCTTTCAAGACCTCGGCCAGCGCATCTTTTTCCGCTTATCCGTACTTTCTTCCCGCTGATCTTCCCTACTCTCACCACTCAACGGTCCAGGGAGGCCAGGCCTTCCCGGATGGCGTACTTGGTGAGCTCGACGATGTTGTGAATTTCCAGCTTGTTCATAATCTGTTGGCGGTGGGTTTCCACGGTCTTCAGGCTGACATTCAGGGTTTCGGCGATCTGGCGGTTGGTCTTGCCCTCGGCCATGAGCTGGAGCACCTCTCGCTCCCGGGGGCTCAGGACCGAAAATACTGAAGGATCGCCTTTGGAACCTCCCTGGACATAGTCTTTTACCACCACGTGGGCGATCTCATGACTCAGGTAAGTCTTCCGGGCCATGACCACGCGAATGGCGGTGGCCAACTCTTCGAAGGCCGAATCCTTGAGGAGGTAGCCGGAAGCCCCGGCCTTGATCATGTTGGTGACAAAACGCCGGTCAGAGTGCATGGACAAAGCGATGACCTTGGTTTCGGGAGACTCCTGCAAAATCTGACGAGTGGCTTCAATGCCATTGAGATCGGGCATCCCCACGTCCATAATTACCACCTGGGGGGATAATTCCCGGACCAAACGCACCGCATCCCGCCCGTCCGCCGCCTCGGCCAGGACCTCCATGTCCGGTTCCTTGGCCAACAGAGTGCGCAATCCTTGCCGCAGAATCTTGTGGTCGTCGACTAACAGGATGGTTATGCCCACGTCAGTCTCCTCGCCTCAGATTAATGATCCTGCCACACCGGCACAGTGAGCGAAACCTTGCTGCCTCGCGCGGGCCGGGAGTCTATCCGCAGACTGCCGCCTAAACATTCGATGCGCTCCCGGACGCTGAAAAGCCCAAAACTGCGCGGCTGCTCCCGGGAGGCGGTGATTTGCTGGTAGTCGAACCCCACGCCGTCGTCAGTCACGTCGATGACCAAATCGTCTCCTTCCCGCCGGATGGAAACCTCAACCTGGCGGGCCTGGGCGTGCTTGGCGACATTGAGCATGAGTTCCCGGACCATCTGAAACAGCAGCACCATGGTTTCGTTGCCCATGGGTTTGTAGTGGTCGTCCTGGCCCACGATGACCTGGATGCCATGGTGTTCCTGCAGGTAGTCTCCAAACCACTCTACGGCGGATTCGAACCCCAGGTCATAAAGAATCGGGGGGCTGAGCTCGAAGGTTAACTCCCGGCTGGCCTTGATGGACTGCTCCACCAGACCCCGAATGTCATCCAGAGTCCCGGATAGGGGCGTACCCTGGGCCCACTCCTTGAGCTCTCCCAACTTTATCTGGGCCAGGGCCAGGGTCTGGCCGATATGGTCGTGCAAATCCGTGGCCAGGCGACGCCGTTCCCGCTCCTCCACCAAAGAGATTTCCGAGGCCAGGGCCCGCAATTGCTCTTGATAGGCGCGCACTGCAGTTTCCGACCTTTTTCTCTCGTTGATATCCTCGATGATAGCGATGGCAAACTGGGATTGCTCCAGCAAGGAACGGACTGCGGACACGGTGAGGCGGCCCCAAACCAGGCGGCCGTCTTTGCGCAGATAACGGTTTTCCTTTTCAAAGCTTTGGCGGCGCCCCTGGGCCAGTTCCCGGAAAAGGCCCAGACAGGAATCGGAGTCGTCCGGATGGGAAAACTTGGGCAAGAGCATCTGATGGAGTTCTTCCCGGCTGTACCCCAGCATCGTGTGCAGCGCCGGACTGGTCTCCAGCAGGCGGCCGTCCAGATCGGTCAAGGCAATCCCGAAAGGAGCGTATTCGAACACCGTACGGAAACGCGCCTCGGTGTCCCGCAACGCCTCGACGTAATCTTTGAGCACCAGATCGGAGAGCCCGGGGCTGAGATAGATCTTGTGGGCCATGACCAGGCGGAGGGCCGGGCCCAACTCCTCAAAGACCTGATCCTTTAACAAGTAGGCCGAGGCCCCGGCTTTGAGCAAATTCAAGGCCAGGCGGCGGTCGGAATGGACGGATAAGGCGATAACTTTGACCCCGGGAGACGCGGCGAGGATTTCTTTGGTCGTATCGATACCGCTGAGGCCTGCCATGGTTACATCCAGCAGGACGAGGTCGGGGTTGAGGTCCCGGGCCAACCGGACCGTGGTGTGGCTGTCCCGGGATTCGGCGAGAATGGTAACTTCCGGGTCTTTTCCCAGTAGGGAGCGCAAACCCTTGCGCATAACTGAGTGCTCATCGGCCAAAAGGATGGCAATGCTCATTGCGGTTTTCCCAAGCGCCAGGTCGTACGACACTCAATCTGTCCGCCGCACAGAGTTTCAGTTATCATCTGATGAGCCCTGACCGGAATTATTCTTGCAAAAAAAGATACTTATTGATAATCAGCCTTAACCTACCACAATGCAAGAGAAAATATCATGAAAATCGCTCTTTTTAGATAAACAAATCAGGAGAACGTAAGATTAATGTTATTTTATTACTCAAGGCCATAAAATTGTTCTCACTATCATCAACCGAAGCCCCCAAAAAATTAATTTGGGGTGCGCAGGATTGGGAACCATTAATTGACCTCAGTAATAACATTGCGTGTATAGCGTAACTGATTCAATACGAAATAGTTTAATAGCCGGGCGCCGGTAACAGCGCAATAGAAATCAGTAAAACCCGCAGGGGTAAATCAGGTCAAGACCGGATTGAGTGGATGGGGAGCATTAAGGATAATGAGGGGGCGGGAGTTGGTAACGATGCATCTGGTTTTTCCGGAATGGGGCCCGTGGCTGGGACACCTCTCCGTGTGTGGCTGGCCGGGGATCTGGCTGGCAGGGCTTTTAGGCGGTCCAGTTTTTTTAGGAGCCCTGCCTGGGAAAGCCAAGGGGAAGCCGGGGGCAGCCGGATCTGCCGCCGCGGGTGGGCCAGGCGGCACCGCGGCCGACGGCAGAGGGCTCCTGACCGACTCGGCCCGTTCCCTGATCGCGGCCCTGGCTGCGGCTGAGGCGGAGGTTCGGGCCAAGGCGGCCCGGACCCTGGGGCAGATCAAGGACCCCCTGGCGGTGGATGCCCTGATGCAGGTTTTGCGAGATCAGCATCGTAATGTGCGGTTCTGGGCGGCGTGGGCCCTGGGGGTCATCAAGGACCCCCGGGCGGTGACGCCCCTCATCGCGGCCTTGCAGGATGACGACGAAGGCGTGCGGTATCGGGCCGCGGAAGCCTTGGGCGAGATCAAGGACTCTGCGGCCATGGAACCGCTTCAGAAGACGCTCCAGGATTCCGGTGAGGGGGTCCGCCAGGTGGCGGCCTGGGCCGTGAAGCAGATTACTGCGGCCCCGGCGCCGCACCCCCGGGACGCGGAAGCCGAGGTACAGGCGTGCCTCCGGGAAACCGCTGCTCCTCCGCCCCCGGCGGCCGAGCCGGTAACGTCCCCGGCGGCTCCTCCCATCGCGGCCCCGGCCTTCCCGGCAGTTCCCGAACCGGAGCGCCCGGGGGACGCCTCGACGCCAACGCCAACCATGCCCCCGCTTGCCGCGCCTTGCCTGGCCCCGGGGCCGAAAGGCTCGCCCCAGGACGCGGAGGGCCATTACCTGGTGGGGCTGGCCTATAGCGAGATGGGGCGCTGGGAGGAGGCCATCGCCAGCTATCAGCAGGCCATCCGGTGCAAGCCTGACCTGGCCGAGGCCCACGCCAGCCTGGGGGTGGTGTTAAGCCTTCTGGGCCGCTGGCAGGAGGCCGCCCTAGCCTTCAGCCGGGTGGTGTTCACCTGTCTCCCCGAGGCTGCCCCGGCGCCGGCCGGTCTTCTGAGTTACTATTCCGAAGCCTTGCAGTTTTTGAGCCGGTCTCTGCAGGTCAGGCCCGAGTCCGGGGTCCTGCGCGCCGACCTCCCGGCCAGGCCCGGCCTCAGCAGCTATCAGGCCCGGGTGGAGACCCTGAAGGCGGCCGTCGAGGCCAACCCCCAGGACCTCGGGGCCCATTACGAGTTGGGCGAAGCCTATATGCAGCTGGGACGCTATCCGGACGCGGTGGCCGCATATCAGGCGGCCGTCCGGCTCAACCCGGAAGAGGCCCAAAGCCGCTATCACCTGGCCGTGGCCTATCGCGCTATGGGTGATCTGGTGGCGGCGGTGGAGGAATATTCCATCTTAAAAACCCTGGATGAGCGCCTGGCCAAGCAACTCTTTGCTTGAGCGCCTTGCCGGGTCTGCGCGCTGCCTCCCGGCAGCGCCCTCGGTAGGCGTTCTTCAGTAATAATTATTTCGCAAGCAATATTCTCGCCTCCCTTGAAAATCTGGCATGAGGTCTAACCTTATAAACAATGAGTCCCGAACCGAGGGAGAATCTCTTTGAATTTATGATTAAATTACACCCGGGGTCGTGTAAAACGCACCAATGGAGGCAGATAGTTTATGATCCAACTGCAAAAGCTCTTCACGCCGGTGAGTTCCATGGATGCCGCAGAAGCCAAAGATTATATGGCCAAACACGGGGAAGAGGAATACACCCTCCTGGATGTGCGCCAGCCCAGGGAATACGAGGAGGCTCACCTGCCCGGAGCCAGGCTCATGCCTCTGCCGCAGCTCCCCGACATGTATAAGGATCTGGACCCGGCAAAGCCCACTCTCGTGCATTGCGCCATTGGAGGTAGGAGCCGGGTGGCGGCCCAAATGCTGTCGGGTTGGGGCTTCAAGGAGGTCTACAACCTGGCGGGAGGGATCAAGGCCTTTGAGGGACCCAAGGCCGCCGGCCCGCAGGAACTCAACCTGAACCTGGTGCGGGGAGATGAAACCCCGGCGGAAATCATCGCCTTGGGCTACGGTATGGAGAAGGCCTTACAGCTCTTTTATGAAACCTTGCAAGGGCAATCCCAGGACCGGGAACTGCGGGCTCTTTTCAAGCAACTGGCCCAGGTGGAAGTGCGGCATGAAGAGCGGCTCTTTGAGGCCTACCGCCAGGTGGAACCTGGTGCCGCGGACCAGGAAAGCTTTGAAGCGTCCATCGTCCCCAAGACCCTGGAAGGCGGCTTCGATGCCAAGGACTTTCTGGAAGCCAACAAGTCCCACCTGCAGAGCGCGCCCCAGGTCCTCGATTTGGCCATGATGCTGGAAACCCAGGCCCTGGACCTCTACCTCAGGTTCGCGGACCGATGCGAACAGGGCCCAACCAAAGAAGTGCTGTTTACCCTGGCCGGGGAGGAGAAAGCGCATCTGGCCAGCCTGGGGCGCTTGTTGGAAGAGAAACTGGGGAAACAAGGCTGAACGGTATGGCGATCACTGTGATGGAAGTATTGAAAACTCTGCCCCGCACCAATTGCGGCGATTGCGGTCAGGCGACCTGTCTGGCCTTTGCCACCCAGGTGATCAAGGAAGGGGAGGACCTGAATAAATGCCCTCACCTGACCGTGGCGCAGGCGGACCTGGGGCAGGCGGTCCGCGCCCAGCAGGAAGCTGGCGTTGGGCGGCGCCGGGAATCATTGGCCATTTCCCTGGAAGTGCTCCAGGAAAAGGTGGCCCCTTTGGATTTTGCGGCCCTGGCCCCGGGGCTGGGCGCCACCTATGGCGAAGAGGCTGGCCGGCCCTATCTCACCTTGGCCTATTTCGGCTTTTGCCTCCAGGTCTTTAAAGACGAATTGCGCTATCCGCCGGGGGCGCTGGCCGACCCCTGGGACGCCATCCTGCTCTATAACTACATCGCTTCCCAAGGACAGGAGCCGGTGGCGGGGGTCTGGATCGCCTACAACAGCCTGCCCAACTCGGTGTCCAAGTCCAAGACCCTGGCCCGCCTGGAACGGAAACTGGCGGACCACTTTGTGGGCCAGGCGGCGCAACTCAAAGAACGGGTGCAGCAACAAGGGGGTGAAATGGTGGCCGTGGGCGGGGAAGACGCTGATATTCAGGCAGCCTTCCTGCCACTGCCCCGGGTGCCCATTCTCCTGTTATTCTGGGATGCCGAAGCCGAGGAAGGCTTTGCCCCCCAGGCGCGATTTCTCTTCGACGCCAGCGTCACCGTTTACCTGGACCTGGAAGCTATCCTGTTCCTGGTGGAACATCTGATGGAGCGGCTGATGTCGAGTTAACCTAAATTTTCAGGGGGAGGGGGCCAGGGGCGCAAACCCCTGCCGCCCTCCCCTACCAAGTTGCGCTCATAGAAGTAAGAAAAGCTCACGGTCTGTAGGAGCGTACCATGAATGTGCGCCCAAGCTGAAGGCGGATACATGGGTCAGCCCCTTCAAAAATTAAATTACCTTTATGGTATTAGACGTGATTGCGGAGCTGTAACTCCGCCGGATGGGGATGGAGGTAAACCTGTTCCGTCAAGTAGGGCTGATGATATTTCCGGACATAGTGATTAATCAAGGTGACGGGTACCACCAGAGGTACATAGCCTTGATGGTAATTGTCGATAATTTCAAGCAATTCCTGCTTTTCCTCTGCTGTTAGCTCCTTCTTGAAGTAACCCATCAGGTGATGCAGGACATTGGTGTTTTTCTTGGGGGTGGCTTTCAGGCGGAGAGCCTCCATAAGCCGGGACTGATAGCGCCCGTAGAGTGCCGCCGCCGGCAGCTCTTTGGCCGCGGCGACTAGTTTGCCCAGCTCCCGGTAGTGCTCGGGGCTGTGGGCCAGGATGAGGAGCTTATGCCGGGTATGGAAGGCCACCAGGCCGCCGAGGCCGGTTTTGGCGGCCAGGAGTTCCCGCCAGCGCTGGAAAACGAACAGGCGCTCGATGAAGTTCTCCCGGAGCACGGGGTCATGGAGGCGGCCTTCATCTTCCACCGGCAGGAGCGGGAAGTGCCCCATGAAGATCCGGGCAAACATCCCCACTCCTTTGATCACCGGAGCGCCCTGGGGCGGCTCGCTGTAGACCCTGACTCGCTCCATGCCGCTGCTGGGGGATTTGCTTTTAAAAATAAAGCCGCACAAATCTTCCGGTTCCAGTTCCTGCACCCGTTTTTGGGCCCACGTTACCATGCGTTCGGTGTGATCAATCTTGGTGCGCACGGTCATCAGGCGGGGGGCCTCCGGGTCTCCCACCAGGCGCATGGCTTCCCGGGGCACTCCCAGCCCGCACTCCACTTCGGGGCAGACAGGAACAAATTCCACATAGCGTCCCAGGGTAGCGGTGATGAAACGGTCTAACTGGTGGCCGCCATCGAACCGGACCTCCTGGCCCAACAGGCAGGCGCTGATCCCCAAGCGAATTTTTTGCATAAGCCTTGTGCTCCTGCGAGGATGTGTGTTCAAAAAATTCAGGCCCTGGCTGATTTAAGATCCCCCCACCCCCCCTTTTGCCAAGGGGAGCTTCAGAACTAAGTTTTCACAGTGCTCCCCCAAATCTTGCTCAGGTAAGGTTGGTTTTCAGGGCTTACCGATAAACGCATAAACTTTTGACTTCCTCTATAACTATACAACAGATTGAGGGAAAACTAGCAGAGCCCGGCAGAAAGGAGCCACTTTTGAACAGCCGGGCCCTCTGCTCTCTGGGTTTCTCGCGGTCCCTTGCGAGGCCCGGAAGAAAAATCGCCTCATTTGAATAGAGTTGTGCACAAAGGACTGAAGTTGTGCTAAAATGTTTTGTGAAATATTTCTCTTGACCCCGTTTCAATATGGGCAAAGGGATTTGGTCTGCCCGGTTGGGAATAGTGAGGCAATCGTGGCGCAGGAGTTTTCCAGAGCAACCGAGTCAGAACCCCTACTGGCCGCCTGGATCAAATGGACCATGGATTTTTGGGATACCATGGCCCAAATGGGGCCCGGGCCGGCCGGGATATCCGAAACCGATGGCGGCGTCTTCCCGGAAGGCGCTGCCCCGGGTGACGCCTGGCTGTCGTCCTTGCACCTGTGGCAGGCCTTTTTTTCGTTGTTGACGGAACCGGAAACCGTGGCCGCGGTTTTTCATGGTATCAGGGCGCCTGAGGAGGTTGTTTTGAGGATGGCCCAGGCGGGTTGGGGTGGCTATTCTCAGCTGCACCGCCAGTGGCTGGCGGGCTGGACGGGCGCTGGCGCTCTTGCCGGGCTCGACGATTTTGCCGGGCTGGAAAGGGATATTGCCAAGATCTGCAATGATCTCTATGAAAATGACTTTCGCCGGTTGTTGAACCTGCCGCATCTGCGCCTGACCCGTCTGACTCAGGAGCGCCTCAGCCAGGCCACTGACAAATTCAACCAATTTCAGGCAGCCATGGCCGAATTCATCTCGGTGCTGTTCCTGCCGGTAAAAAAATCTCTGCGGGCCATGGCGGGAGTGCAAGGTATGGGTAGGCAGGAAAAGCCCCCGGAAGATTTTAAGGAGTATTACAAGGGGTGGCTGAAAATCCTGGAAGGGCATTACATGACGCTGTTCCAGTCGGCGGAGTATGCCCGGACCCTGGTCCACACCCTCAGTGCTCTGCAAGAATTCACCATGGCGAAAGACGCACTCATGGCCGAGGCTCTGGAGGCCTTGTCCCTGCCCAGCCGGCGGGACCTGGATGCCCTCTACCGGGAACTATATGTGCTGAAGAAAAGCCTGAAAGAGATGGCCAAAAAATTAGACCGGATCGAGCCTGCAAAGG
Source organism: Desulfobacca acetoxidans (assembly GCA_022736495.1). The sequence goes on from DZCR01000018.1 coordinate 20,097, forward strand.
AGCCCAGTTGATGGACCGGCCCAAGATTCCGGTGAATCTTATCCTGGCCAGGCTGGCGGCGGATGCTGAAGCGGCCAAGCATCGCCTGGAAAAGGCCAAAGATATTTTGCTCGGCCCCCTGGACACGGACATCGGCGCCACCCCCTATGATCCGGTCTACCAGGAAGACCGGGTCAGTCTCAAATATTACCGCCCAGAAACGGCCCGCCTGAAGACTCCGTTACTGCTGGTGCACGGCTTGTTCAACCGGGAAACCATCCTGGATCTGCAGCCGGATCGCAGCATTGTCCAGAATCTCCTCAATGAGGGTCTGGAAGTCTATCTGGTTGAATGGGGCTCTCCCACGCGGCGGGACCAGTTCCTGACCTTGGATGACCATATCAACGGCTATCTGGATAACATCGTGGATTTTATCCGCCGACGGCATGGGGAGGCCCAGGTAAACCTCATGGGAGTGTGCCTGGGAGGGACCTTTGGGGTCATCTACGCCGCGCTCCACCCGGAAAAGATCAGGAACTTGATCACCACCGTGGCTCCCACCCATTTTGATACGCCCAAGGGTCTGTTGCACATCTGGCTCAAGGAGATCGACGTCGACCGGCTGGTGGATGCCTTCGGCAACCTGCCCGGCAACCTGGTGAACACGGCCTTTCTGCTCCTGAATCCGCCCCGGCTCTTTTTGGATAAGTATCTTGGTTTCCTGGAAAATATGGACAACAAAGAGTTCGTGGAAAACTTTATCCGCATGGAAAAATGGATTTTCGACAGCCCGGACGTGCCGGGGGAGACCATGCGGCAATTGCTCAAGGACCTGTATCAGGGAAACCGGCTGGTGCACAATCAACTGGAGGTGGGGGGGCGCCGGGTGAATCTCGAGCAGGTCACCATGCCCCTGCTCAACATCTATGGCCGGTACGACCACCTGGTGCCGCCGGAGGCGTGTGAAGTTTTGACGAAAAGCGTGGGGAGCCGGGATAGCCGGGATGTCTGCCTGGATACCGGACATATCGGCATTTACGTCAGCGCTCGCTTTCAGAAAGAGATCGTCCCCACGATTGCCGCCTGGCTTCGGGAACGGGAGGGTTAAGTTTTGGAAGCTGGAAACCGAAACGTAGATTATGAACCTCAAGGGAAAAACCTCGCCATGCCCATGAGAATCGACTATTTCAAAAAGTTGTGTGAGATCTGCCAGACCTTTGGCACGGCCCGCAATCGCCGGGAACTCTTGGAGATGATCTTTATGAGCGCTATGGACCTCCTGGAGGGCAAGGCGGCGTGCCTGTACCTGACGGAAGTCAGCAAACAGGGGTTGATTCCCATTGCCCAGAAAGGCTTGTCCGAAAGTTACTTCCGCTCCAAGAAATCCATACTGATCCAGAAGATCGTGCCCCGGGTACTGAAACAAGGCTTTTTTTACTGCCGGGAGGCAGCGGTGGACCCTAAACTGGCATATCCCGATGCCAAGAAGGCCGAGGGCATCGCCTCCATCCTGGCGGTGCCGGTAATGGTCAAGGGCAAAAATTTGGGGGTTTTTTGTCTGTTCACCGCTGCGCCCCGGGAGTTTGCTCCGGAGGAAAAAGAGTTTCTCACCCTATTGGCGCAACAAGCGGGCGGGGTCATGGAACACGCCCGTCTCATTGACCACCTGCGCCAGGAGACCCAGCTCTTTTTCGATCTGGCCGTCAACCTCAGCGGCAGCCTGGACGTAAAAGAGATCTTGCGCGCCCTGACCACCGATCTTGCCCGCGCCTTGGACGTGAAAGGCGTTTCCATCCGCCTTTTGGATGAGAATAAAGAGACTTTGAAATTGGTCGCTTCCTCCGGCTTGAGCAAGAAGTACCTGCAAAAGGGACCGGTATCGGCTCAGGAAAGCATCGCCCAGGCCCTGAAGGGCAGCAAACCTGTCATCATTTTGAACGCCGCCACCGACAAACGGGTGCAATACCGGGCGGTGAACCAGGAAGAAGGCATCGTCACGATTTTGGCCGCGCCCATTAAGACCAAGGAGCACGTGATTGGGGTATTGCGCCTGTACAGCAAGGTGACACGGCATTTCACCCCCGAAGAAATCAAGCTGGTCACCGCCCTGGCGTATCTGGGCGGCCTGGCGATCCAGAATGCCTCGTTGTATCTGATTTGCCAGACGGATATGAAGGACTTACAAGAAGAATTGTGGAGCCACCGTTCCTGGTTTTAGCTGTCCGATCCTGCACCGGCATGACCAACTCCGTTTGAAGTGCGAAGTTGGTTTTTCCTTGCACTTTGAACTAAATCCCTAAATAAGTGCGGCGCACTTCGTCATTTTTACTGAGTTCCCGGGCCGGGCCTTCCAGGTGCACCTTGCCTTCGGCCAGGACATAGGCGTAATCGCTCACGGCCAGGGCCATGGTGACGTTTTGCTCCACCAGGAGCATGGTCAGGCCGGTCTTTTTGAGGCGCGTCAGGGCCTCAAACAGGGTAAGGGCCAACAGGGGCGAGAGGCCCAGGGAGAGTTCATCCAGCATCAGGACTTCGGGTTCAGCCATCAGGCCCCGGGCCACCGCGACCATTTGCTGTTCGCCGCCGCTCAGGGTGCCGGCCTTCTGGCGGGCCCGTTCCTTGAGGCGGGGAAAGAGTCCGTAGACTTTTTCCAGGTTCTGATTAAACGAGGCCCGGGCCCGGGGGGAAAACGCCCCCAGTTCCAGATTTTCATAAATGGTCATCTCGGTGAACAACTGGCGGCCTTCGGGCACCAGCACCATGCCGGCCTGGGCCCGGGCATGGGCGGCCAGATTGGAGACATCTTCTCCCTGGAAGGATACTGTCCCTTCCAGGGGGCGCATCAGGCCCATGACGGTTTTTAATAAGGTGGTCTTGCCCACGCCGTTACTGCCTACCAGGGTGGTGAGCTTGCCCGGCTCCAACTTGAGGTTGACCCCCCACAGGATTTGGACGCCCTCGTAGCCCGAGGCGATGTTATTCACTTCTAAGATAGCCATGAAATCTACTCCGCCAGCAGTTGCGCCGTCAGGTTCGGATCGCCCAGATAGGCCTCGATCACCTGAGGGTCGTTGGCCACTTCCTCAGGAGGTCCCTCGGCAATTAACGTGCCGTAATCCAGGACTATGAGCCGGTGGGAGATGGCCATGATGGCCTGCATGACGTGCTCAATCATCAGAATTGATATGCCGTCTTCCCGAATGGACTGCACCGTTTCCATCATGGCGGCGATTTCCGCAGGATTGAGCCCAGCCAGCACTTCATCCAGAAGCAGGAGATAGGGACGGGCCGCCAGCGCCCGGGCCAGCTCCAGGCGCTTTTTCTGGGCCACGTTGAGGCTCCCCGAGGGCTGGTCGGCCCGATCGATCAGATCCACCTTCTCCAAGGCGCCGTCGGCCAAGCGTTTGGCCTCTTTGAGGGAGTGCTGTTCCCGGCCGTAACAGGCTCCCACCATGGCGTTTTCCCGCACCGTCAACTCGTGGAGGGGACGCACTACCTGGTGGGCCCGGGCCATACCCCGGCGGGCCGCTTCGTACGAGGGCAGACCGGTGATATCATCACCCCGAAAGATTACCCGGCCGCGCTCCGGCGTATAGACCCCGTTGATGACGTTGAACAGGGTGGTCTTACCCGCGCCGTTGGGTCCGATGAGGCCCAAAATCTGGCCTTCGGGCAAATCAAAGCTGACGTCGGTCAGGGCTTGAAGGCCACCGAAACGCTTATAGACTTCTTTGACCTGCAGGATCATTCCAAAAACCTCTTGAGGCGCGGGAAGCGGCCCCGCACCCAGCCGACCGCGCCGGCGGGCACAAACAGCACGATCAACAGCAGAATGACGCCGGCCAGGGCCAGATGCAGGTTTTTAAAGAGCGGGCTGGTAAGCAGATAGCCTCGCAGCCATTGATAACCCGCGGCCCCCGCCAGGGGACCCATAACGGTCCCCATGCCCCCCAGCATCACCATCACCAGCATCTCAATGGACATGTGAAGTTGAAAGGCATCGCCCGGCTCAATATTGCCGTTCTTAAAGAAATACAGAGTGCCGATGACCCCGGGAAAGAACGCCGAAACCACATAGGTAATGGTTTTAGACCGGGGGGCCTTAACGCCCATTACCATGGCCGCGTCTTCGTCTTCCCGGATCGCCATCAAACCCAGGCCGAACCGGGAGTGTTTCACCAGGTAACTCACCAACAACACTACCATAATGGTAATCCACAGGAAAGTGTAAGTGGTCCACAGGGCCTCGCCAGGTCCGCCGTACTTCTGATAAGCCGAAAAATTGACAGATAGACCGGTGGCGCCGCCATACGGCTCAAAGTTGCTCACAAAGGCCCGGGCCGCCTCATTAATGCCGATGGTGGCCAGGGCAAAGTAGGCCCCCCGCAGACGCAGGACCGCCAACCCCACCAGGCAGGCAATGAGGGCCGACAGGAGCCCGCCGCCGATGGCCGCGGCCAATAGGGGCCAGCCCTGTTCGCTGAGCAGGTAGAACCCGGTGTAACCTCCCAGACCGAAAAACACGATATGGCCGAAGCTGACGTAGCCGGTGTAGCCCAGGAGGATATTGAGGCTCGAGGCCAGACCCACGGCCATCAGCAGGATAAAGGCCATTTCCCGCATGGTGTCCTGATGGATGAGCAGGACCACTCCCCCCCACACCAGCACAATGACCAGGGGGAGCCATAATCCGGGTTTTTGCCAGGCCTTCATTTACTTGGCTCCAAACAGACCGCTGGGGCGCACCAACAACACCAGCACGAAGAGGCCGAATTCCACCACCGGCACCCAGCTCACCGGCATGAAGGCGGGGACCAGGCCTTCCAGACCTCCCAGGATGAGGCCGCCCACCAGCGCGCCCAAGGGGTTGCCCAGTCCTCCCAAGACGCAAATCACGAAGGATTTCAATTCGTAGGGGCCGCCACTCAAGATGGTAAAGGGAAAAAATGTGGCGATCAGACCGCCGGCCACCGCGGCCAGCATGGTGCCCAGGCCGAAACTCAGGGCTAACACCCGGGAGGATGGGATGCCCATCAGTTCAGAGGCCATGCGATTGTTGGCCACGGCCCGGATCGCCTTCCCCGGCCGGGTGAAGTAAAGAAAGAGGTAGAGCCCGGCTGTCACTAAAATGGCCCCAAAGGCTCCCACCAGCCGGCTGGCCGGGAAGATAAGGAAGCCTACCTCCACGGAGCCTAAAGAAAAATCGATGTTTTGCGGCGAAGTGCTGAAGATGGCGGTGCAAACCCCGATAATGATCATGTTGACCGCGAAAGTGGCCAGCAGGCTGGAGAGATGAGGGGCGTTGATCACCCGGTGGACGGCGATGACGTAAATGATAAAGCCCAGGATGAGCCCGGACCCGGCCACGGGAATCAGGGCCAGATAGGGATTCAGCCCTAAATGGGTGAACAGCAGGTAGGTGCCGAACATCCCCAGGGCGATGACGGGTCCGTGGGCCAGATTGATGACCGTCATCACGCCCCAAATCAGCGTCAGCCCCATGGCAGCTACGCCATAAACGAACCCTAAGAGAAGTCCGTCCGTCAGGGAAGAAATTAATTGATCGAGCACTAAAGAGCTCCTCTTAACACTGCCAGGGCCAGGGACCAGGAGCCGGTTTAGTTCTAGCTTCTTATCCCTAATCCCTGATCCCCGCATCTAAAAGCCTGCGGCTACAGAGAATAGCTGACCCTAACGGGTCGGGCACACGAACGGAGAGGCGGTGGCCGCAGTTTTGGGCCAGACGATCAGTTTCTCGGGCTTGCCTTGCTTATCCTTCTGCCACTGGATGTAAACCATCTCGTGGCCTTCCTGGAGGCCGTGGTCCTTGGGACCCGTGGCAAACTTGATATTCCCATAGAAGGTCATGGCGTTCATGGCATCCAGGGCCGCCTTGACTTTGGCCGTATCCGTGGAGCCGGCCTTTTGAATGGCCTGTTGCAGGATCAAGCCGGCGACGTAACCGCCAGCGCTGTGATAAGAGGGTGACTCGTTGTACTTGGCCTGGTAGGCCTTAATAAATTCGTCCACAGTGGGGCCAAACCACGCCACTTTCTCTTTTTGGGCCGCTTCCGGGCTGTATTTGACTCCAGGCTCCCACTGGGAGGACCCGATCACGGCGATGCAGGCCTCACCGAGTTCCGCAAATTTGGGCTCCGGCGGCGCCACCAGCAACGCGATCATTTGGGTGTTGATCTTTTTCTCGTAGAGCTGCCGGGCCAGGGTGGTGGTATCTGCAAAGTGCCCGCCCCCCATGACGGCATTCACTCCCGCCGGAATTTTATTGATAAACGGAGCAAAATCGGTGGTGCCGGCATCATAGCCCTCAAAGAGGACCACCTGGTACCCCTTTTTCTCGGCGTAAGTCCGGAGGGCGTTGACTACGTCGGTGGAAAACTTGTCCTTCTCATGAATGATGGCGATTTTCTTGCCCTGGGGGACCAGCTTGCCCAGGATATCCACCGCGCCGGTGAGATAACGGGAGGCCGGCGTATAAGCTTGATAAACCAGGGTATAGCCTTTCTTATAGGTAGAATCCGAGGCCGCGCCGGTGGTGATCATGATTTTGTTGTACTGCTGGGCGATAACCGCAGCGGCGTCGGTCAAGGGGCTGCTGTAAGGGCTGATGAGGAAGTCGGCTTTATCCGTACTGATCAGCCGGGTGTAAAGTTCCTGAACCCGCTCCTTCTTGCTTTCATCGTCATAGAACTTGGCGGCCACTTTCAAGACGGTGCCGCCGGGCAACTTGATGCCGCCGGCGGCATTCACCTGTTCCATCCACAGGTTGAGGCCATTGATCTGACGAATCGCTTCTACATTAAATTTTCCGGTCTGAGAGGCAGTAAACCCGATGAGGATGGACTTATCGGCGGCTGTGGCCACGGTAGGTTGAGAGATACTGCCCAGCACGAAACCTAAGCCTAAAATTAGGATGACAAATATCAGCAGGCGTTTCATACACTCCTCCTTTTTGGTGTTTGCGGGGAACCGCCCTTTGCCCGGGTGCCCGACATTCGGGACCATAAATGGAATAAAAATGCCGAGTTTTATTATAATCATTAATGATGAACTCGCAAAAAAGTCAGTTTTCCCTCCCTGGATGGGAGGCGATACAGGGGAGAGGAAATAGGTCTCGGCAAGCGCTTATTATTGCACCCCACCCTAACTTTTTACGAAGCCATCATGAACCGAGCGAAATTTATGGTCAAAGGCGGATCTCAAGCATTCAGAATTATCAGACATGCGGCACGCCGGGGGCGGTTTGCCCTCCTGGTTCAACGCACGTAGAGGCGGAGAAATTCCAAGCCTTTTTGGGGGGTAACTTGACCCTGAAAGTGAAAAGGCACCCTTATCAGACCGCCTAGCACCGCGCCCAGGCGGAAGCCGCCCGCGACCTGGTAGCGCAGCGGCGGCGGCTCCGGATTCAAGAGCATGGGGAGCATGCCCAGCACCACGGGCAACTGCACCAGGATGGGGACCCGGGCCACCGTTTGTCCATGGGGCGGCAGATGCACCGGTTCTTCGCCGGAGGCTTGGGCCACGCTTTTGCCCTCCAGCCACAACTCACTGTCGTAGCCCTTCAGGTTCAGGGCCTGGTCGTTGGGATTGGTCAGAAGCAAGGTGACGGACACCGGCCAGCCCCGGGAGGTTGGGTGGCCCAAGGCGAGTCCCTGAAAGCTTACTTTGGGTGGCTGGATTTCCCCCTGGGCCAGTTGCCTCACCCCGCAGGCCGGCAGCACGATGAGCGCTATCATTGCCAGGGCGAGGCGCCGGAAACGGGATGGCATCGGCGCAGTTACTCCTCAAAATGACCGGGGCCATGCGCCTCAAGGCCATAGCCCCGGGAATTACCCTGGAGTATATCAGATTTTCTCCCTGCGCTCCGCCGCCAAAGTGAAGTTATTTCTTGGGCGGCGTTGCAGTCCAGGGCGGGGTGGTGCTGCCGCCGGCCCCGGGGAAGTTGGGGTAACGGTACGCCTTTTTGTTGTGTTGGATCATGTCCTGCGCGGTTTCCATGATGGCGCAGAAGCGTTTTTTGCACTCATAAAAGCCATGCCACCAGGTATAGTCCGGGGCCATCATGGCCGCACCCATGCGGGCCCGGCGGCCTTCGTGGTGCCACAGCTCGTAGAACTCGAATTCCAGGTGCTCATCGAAGTACTTGGTCTTGTCCAGCAGATTCTTGGCGTACAGCTCATCCATTACTGTCTTGACCGGCTTGTAGTAGACGTCATTGTAATTCAGCACCACTTCATCCAGCTTCCGGTAATGGCCGTCCACCCATTCTTGGGAATGGCACTGGAGGCAGATTTCCTTCATCTTGTTGCGCTCCACCTCCCAGTTGGTTTTGGCCGGGAACGCGGCGAATTCGGCCGGCCGCACCGTCAATGGCGCCTGCAACTCCCAGGAGAGGCGTTCGGTGACGTCGTGGGTGCTCAGGGTGGTGCCGGCACCGGACATGTGGCAGGAGGCGCAGGTGGGGCCGCGGTAATCCACGCCAGGGGTCCAGGTGCCCGGGGCCGCTTCCCAGTTATAGGTGCTGCCAAAGGCCTGATAAATGTCGCCGTGTTTCGATTCGTTATAGATCTCCACCTGGGGATGATCCGGCCCTAAATGGCACTGGCCGCAGGCTTCCGGCTTGCGGGCATCCATGATGGAAAAGCGGTGCCGGGTATGGCAACTGGTACAACTGCCCAAGCTGCCATCCGGATTGATACGCCCGATCCCCACGTTGGGCCAGGTCATGGGGTCAGGCTTGCCGTTCGTCATTTTGACCACCGAGCCATGGCAGTTATAGCAACCACTGGCCCGCTCCACGGCGTTGTTCATGCCGTCTTTGAGCCACAGGTCGATCTTCCAGATGATTTCGTTGGTATGGGCGTGCTTGCTGCGGTTGAACTGGGTCACCTCATCGGGATGGCAGCGGGAGCAGGTCTTGGGCGACACCACCGCCACCACCGGCACCCGATATTCCGGCGTTCCCCACTTATTGTTGGAGAGTTCATATTGCTTATAGTGGTTAACGTCGACGCCAGGGTCGGCCGGATCGCCCTGGTGGCAATCCAGGCAGGTGATGTTGGCTACCGCATGGCGGCTCATGGACCAGTCTGTGAAAATCCCGGGGCTCACCTGCTTATGGCATTCGATGCAGGCTACGGCTTGCTTGGACATGCTGCGCTCGAGGCGAAATTCCTTGACCTTGGGAATATTCACCGCGGCATTGGCCGGGGGTTTGGCCGGTTTCGGCTGAGCCCAGGCGAGCACCGCCCCGGCCAGCAACAGGCCCGCCAGCCCTCCCATTACCATCCAGAAGACTGTCCTTGCTTTCATCGCCACGCCCCTCCTCGCTGGACTGAAACCTGCTGCACGTTTTTCAGGGAAATTACCAGTTATGGCTTACATACCTTATAGTCGTAAACGGCACGGGCATTGTGGACCAGATTGCGGTGGCAGTCCACGCAACGGAGTTCGTTACCGGGCCGGGGATAGATGACTGCACGGTGCGCCAGCATGGCGCCCCGCTTGTAGGGCAGATACAGGATATTGCGGTGACACTTCAGGCATTGGTTATTTTTAAAGGAGGCATAAGCCGCTTCCCGGTTTTTTTCATGGTCGTAGGTGGCCTCGGTAAAGTGCATGAACACATCCTTGATGCCGTGGAAGGTTTTGGCATAGAAAAAACTGAAGGTATCCTGGGGCGCCGGCAAATGGCAGTCCATGCAATCGGCTACAAACCCCTGGCCGTTGTTGACGTGGGTGGAAGTCTGCCAGGTTTGGTAGGCGAATTGGATTTCATGGCAGGAGGCGCAGAATTGTGGGGTGGAGGTGCGCACCATGGTGTAATAAGTGAGACTGAACAGAGGAAAGGCGATAATAAGACCACAGAGAATATAGAGGGCAGGGCGCAACCACTTTTTCATGCCAGTCACGACACCTTTGGCTAAAGAGACGCCCAGCCGGAGGAGGCAAGCGCCGTCCCGTCAGTTACTTTGAGGCGTGATCAGGGTCCACGTCCATCGCATTGCGTCACCATGAGGGTTCTCCGGCAAGGAAGTTTCAAGGGCAGCGGAATTCTCACGAAGAAACGCACCAGTAACATGATGATTTGTAGAGCAGGCCGGAAGACTCTCTCATGTAGAGGCAGGATAAGGCACTCCTCTTTAAAAAGCAATTACTTTTTCAGTGATGCTAACGTTTTTAAGTCCAGGTCAAGGTGGCCGGGATGAGCGGGAGATCAGGAGGCGGGTTCGTCAGAAAACCTGAGGGGCAGGCCATCGGCCACCACCAGGCCGTGGGCCGTGGCCGTGACCCGGTCGCGGTCCACCCGGACCAGGCCGCCTTGCACCAGCTCAGCCAGGATGACGTCGCCCCGGGGGTGCTTCCGGATGATCGAAATCGGAACGCCGTCTTGGATGCGGAAGCCCAGGTAGAGGGTTTCCAGGCGGATTTGCTCCGGGGTCAGGGTTTCTTGCCCTGCGAAAGGCGGCTGACCCGCATTCAGAGCAGTGCAGTATTGGTGCAGCGAGCGGTGATTCCACCAGCGGCGTTGGCCATCGAAGGAATGGGCCGCCGGACCTAATCCCAGGTAAGGGACGTGGGTCCAGTACTTATGGTTGTGGCGGCAGAGGTACTCTGCCTCGCGGGCGAAGTTGGCGACCTCGTAGTGAAGATAATCGCGCTGAGTGAGGAACTGGTCGGTGGCCAGAAAAAATTTCCGCTGGCTCTCTTCAACTAGAGGCATCAGCTCTCCCCGAGCGGCGGCGCGGCCCATGGGGGTATCGTCGGCCAAGGTAAGCTGATAGCAGGAGAGGTGCTCAGGTTTAAAACGCAAGGCCGTTTCCAGACTATTGATCCAGGCCTCAGCCGTTTGCCTCGGCAGGCCGTAGATGAGGTCGAGCCCCAGGTTATTAAACCCTGCGGCCCGGATGAGTTCGATGGCGGCTCGGGTCTGGCCACCGGTGTGTCGCCTGCCCAAAAACTGCAGTTCCGCCTCATCAAAGGACTGCACCCCCAGGCTCAGGCGATTGATGCCCAAGCCGCGCCAGAGATTGAGTTTGGGCACAGTAATGTCGTCGGGGTTGGCTTCGAGGGTTATTTCGCTGTCTAGGGCAAAAGTAAAGTGTTTATGCAGAATTTTCAGCAATGCCGCGAAGTGCGCCTCGCTGAGCCATGAGGGGGTGCCGCCCCCCAGGAAGAGGGTGTCGAACGCGGGGAATTGGTGCCGGTAGAGTTGGGCTTCAGCGTCCAGAGCCGTCAGGAAAGCCAGAACCTGATCAGTTGCGGTAACGGAGTAAAAATCGCAGTAGGGGCATTTGGTCTTGCAAAAGGGGATGTGCACGTAAAGACCGGGCCTGCGGGCATTATCTCTTCCCGTACCCCTTAGAGGGGGTTGGGAGGGGAGGTTGAGGGGAGGGCGGGGGATGGG
>DZCR01000147.1 GCA_022736495.1 Desulfobacca acetoxidans
GCCAAGTCTGGACTTGATGAACAGGCAGGATTTGTCGTCATTGCCGCCAGATAGCAAGCACGGATCGGCAAGGGCCGTCAACTCAATCACGCAAGCAGGCTGAATCGCTCCCAAAAATCAGGAAAAGATTTGGCGACACAGCCCTCGTTGCTGATCTGCACCCCGGCCACCTTCAAACCGGCCACCGCAAAGCTCATCGCCATCCGATGATCCTTATAGGTTTCAATGACAGCGCCATGCAGGCTGGCCCCACCGTCCCCATAAATTATCATGCTATCTTGTCGCTCTTCCACCTTGGCACCCATTCTGGTCAATTCGGTGACCACCGCGTTTAAGCGATCGCACTCCTTGATCCGCAGGTGGGCAATATTATTGATAACCGTCTTGCCATGGGCAAAGGCCGCGACCACTGCCAGGGTCGGCACCACATCCGGCATATCTCCCATATCCACGGTAATCCCTTCCAGGCGTTGGCGGCCACAGACCGTAATTCCACCGCCCTCCCTACTGATTTCACAGCCCATACGGGCCAACAGCGGCACCAATCCGGCATCCCCCTGCAAAGAGGGGACTGGCACATTGCTTACCGTCACCCGACCAGCGGTTATCGCCGCTGCCGCCCAGAAATACGAGGCATTAGAGGCATCACCTTCAATCTGATATTCCATGGCCCGGTAACAGCCCTGGGGGATTACGAAGTGGTTAAAATCTTGATTGCAATCAACCTCAATACCAAAATCGGCCATAACGGAGAGGGTCATGGCTACATAGGGCTTTGACAGGACCTCTCCCGTGACCCGCAAAGTGGCAGGGTGCACGGCATAGGGAGCAACCAGCAGGAGCGAGGAAAGATACTGACTGCTCTTACCCTCCGGCAGAATGGTCTCGCCACCCGCAAGACCATGACTGTTTATGACAAGCGGCGGGCAGCCGGTTCCGGCGGTTGAACGGATATCCACTCCCCACCCGCGAAGGGCCGTAATCAATGGCCCAATGGGCCGCTCCCGCATCCGCTCTTCACCATCAATGATAAATTCACCATGACCCAAGGCCGCAACCGAAGTCAGAAATCGGGTGGCCGTCCCATTATTGCCAAGGTAGATTACTCCAGAGGGGGTGGCAATCCGGCCGCCATTGCCCTCCACCTGCCAGGCATCGCTATGGATTTCACCTCTTGAGCCCTGCGAATCGACCTCTCTACCGACGGAAATCCCCATCTGCCCGAGGGCCTTGGCTGTATAGTCTGTATCTTCACTGGTCAAGGGCCCGATGAGACGACTTCGCCCCTGGGCAAGGGCTGCGGCGATGAGCACCCTTTGCGTCAAACTCTTGGAGCCGGGCACCGCAATGGTGGCGTCAATACGTGTTACGGTCGCTATCTCTTTCATCACTTCTCTTTTGCCTGTCCGTTTGCAAATTTCAGATGTCAATTTTCAACTATCGACATCACATTTCCGGTTGCCTGATACAATGCCTGACGCATCAACGCCACCGGGGCCGTTTTTCCAGTCCAGAGCTCAAACTGCGCCACCCCTTGATACAGCAACATCTCCAACCCATTGATCACCTGACATCCTGCCGCCCGGGCCTCCCTGAGCAATACTGTCTCCAACGGGGCATAAACAATATCCATCACCAGGGGAAAGTGAGCGAGAACAACAGCGGCAACAGGACTCACCCCGCTCTCAGGCTGCATCCCCACCGAAGTGGCATTGACCAGCACCTCGGCGCGCAAGTTATCCACGTCATCCAGTGAGTGCCAGGGGCAATCCAGATCCGTGGCCAACGCCTGCCCCCGGGATTCAGTACGACTACAGACCACCACCCGCGCCCCGGCCTGGCGCAGTCCAAAGCCAATAGCCCGGGCCGATCCGCCGGCGCCCAGAATAACCACCCGCGCCCCGGCCAGAGACACCTTTTCAGACAAGGCCCGATTGGCGCCCAGCCAATCACTGTTGCTGCCGCAAAGATGTTTATGACCATCGACATCCTTGATCACCAGGGTGTTCACCGCCCCGATCTGCCGCGCCAGATCATCAAGCTCATCCAGCAGCGGAATGATCGCCTCTTTATACGGGATAGTCACACTCGCACCCCGCACCCCCAATCCCTTTAACCCCGTGACCCCGGCCTTGAGATCAACCACCGGAAACGGCATATATACACAATTTTCGCCCAGTTCCGCAAATGCCGCGTTATGCATAGCCGGGCTGAGAGAGTGGCGCACCGGATTGCCGATAATCCCGTAGAGTGCAGTCTGCCCGTTGATATGCGTGGTCATCTGCGGCGAGTCTCCGTTTCATTGGTCATCAGGGACTCTATCTGGCGCAAAACGGCAGCCGAGAGCTGGCCCGGCGCCGTCGCCTCTCCCTCGCTTGCTGCGCAATAGGTCATATAACCGCCAAGCTCTACAGTGGCCAGACGGCTGATAACCCCAGGTCGGCCCATGCAAAAGGCAATGAGCGGGATGTCCATGCGGGCGGCCTCTTCCTGGAGCATGAGCAGTCGCAGAACATCATGATAATCATGGGCCATGGTCACAATTTTGGCAATGTGCGCTCCCTTATCCTGGATCATGGCCAGCCTCCCAACCAGCTCGGCCTTGGTCGGGGTCTCCAGAAAATTATGCCAGGAGAGGATCAGGCGACAGGCCGAATCCGGTCCCGCACCTATCGCATCCAGCAGGAGCGTATGCGAATCGCTATGGGCTTTGAGTTCGAGATCAACATAGTGGGCCCCCAGTTCAACAGCCTTGACAAGCGGAGCGATCCGCGCCTCTTCCTCGCCGCCATAGCCCCCACCCTCCCAGATCGGACGATTGGTAAAAAGCAGGGGCTGGCTGATTTGTTCAAAAAAAGGGGCTACCTCGATTTCCTGTAAACTATCAAGGCGAATCTCAATCACATCTGCCAAGGAGCCGATACCCTTTGCCAAAGTCACCGCCTCGTCTACAGTTTTCCGGGCAATGGAGACACAGACGCGGTGCATGTTTTCTTCTTTTTTCATTGTTTAAGGGCGCTACCGGATATTTTCAACGGTCATTACTGCCAAGAATTATTTTTTTGATGATCCTGATGATCCCGATGATTCTAAAGGGCGGTTATTGACAAGGCGAATAGCCACCCCGACAAGCAGAGAGACAAGGGCCAGGTCGTCAAGCTGACCTAAGCCCAAAATCCAGTCCGGTACCAGATCAAAAGGTGAAAGAAGGTATAAGATTGCCGTAAGCAGGATGCCTTTCACCATCCACGGGGTGTCAGGATGCATAAAGAGACGTCCATAGGAAACGACCTTGGCCACAAGAGATGATGACGGCTGACGGGAAGACGCGGTCTTCATATCAACTTCCTACCCTACCCGCAAAGCGCCAATCAATTCACGAACAGCACCCAGCTTCTGCTCTCTGACATACGCACCAATCCCCTCAAGCACGTCTTCGCTGGCCCGGGGATTGACAAAATTAGCCGTTCCCACCTGCACAGCGCTCGCCCCGGCCAACATAAATTCCAGGGCATCCTCGGCGGTTGCGATCCCGCCGATTCCGATAATGGGTATCGAGATCGCCTTGGCGACCTGATAGACCATACGCAGGGCCACCGGCTTGATCGCAGGCCCGGACAGGCCTCCAATGATATTGGCAAGTTGCGGACGGCGGGAGCCAATATCAATGGCCATGCCGATCAAGGTATTGATCAGGGACACGGCATCCGCGCCAGCCTCCTCCACTGCCTTGGCCACTACTGTAATATCGGTGACATTGGGAGAGAGTTTCACGATCACCGGCATTTGACAACTTTGTTTGACCGCTGCGGTCACGGCCGCTGCCATTTGGGGATCTGTTCCAAAGGCCACCCCGCCTTTCTTGACGTTGGGGCAGGAGATATTCACCTCGATAGCGGCAACACCGGAAACAGGAGCTAAACGCTCGGCAATCTGCCGGTACTCATCAAGCGAATCGCCAAGGATATTGACGACAACCGGAACCCCCAGGGCTGACAAATAAGGCATCTTCTCATGAATAAACCTCTCAACGCCAACATTTTCCAGCCCAATGGCATTGAGCATGCCGCAAGCGGTCTCAACCACTCGTGGTGGCGGATTGCCTGCGCGCGGGGCCAAAGAGATCCCTTTGACCACTACCGCCCCAAGACGGCGCAGATCCACAAAATCTTCAAACTCACGCGCGTAACCAAAGGTTCCGGAGGCAGTCATCACTGGATTCTGAAGCTCCAGGCTGCCAATGGCCACCCGCAGGTCAACCTCATCTCGCCGCACCCCTACAGGCTCCATAGCAACTCCCTCGATGCAAAGACCGGCCCATCGGAACAGGCATGCTTATACCCGCCCTCTTTTACAGGCACGGCGCAACCCAGACAGGCTCCCATCCCGCAGGCCATAGCCGTTTCCACCGAGACCTGACAAGCCATGTTCTCTTTTTGGCAAAAATGATGAATTGCGGCCATCATCGGCCGGGGGCCACAGGTGTAAACCTCGCACTCGGCTCCCAGATTTAATTTCCTGAGGACATCAGTCACCAGACCATGGTAACCCATGGAGCCATCATCGGTAGCCGCTAACACCTCTACACCTAAATTCTGAAAATCAAGAACCAGGGGCTCAAGCTCCTCACGGTTACGGGCGCCAAGAATGACCCTTGGCATTACACTGGGGCCAGTGCCACAAGAGGCTTGCTGGATAAAACGAGAGGCAAGGAAGTAGAGGGGGGCAATGCCCAACCCACCACCAACCAGACAAGCCTTTCGTGGATCGCCCATGCTAAAACCATTGCCCAAAGGCCCAAGAACCGACAACTTTTCCCCAACTTTCAGATGGGCAAGCAGCTCAGTCCCTCGCCCTACAACCTTGAACAGGAGCTGTAACAAGCCATCACGAGTGGCATGATGGATGGAAAGAGGGCGCCGCAACAAGGGATCATTATTGTCTCCAATCCTCACCATTACAAATTGTCCTGGTTGTGCCGCTGGTGCAATGTCGGGGGCCATCAGCGTTATCCTGACTATCCCTGGGGCCACAAGTTCTGTGCGGACAACATCAACTTTTTTCTGGAATTGAGACATAATAAACGATATGATGTGAGGATAACCCAAGGAAATTTGATAAAAAATTCCAATCCATAGACACTCCAAGCCCGCACATACTCAACTACGCCATGGAATCCTTACCTCTTGTTTTCTTCTTCGCCCTGCTCCTGGGGGCCATTGTCGGCAGTTTTCTCAATGTCGTCATCCTTCGACTCCCTTCAGAGGATGAATCCATCGTCTTTCCCGCCTCACACTGCCCACGATGTCAAAATACCCTCTCCTGGTATGAGAATATTCCCGTCATCAGCTTTCTGGCTCTTCGCGGCCGTTGCCGCCATTGTCACGCAAGAATATCTCTGCAATACCCAATCGTCGAGCTTTGCATGGCCTTGCTGTCAGTTGCCCTTGTCCACCGCTTTGGCCTCAGCGTTACCAGCGTCGGCTATTTTGTCTTCTGTGCCGCCTTGCTGGTCATTATCTGGATTGATATAGAGCACCAGATCATCCCCGATGTTATCAGTCTGCCGGGAATCCTCTTGGGATTCATCTTTTCCCTGATAAGCCCTCACCTGACATGGCAGGACTCACTTATCGGCCTGTTGATCGGGGGCGGCGTCCTCTACGCCATCGCCTTGCTGTATTACCTGTGGAAAAAACAGGAAGGGATGGGCGGAGGCGACATCAAACTGCTGGCCATGATCGGAGCCTTTCTGGGCTGGCAGGCCTTACCTTTTGTCATTTTTGCCAGCTCTCTCACCGGCGCCACGATTGGCGTCATCGCCATGATCAAACAAGGAAAAGGAGGAAAAACCCGCATCCCCTTTGGTCCTTTTCTCTCCCTTGCCGCCTTAGCCTATCTCTTTTTTCCGGAACAGGTTGACCGTCTATACCAGTTTTATCTCCACGGAACCCCCTGAACAATCACGACTGCTCGCGCGCTCACCCCTCCTCTTTTTCCTCGCTCCGCACCGGAGTAGGGAAACGAGGCAGATCAAGAGAATCCCCCGCCTGGATATTACGGCCTAATTCAATCCCTACATTGCGGCTATCCACCACCTGTTGCCGACTATGCCCATATTTGGGATAAAAACGGCGAAACCAGGAGCTTCCTGCCTCAGGTGCTTTACCAGCAAGTTTCAGAAAAACCCCGATCGTCCGCCAAGGCTCTGGGGTGGGATGGGAAAAAACTACAGGAGGGGCGACGCTGGCACCGCAACCTCTGAGCAACCCTTTAAGTCCAAGATAATGAACGCGCCAATACCCCCGACACGAAATAAAGGGAAGGACAGTCTTGCTGGCAAACAAAGACTTCCCGTCTCGATCGATAAGCGAAAGCACTGGGCCGCTGGGATTATACGACCAGGTTGGCCCGGCAAGGATAACAAGATCCCAGGGTTCAAAACAGACGGGGCTCAGAGGCTGTACAGGGTAACGTTTCCGAAGAAAGGTCTGTACCATCATTATCACGGTGGCACTGATAGTCCCAATGGGAAACCGAAGTTCAGAAACCGGACTTAATTGCTCCCAATGGATCTCCAGATCGCTTTCTTGAAGCCCTTCGATCAGACCATTGAGGAGGTTTCGAGTCTGACTGCTGAAGGAATAAGAAATTATGAGAATTCGCTTTTTTTTCAATATTATATCCACGCTCTGTTTTGCTGACGTATCATAAAACCAACCTCGCGCACCAGACAGATACACTTGGCCGAGAAATGAAATCCTTAAAAAAAACCAGTCGCAAACTATACCGCAGATAGACATAAAAAAAAAGCCCCCGATTACTCGGGGGCTTTTCAGCTTGATGGTGCTGCCTTGATCGACGGTTGCTTAATGCTCCATTTCGTGTTCGCAACCAATAACAATTTTGTAGAGCAGGGTGAGAATAAAGAAGCCCGTTGCCCAGATTCCCAGAGTAATGCCCAATTCATTGGCAGTAGGGATATACTCGGTAATCTCGTGCAGTGGATTAGGGACAAAACCGGCAAAGACAAAGCCCAGACCTTTATCAATCCACAGGGCGAAGAAAATCATAACGCAGGCCAACCCCAGTAAAAACTCATTCTTTTTACGGGCATAAGGCCAGGCGAACAGACCCAGGGCACCAAAGTTCAATACCACCGATGTCCACATAAAGGGGACGAGGTTGTTATAGACATGACCATGATGTTCCAGACCAAAGAAGAGATACTCAATGCTGTGTTTATGGCCAGGAATGTTGGAATAGTACCCGACGAAAACTTCCAGAAATACAAAGAAGGTGTTGAGCAGGGCCGCATACATAATGATGGTCACCAGCTTGTTCATGGCCTCTTTACCGGCATCAAAGTTGGCAACTTTTTTGAGAATCAAGCAGGCCAAGATGATGATGGCAGGCCCACCAGCAAAGGCGGAAGCAAGAAAACGCGGGGCAATGATCGCTGACAGCCAGAAATGACGACCAGGAAGACCGCAGTAGAGCATGGCGGTAACAGTATGGATGGAAACCGCAAAGGGGATGGAAAGATAGACAAAGAAATAAATCCATTTGGGGGGATGAATCCCTTTGCGTTCAGCGGTGAGAATAACCCAGCCGCAAAGAATGTTCAGAAACAGATAACCGTTCAAAACAATCATGTCATAAAAGAGCATGGAACTGGGGGTCGGATGAAAGACCACATTCAAGGCGCGCA
>DZCR01000148.1 GCA_022736495.1 Desulfobacca acetoxidans
AACCAGGACTTTTTCTTTGATATTTTCAATCATCGTAATTTGCAATCTCTCTTTTCAGGATGAATAGATGCCATGGGCAATGGTTTTACAATTGGGGCAAGCGCCTCCGGGAAGTAGACGATTTTCAATCCGGTATCCATGGCGTTTCACCAGAAGGGTTTTACAGGACCTGCAAAGGGTGTTTTCCGACGCAAGGCCGGGAACATTTCCCGTGTAAACATAGTGGAGGCCTGCCTTTTGACCTGCTTCAAAGGCCGTCATAAGACTGGATACCGGGGTGGACGGCCTGTCCGTCAAGCGATAGCAGGGATGAAACCGTGAAATATGCCAGGGGGTTTCCGGGCCAAGATCCCGGGCAATATACTCAGCCATGGCGGTAAGCTCTTTCGGGTCATCATTGAGTCCTGGAATCAAAAGAGTGGTCAGCTCCACCAGAATTCCCAGGTCCAGCATATGCCGGATGTTTTCCTTGACCGGTTCAAGCCGGGCCTTGCAGTAAGTCTTATAAAACCCGTCGGTAAAGGCTTTTAAATCCACATTGGCCGCATCCAGCCAGGGAGAGATCATTTCCAGAGCCTTTTGGCTCATATATCCATTGGTGACAAAAATATTGTAAAGACCGTTTTCCTTTGCAAGCTTTGCCGTATGAAAAGCCAGTTCAAAAAAAACCGTGGGTTCCGTATAGGTATAGGAGATACTCTCGCATCCAGCCCTGAGGGCATCTTCCACAATCTTTTCCGGGGTCATGTCCATACCCTGGATCATGCCGCTGTCTGCCGGCATCTGGGCAATGTCGGAGTTCTGGCAGAAGGCGCATTTAAAATTGCATCCCACCGTGGCAATGGAATAGGAAGAGGACCCCGGCTTCAAATGGAAGATGGGTTTTTTCTCAATGGGGTCTATGCTTTTAGAGATGAGCCGGGGATAGACCAGGGACAAAAGCCTGCCGTCTTGATTTTCACGAACATGACAAACCCCTCTTTTTCCCTCTTGGATCACGCAGGCATGGCGGCAGATACCGCACCTTACGGCTTTGTCGGAAAGTTTCTCATAGATCAGGGTTTCCATGAATCAGGACCTCATCCGGGTGGCAAGGCCCGTTGCCGGATTATAGGCCTTCTGTGTCCTGACCTTAAGGGTCAGGGCCTTGGTTCTGAATTTGGGGACGGGTCTGATCTCCATACCGATGAGGGTTCCGAAAATGGATTTCTGAACGATTTTATTATTTTCAATCCAGGCCGCCGTCCGGCTGCATGCAAAAGGGAACTGCAAGGTGGTTTTCCATTTGACGGGAACATTGCCCAGCATGCCGAACATAAGCTGCTTCAATTCCCAGATACTGAAAAAATTGGCATGGGCGTAGATGCCGGGGACAAAAAAACCTTTAAACCGCCGGGCCATATTCAAGGGCGCATACCGGTTCAGAACACAAATCACCACCCTGTCCTTCGCCACCCGGCAGGCTTCTTCAACCGCCTTGGCAGGCCGGTCCATGAATTCAAGACTGGTAAAAAAAAAGGCGGAATCAAAGGCATTGTCATCAAAGGGCAGGTCCTCGGCAAGGCCCTTGTGAAGATCCACCCGGTTTTCAAATTTTCTGGAGGCCAGCTCCAGCATATGAGGAGATGAATCAATGCCTGTCAGGTTCAGACCCTTATCCTGAAAGGGTTCAAGACTGATCCCGGTTCCGCAGCCGATATCCAGAATTCTCTGCCCTTTTTCAGGGGCCAGAAGGCGCATCAATAAATTGATTTCAAGATTGAGGCAATATTGATTCTTGGCCTTGGAAAACCAGGCGTCATAAGCCCCTGCATCCTTAAAATCAAAACTATAACCCATGATCTCCTAAATGATCTCTTTCACCTTTTCCATCAGCGCCTGGATGGCCGTCACGGCCGGGGAATCATCGGGCAGATCCAGAAGAGATCTTCTCTCCATATCGAATTCCAGGAGGTTCTGATCGTCCGGGATGGTGCACAGGATGGGAACCCCTATCCTCTCCGCCTCTTCAAGAAAAGCCGTGCTCAGGGTTTCCGGCGCCCGGTTGACGATGAGACCCTTATGTTCCACCGTGAGCTTCAGATCCCCCAGCATTTCATTAATCCTGCCCACGGCCCGGAGCCCCCTTAAGGCATAATCGGTGACCAGCAGGAGCATATCCACACGGCCGCTGGTCCTCCGGCTTAAATGCTCCATCCCGGCCTCGTTGTCCACCAGAAGATAGGTATAATTTTTCTCCAACTCGCCGGCAAACCGGTTCAGGATATTGTTGACCATGCAATAGCATCCCTGCCCTTCCTGGCGGCCCATGACCAGAAGGTCAAAGGATTTGTGCTCCACCAGGACCTGGTTCATGAGCATTTCAAGATAGACGATCTTATCCATACCCGAGGGAACGCCCTGGGGATCTTTCATAAAATTCTCACGGATGTCCCCCACGGTTTTTTCGATGGTCAACCCCAGGGTTTCCCCGAGGTTGCTGTTGGGGTCCGCATCAATGGCAAGCAGCGGTTCATGGTGATGTTTTGTAAAATAGCGGGTAATCAGGGCCGACACCGTTGTTTTTCCGACCCCGCCCTTTCCGGCCAAAGCGATTATTTTGCTCATATCTGCTCCACACTTCGTTATTAAATATCATGCTGTATTAACATAACTCCGTCTATTTAAAAAGCAATGAATGAGCAGATTTATTTTCTTTTCCGGAACCAGTCCTTTTCCCCGTAAAGTTCCGTCAGGCAATCCGGGCAGATGCCGTGGGTGAAGGTGGCCCCGGAATGCTCTTCTATATAGGTGTCCACCTGTTGCCAGAACCCCTCGTCATCCCTTATTTTTTTACATTTTGAACAGATGGGCAAAAGCCCCCTTAAGATCTTAATCTCCACATGGGGTCTGATTCTGGCCAGGAGTTCCGCGGAATTGAAAGGTTTGGTGACATAGTCCGCCCCTCCCGCATCAAACCCCTTGACAATGTCCGCGGATTCGGTCTTTGCCGTCAGAAAGATAATGGGAATATGCCGTGTGGCAAAATCGGATTTCAACTGCCGGCACACCTCATATCCGTCCATCTCCGGCATCATGATGTCCAGAAGAATGAGATCCGGTTCATTCTTTTTGACAAATGTCAGGGCCTGGGGGCCGCTCTGCCCCATGCCCACTTCATATCCGTTATCAGACACCAGTTTGCCCAGAAACTGGAGATTCCGAGGATTGTCATCCACGACCAGCACCAGGGGTTTTCGGGTTTTCATGGGACCTCCTTAAGGTCAAGATCGCACGGCCGGTTCACCGATCAGGGCGGAAATCCGCCGGATCAGCCCAGGGTAATGATCCAGGCCGGCCGGCAACTGAACCATGTCAAATTTTTTGGCCTGCCGGGCCAGGCCCTCTGCATAGTGATGAAGATAGGGATAATCAAATTCTTTTGCCAGCGCCATTAAAGACTCCGCAAAAACCAGGATATCATCGATCACCATGGCCTGTTTCAGATCGGCCCAGACGGTTTTTTCAATGTCCAGGAGCCTGACCTGCAATTGCCGCATCCGGTCTGCGGTTTCGGGCGAAACAGGGCTGCCTGGAATACCGGATTTCTGATCCATGATCTCATCGGGCTCTATGCGGGCAGGCTTTAGCAAAATCTTCAGGGAATTGAAAAAATTTTCCCTTGACACGGGTTTTTCAAGGACAAGGTCACAGAATTCCCTGTCTTCCGGGGAAACCGGTCCGATGGCCATCACGGGAACGGCGTGGTTGTCCGGACCGGATGTAAAGCCCGAAGCCGGGCCTGCCGGGGGAGCTTCCCCGGCGGAAGTCCATATGATCAAATCCACTTCCATGGATTTCAGAATTTCAGGCGCCGTTGACATATCATGGGTTGAAGCGACCCCAATCCCGTAATTTTCCAGGAAGGCCGAGATCAGGCCCCGGTCGGTTTCAGAACCGGCCACCAGCAGGATACAGGCTTTGCCGAAATCCATATCCACGGCGGCGGCGCCCCCGTGATCCGGTTCGGGTCCGGTCAGGAAGGCCTGTTCAACCTGCCGGATATGGATCAAAAACCGGCTGCCCCGGTTTAACACGGACTCCACCGTGATGGACCCGTTCATGATTTCCGCCAGACGTTTTGAAATTGCAAGGCCCAGACCGGTTCCCCCGTATTTATCGGCATCCTGGTGCTCCTGCTGGGAGAACACCCCGAAGATGGCGTCTTTCTCATCCTCATGAACGCCCATGCCCGTATCTTCAATACAAATGATAAGATCTCCCGGCCCTTTTCCGGATATATCCGGGACATAGTCCACACCAAGGCGGACAAGTCCCTGATCGGTGAATTTAACGGCATTCCCCGTGATATTCACCACAATCTGCCGGAGCCGGTTTTCATCCAGGATAAGGATTTCCGGGACGTGAGGCGGGATATCCAGTTCAAAGGCCAACCCCTTTTGCTCTGCTGTTTTGGCAAACATCTCGTTGATTTCCAGGAACAATTGGCGGACGTTAAAGGCCTTGTGATGAACGGTGAATTTGTCCGACTCGATTTTGGAAAGATCCAGGATGTCGTTTAAAAGGGCCAAAAGGGTTTTCCCGCTGGAACGGATGGCCGATACATATTCCTTCTGGGTTTCATCCCGGATTTCCTGTTCCAGGGCCTTGGAAAATCCAAGGATCAGATTCAGGGGGGTCCTGATCTCATGGCTCATATTGGCCAGGAACTGGGTTTTAGCCTTGTTGGCCGTTTCGGCCGCTTCCTTGGCCGTCTTGAGTTCGCAGGTTCTTTCCATGACCATGGCTTCCAGGTCCTCCCGGGCGCGGATCAGTTCTTTTTCAACCCGCTTCTGCTGGGCAACCACCTCAGTCCGCATCCGGTCGATGAACCGGAGTTGTTCCGATATCTTTCTTTCCTGGGCCAGCTTTTTCTCATAGCTTTCGGTTCTGATCCGGACGATGAACCCCACACCCCCGAGACCGGCTATGATATAAATCATGATCATCCACCAGGTTTTCATGGGATGGGCCGCCACAATGATCCGAATGGAGGTCCCCTTGTCGTTCCAGACCCCGTCGTTGTTGGACCCGAAGAGGCGCAGCGTGTATCTGCCGCCGGGGAGATTGGTATATTTGCCGTACCGCCGGGTCCCGGTCAGGTTCCATTCTTTTTCAAAGCCTTCCAGCATATAGGCATACTGGTTTTTTTCCGGCTGTGAATAATTCAAAACGGCAAATTCAAATTCAAAAAAATTGTCCTTCCAGCTCAGATGCAATTCCGTCAAGGTATCGGGGGCCCTGCCTTCGGACAGGTTTTTGTCCCCTTGGCGGATGGATATCAGGGCCACCGGGGGAACATGGGGGTTGTCCCGGATCTTTTCCGGATAAAATGCATTCACCCCGTTCAGCCCCGAAAACCACATCCGGCCGTCCCGGGTTTTTACGGCGCTGGTAGGGTAGACGCTTAAATTATCTCCCTGGAGCCCGTCCGCCTGAGTATATATTTTTACGACGGTTTCATTTTTAATATCAAATTTGATCAGGCCCACATCCGAACTCAGCCACAGGTTCCGGTGGTCATCCTCCAGCAGGGCCCTGATGGATCTGGTGGTAAACCCATGCTCCTTTCCATACCGTTTAAATTCGCCTTTTTTCTTATCAAACCGGTTCAGACCGCCGTCATCGGTGGTCACCCAGAAATTGCCAAGACTGTCTATGAAGCAGGCCCGTACGGTATTGCCGTTTATGGTGGAGGGGTTGTCCGGATCTGTCCTGAAATGCGAAAACCCTTCCTTTTCCCGGTCAAAAAGATCCAGGCCTCCCCCCTGGGTGGGCACCCAGAGGTCCCCGTCCCCATCCTGAAAAAGACTGATGACATTGTTGACGCTCAGGCTTTGGGCGTCATCGGGACGATTGATGAATTGCCTGAACCGACCCGTATCTTTTTCAAACCTGAACAATCCGTGGGTCTCGGTTCCAAACCAGAAGATATGGGGATTCAGCCGGTCCTGGATCATCCCCCGGGCAACCACATTTGCGTAAGGATTCTTATATTTCTTTATAAATTTCCCCGTATCCGGGTTGAATATCCCGTGGACCCCGTCATTCATGGACACCCAAAGATTCTGATCCCTGTCTTCCAGGATGGAAAAAACATAATTATGGGTGATTCCGTCAGGATTGTCCGCATCCTCCATATAGTGTCTGAATTTATTATTGACCCTGTCGTACCGGTTCAGGCCCCCAAGCTGGGTTCCCATCCAGATATGGCCTTTGCTGTCTTCCATGATGGTGGGGACCACATTTGAACTCAGGGAATTTTTATCATTTTTCAGGCTCCGGAACAGGCTGAAGGGCTTCATATTTTTATCGTGTTTATCGATAAACCCCGTATTCTCAACAATCCACAAAATCCCGGCCCGGTCTTCAAAACAGCTCATGATGATATTCCCGCGGATGGAATCCGGGTCCATGGGGTCATGCTTAAACAGGGTAAAGTTTTCTTTTTCCGGATTAAACCGTTCAAGACCGACGGCAAGGGCATAGGACCGGCCGAGCCACAAATCGCCGTTCCTGTCCCGGGTGATGGAATAGACTTCATCGTGGACAATGGTTTTCGGATCCCAGGGATCATGCCTATACCGTTTGAATTTTCCCGTTGCCCGGTCAAACCGGTTCAGCCCGCCAAGGCTTGTCCCGATCCAGAGAACTCCCTTATCGCCCGCTTCAACGGCATATACCCGCCCCTCGCCGATGCTCTCGATATCGTTTGGATCATGCCGGAAATGGGTGAATTTTTTGGTTTTCCCGTCATAGGCATCCAGCCCCTCTTCGGTTCCGACCCATATGAGGCCGTCCGGGCCGGCCGTCACCGTCCAGATTGAATTATGCCCCAGGCTATCTGAATCATCCGGGTCATGATGGAAATTTTCAAATTTTCCCGTCTTCTTATCAAAGCGGCTAAGGCCGCCGGAGGTTCCCAGCCAGAGGATGCCCTCCCGGTCCTGGGCAATGGTTTTGGGCGCCCAGTTAAACTGGTCTCCGGCAAGGCTGGAAGCGATGCCGGGGTTATGTTTATAATAGGTAAAGGAATTGGTTTTTTTATCAAATACATTCAGTCCGCCGCCCATGGACCCGATCCAGAGCAACCCCTCGTCATCCTCAAAAATGCAGGGGGTATAATTGGAAGATAAAGAACCCTCCCCTGCTTTATAGGAAATCAATTCATAGCCGTCGTACCGGATAATGCCGTTGCCGCATCCGATCCACAAAAAACCGTCCCTGTCCTGGATCAGGCTGTTGTTATAGGCATTGGTATGAATGGGATGTTGAAAGCGCAATGGCTCATCATCTGCTCCGGCAAACGAGCCTAAAAGACAGACAAAGAAAAATGCCCATATCAGTTTTTTCATTAAGGGATCGCAGTTTTGTTAAAATTTGGTTTTTCTTAACAAACCCGAAAAAAAGAAGCAATAAAAAAGAAATCAAGGGTTCATTCCGGTTTACCGGAAACGGCTTCCAATTCCTTATTTCCCATATTGCAGGGAAAGTTCGTGATATTTTTTCAGCTTTTCCCGGACCTTCCCAAAAACCGTATCCTTGGGATAGCGGAAGGTTTTATCCGGTTTTCCTGCGGAAACACCCGTCAGGACTTCTATCCCTTCTTCAATGTGGCTGACCCTGTAAAGGTGGAATCGATTTTTGGCAATGGCTTCCACCACAT
>DZCR01000149.1 GCA_022736495.1 Desulfobacca acetoxidans
CCGGAAAGATCACCACCTCCCCCGCGCTCCCCCCCTGCCGCGACCCCGGCCAGGAGCAGCACTCCGGAGCCGCAGCCCACGTCCAGGAGCTCGGGGCATGGAGATGCGGCCAGCGTTTCAGTGAGGAGGTCCAGGCACAGGCGGGTGGTGGGATGGCCCGGGGGAAAGACCGAGCCCGCCGCTAGCACCAACACCCGTTCCCCCTCCCGGGGCCGGTGCAGCCGCCAGCGGGATCGCACTGCCAGTTTGGGAGATAGCCGGTAGAACATGGTGAGGAAGCAGTGAGCAGTTACGTGTCGGGTTTTGGCGCACCCGGACATCATGAAAAGAACTGGTAGCACAGGCTTTCCAGCCTGCACTTGGCCTCATGGTACGGAGGACGCGTTCACTTAAGCTGGAAAGCCCTCGCCGCCAAACCACCATCCCCAAATCAAGCGCGGCGAGGAGTGGTCCCCCTTAAGCGGGATCATAGACGGTTCCGGCCATCGCTGTCAAGGTGCGGTTTAAAGGGAAAATTCGCTCCAGCGGCATTGCCACACCTGTTGACCCATCCTATCTTTTTAGATAAGAATAGGGGGCAGTTAGTGAAGGGATTGCCACCTCCACGTTTGCAAGCCCTTGATAAGTGTATAGTTAATATCATGGAAAAAATGCTCTTGACCCGGGCCGGATATGAGAAGATCATGCGGGAATTGGAATTTCTCAGTCGGGTGGAGCGCCCCCAAGTGGTCCAGGAGATCCTGGAGGCCGCCCAGGAAGGCAGGATCGAAAAAAACCCCGATTTCCAATCCGCCCTGGCCCGCCGCCACCAGGTGGAACGCCGCATCAAGCAGTTGCAACAGACCCTGGCTCACGCCGAGGTACTGGTGGGGAGCAATCTTTCTCCCCGTCAGGTAAGATTCAACGCCCGGGTCAGGGTCGTCAACCTGACCACCGGCCAGGAGCGGGAGTTCAAGATCGTGGGACCCCTGGAAGCCGACGCCGCGGCCGGCTGCCTTTCTTTGGCCTCGCCTTTGGGCAAGGCGCTCATGGGTCGGGCCGTAGGGAACCGGATCCAGGTCCAGACCCCCCGGGGGATCAGGTCATATAAGGTCCTGGAAATCACCATGGAAAAAATATGAACGACTCCCCCGCCTACAACCACCACCACTTCGAGAGCAGCCGCCGGCGCCTGTGGCTGGCCTTCTGGACCCAACTGGCGTTTCTGGTGGTGGAGGTGGTGGGTGGGATATTAGCCAACAGTCTGGCCTTGCTGGCCGATGCCGGGCATATGCTGAGCGACGTGGGCGCCCTGGGCCTTTCGCTTTTGGCCCTGGCCTGGACCGCGCGGCCCCCCACGGACCGGAAGACTTACGGGTATCACCGCTTGGAAATTCTGGTGGCCCTGGTCAACGGTCTGGTGCTCTGGGCCATAGCCGGATATATCTTTTACGCGGCGGTGGGCCGGTTTTTCCAGCCCCCCGAGGTGAGCAGCCGGCCCCTGATAATCATCGCCAGCCTGGGCCTCCTGGTGAACCTCCTGGGCATGTCCGTGCTCATGCCCACCCGCTCGCACAACCTGAACCTGCGCTCGGCCTTCCTGCACCTCCTGGGTGACTCCCTGGGGTCGGTGGCTGCCATCGCCGCAGGGGTGGCCATCTGGTGGCGGGGCTGGTATTGGCTCGACCCCCTGGCCGGCGGCATCGTGGGGGTCCTGATCATTATCAGCAGTTGGCAGCTTGTCTGGGAGGCGGCGGAAATTCTCATGGAGTCCACCCCCCGGCATATTCCCCTGGATGAGGTGCAGCAGTCCCTGGAGAATCACCCCCAGGTGCAGCAGGTGCACGACCTCCACATCTGGACCATCGCTTCGGGGATTTTTGCCTTAAGCGTCCACGTGACCGTAGACAACCATCTGAACCGGGATTGCCTCACCGGGGAACTGGAAGAACTATTACAGAGCCGTTTCGGTCTGGACCACAACACCATCCAGATCGAGGGTCCGGATTTCCATGACCCCCAAGTCTGTCCTTTAATCCGCCTGGAAGGAGGCACGAAATAATGCGATCGCTGCATACTTTGGGCGGACTTGCCCGATTGATCACTTTTGAGGAGGAGCCATGTCGCCTAACCGCTGGGAACTGAAGCCCGAGAGCTTGCGCGCCGTTTGTGACCCGGATTCTTTGGGATTCGAAACCACCCTGGACGTCCCCGCCCCCAAGGAAAAGGTTGTGGCTCAGGACCGGGCCGTCCACGCCCTGGAGTTCGGTCTGGGGGTAAAGGACCTGGAATATAATATTTTCGTGGCTGGGCCGCCCCGGGCCGGCAAGACTGAAGCCATCATGGCCTATGTCCAGGAGTTGGCCGCCAAAGAGCCCAGGCCGCCGGATTATATTTACGTCCACAACTTTAAAGACCCGGAGCAGCCCCAGAGCCTGAACCTGCCCACCGGCAGGGGGCGGGAACTAAAGGCGGAAATGGAAGAGCTCCTCTCCAATCTGCGGGTCCAAATCCCCGAGGTCTTCGAGAGCGAAGACTATTCCAGCCGGCGGGAAGCCCTCATGGGCGGTTTTACCCAGGAGCGCAACAAGATCCTTCAAGAGCTGGACGCCAAGGCGGGGGAAGAGGGCTTCATCCTCAACATCTCCCCCACGGGCCTGATGATCTTCCCCGGCAAGGAAGGCAAGCCCTTGAGTGAAGAGGAACTCAAAGCCCTGAACGACGAGGAACGGGAGACGCTGCGCCAGAAGTCCGCCCAGCTTCACACCGAAATGAATGAGGCCATCCGCAAGATTCGCAAGATGGAAAAAGATTTCCAGGAAAAGGAAAAGAAGTTGGACCAGGATGTGGCCCTCTATGTGGTGGGCCATCATATGGAGGAGTTGCAGGAGAAATATCAGGACCTACCCCAGGTGCTGGACTACCTTAAGGACGTGCAGGAAGATATTCTGAAGAATATCGAAGATCTGAAGCACCGGCCCGGCGCCCAGGGACCCTTTCCCTTTCCCACTCCCGAGCCTTCTTTCGTGCAATATCAGGTCAACGTCTTTGTGGATCACTCCGAAACCAAGGGCGCGCCGGTGCTCATGGAGAATAATCCCACCTACCCCAACCTGTTCGGGGCGGTGGAGCGCCGGGCTCAGTTCGGCGCCCTGGTGACGGACTTCACCCTGATCCGGGCCGGGGCCTTGCAGCGGGCCAACGGTGGTTATCTCATCCTGGAGGCCATGGACCTGCTGCGCTGGTTTTTTTCCTATGAAGCCCTGAAGCGCTGCTTGAAAAATGGCGAAGTCAAGATCGAGGACCCCATGGAGATGTACGGGCTGATCACCACTCGCAGCCTCCAGCCCCAGCCCATCTCTCTCAACATCAAAATCATCCTGGTGGGCGACCCCTATATCTACCAAATTCTCTATATCTACGATGAGGATTTTCACAAGTTCTTCAAAATCAAGGCTCATTTCGACTCCCGGATGAAGAAGACCGGCGATCACGTGCAGCGGTTCTGCGAGATGCTGGGCGGCTTTTGCAAGGACCAGAAACTCATGCCGCTCCACAAGACTGGCATGGCCCGCCTGGTGGAGTATGCCCAGGAGTTGGCCGGGCACCAACAGAAGCTCACCCTGCAGCTCAAAGAGGTCCAGGATGTCTTGAAGGAGGCCAACTATTGGGCCCGGAGCAACACCCACGATGTGGTCTTCGGCTCCGATGTGGATAAGGCCATCGCTGAAAAGACTTATCGGGCCGATTTGCCGGAAGAAAAATTACAGGAATTTA
The DNA here is from genome assembly GCA_022736495.1 of Desulfobacca acetoxidans. The sequence goes on from DZCR01000149.1 coordinate 3,757, forward strand.
TCGATGAGGGGATGCTCTTCATCGAGACCGAAGGCCAGGTGGTGGGCCAGATGAACGGGCTTTCCGTGTATGCCCTGGGCGACCATGGTTTTGGGCGTCCGTCCCGCATCACCGCCACCGTCGGCCTGGGCAAGGAAGGGGTGGTGACCATCGACCGGGAGTCCCAACTCTCCGGCAATATCCACAACAAAGGCGTTCTTATTCTAGCGGGCTTTTTGAAGAGCCGCTTTGCCCAGAACAAACCCCTGACTCTGTCGGCCAGCCTCTGCTTCGAGCAGAGCTACGGTATGGTGGAAGGCGACAGCGCCTCCCTGGCGGAACTCTGCACCCTGATGTCCGCCCTGGCCGAGATTCCTCTGGCCCAGAACATCGCCATGACCGGTTCCATGAGCCAGCGCGGCGAGGCCCAGCCCATCGGTGGGGTCAACTGGAAGATCGAGGGCTTCTATAAGGTCTGCAAAGCCCGGGGCCTGGACGGTAGCCAGGGAGTGATTATCCCCAAGTCCAATGTCCAGGACCTGATGCTGAAAAAAGAAGTGGTGGACGCGGTCAAGGAAGGGAAGTTTCACGTCTGGGCCGTGGGCTCAGCGGATGAGGCCCTGGAACTTCTCACCGGCCTGCCCGCGGGAACCCGCCAAGCCGACGGCGACTTCGCACCCAAAACCGTGAATGGCAAAGTGGATGCAAAGCTCAAGGAAATGATGGAACTGGCCAAGGAACTCATGAAAGGAGAAGAGGGTCCGGGGAAGGGCACCCCGCCGGCGACCCCGGCTCCGTCCTGCGGAAAGTGAGGCGTCATGAAAAAAATTGCTCTGTTCTTGGGTGTAGTGCTCTCCCTGGCAGTCCTGGCTGGTCCGCTCGTTGCGTCCAGCTCCGGCTCGGGAATTTCAGCGGATGAGGCCGCCAGAATTCTTAAAGAGGGCAACGGGCGTTATATCGACGGCAAATCCCGGCACCCCCACCAAGACCGCGAGCGCCGGGCCTTAACCGCCGGCCAGGGCCAGCACCCGCTGGCCACAGTCCTTACCTGCTCCGACTCCCGGGTCCCCGCCGAAATCATCTTTGACCAGGGCATCGGGGATATCTTTGTGATCCGGGTAGCGGGAAACGTGGCCGCCACGGACGAGATCGGCTCTATCGAGTACGCCGTGGACCATCTGGGCACGCCGTTGGTGGTGGTCCTGGGGCATAGCCAGTGCGGCGCGGTCACCGCGGTAGTGGATGGCGACAAACTGCCCCCCAACATCGCCGCCTTGGTTGCACCCATTACACCTGCGGTGGATAAAGCCCGGGAAGACAATCCCGAGGCTTCCAAAGACGTGCTCCTCAATGCCGCCATTAAAAACAATGTCTGGCAGGCCATCGCCGATATGTTGCGGGCCAGTCCCATCATTCGGGAGAAGGTCAGAGATCGCCACGTCAGGGTGGTGGGGGCCCTCTACGAGATCGACTCCGGCCAGGTCCAGTGGCTGGGGCCGCATCCCGAGCAGGATAGATTGTCGGGGGCCAAAAAGGGGGCAACAGGCAAGACCGGCAAAAAGGGGAAAAAAGCCGCAAAATCCGAGGAATAAGGCCTGATTGCCAGGCCCCCCTATCACGGGCGGGGAAAGCGGAGAAAACCGCCGCTCCCGCCCGCAGTTACCGGTAGAACCTGGGGAGGCAGAACCCTGCCCGTCACCAGAACCCAGCCTACTTCCGTACGTCTCCCTTGGGGGACTGCAGTTCCGAGAGCGGCCTTTCACACAACGATTCCGGGCTGTCGCACCAAGAGGGCAGCGGCTCGCCGGTGCCGGAGAGCGGCCGTTCGAACTGATCTACCACCTGCCACCCCTTTTGCTGCCAGGCGGATAAGGGCGGCGGCTCAATCCCCCCGAATTTGAAGGCCGAGGCGCCCCGGGTATCCAGCATCTTCACTTCCACCTGGGTGCCGTCTTTCTTGACTTTGTAGCCCCACTCAAAGTTATTGGCGGTGTTGGGAGTGGTCTTTTTGCCGATATACATGACGGTGTTGCCATCGTGTTTCACCCGGGAGTAGGTCATACAACAATCGCCGATTCCGGCCCCCCCGGGGCCGCTGAGCCCGCCGCAGCCGCAGTTGGCCGCCAGCAGCTGCAGACCATCCACTACGTAGCCGCCTTTTACCTTCTCAATCAAACCTGCCATGACAACCTCCTTAGCTCATGAGCATTTAAGCCTCACAATATTATTTATCTTTAATAAGCATTGCTCCTTCAAAATCAATGATCTGGGTAGAATTTATTAGAGACATATTTAAAACTATATGGAATCATTAGATAATGCTTTGTCACTGAAGCAATGCCGCGTCAGCAGACGGTTGAGCTTCGGCAAAGGTAGGGGTGAAGGGGAGAGGGATGAGTTAGCGCTTAATAATCCCCAAACAAGACAGATTTGAGATAGCGGTAACTTAAGTCCAGCAGGGCCGCATCGCTCGTATCCGTAACAAGATCTTCCAAAACCTTGGGGTCCGCATCGCACGCCTGCCGAAAGGCCGGCTCTCCGAGCAACTGGCGGAATTGGTCCAGATCATACGCGCTCGTGGCGAAAAGCTCCTGGACCCGGCCGTCCACCGGTCCCTGCAGCCCTTGTTTGAGGATAAGTTCCAGCCAGGCGCGGCGGCCCTGATCATACTCTTTAAATCCCTGGTGGGCCTGCCAGGACTCCACCGTCCATGCGACGTCGGTGGCGAATCCCTGGCAATAATCCAGCGTGCGGCAAAAATAATAGTCCACCACGCCCTGCTCCGTGAGCTGGCTGCCCATGGTGATGGGGAAGAGGCGGCAGGCCGCCGGACGATGGCTATACACCCGGCAACCCGTGTCCCCCAGGAAAGGACAACCCTCACCGGTTGGTCTGAATGGGTCCAGGAAGACCAGGGGCAGGTTGGACATATCTTCAGTTTCCCGGCGGGTATAACGCTCGAGCAATTCGCCGGAAGTGATCCCCAGACACTGCCTCAGGCGTAAGATATCATAAGGACTCAAGATAATGGTGGGGGTGCGGCAACACCGGTTGAAGCAGGCCAGTCCGTCATGGCAATAGAAGGTGAACCGGCTCTGTAACGATAGGCTGGCTTGGTCGTTCTCTCTATAGACCGAGACCAGATCAGGTCTCTCTGAAGCCATGGCCGAGTTACCTCCGGGGCTGGAATTTTTTCTTCAGACGCTCCGGTCGTGCTGCAGGCTCTAAGTTATAAGCGGAGGGGCTGGAGCCGGCCTCAGGGCAGTTTAGACTCGATGTAGGCGTAGGCGGAGTGGTTGTGGATGGATTCAAAGTTTTCCGACTCCACCGCGTACCAGGAGAAGTTGTCATCATGGCTCAGATGATGCGCGATCTCCCGCACCACGTCCTCGACAAACATGGGATTGCTGTAGGCTTTCTCGGTGACAAACTTCTCATCCTGGCGTTTCAAAAGCGCATAGACCTCGCAGGAGGCCGATTCCTCCACCAGGCGAATCAGGTCTTCGATCCAAAAGAACTTCTTATAGCGCACCTGGACCCGCACTTCGCCCCGCTGATTGTGGGCGCCCACCTGGCTGATCTCCTTGGAGCAGGGACACAGGGTCGTGATGGGCACGGTGATGCCCACCACCAAGTCCAGGACGCCTTGTTCATCTAAAGAGCCCTTGAAGTTGCAGATATACTCCATAAGGCCCCGGGCCTTGGTGACCGGTGCCTCCTTATCGATGAAATAGGGGAAGCTCACCTCGATGTGGGCCGATTGGGCGTTGAGGCGGCGCCGGGTCTCTTCTAAAATGGGGCCGATCTTCTTGAGGCTGACGTCGTGGCGGTGCTCGCTCAAGATCTCGATGAAGCGGCTCATGTGGGTGCCCTTGTGGCGAT
>DZCR01000150.1 GCA_022736495.1 Desulfobacca acetoxidans
ATGGCCGCAAGAAAAATGGAATCCATCGGCCGCCTGACCGGCGGCATCGCCCATGATTTCAACAATATTTTAGGGGTGATCATCGGGAATGCAGAGCTGGTCCTGGATCAATTGTCCAGGTCCGATGAAATCTATGCCGACATCGAATCCATTCAGTTTGCCGGGAACAAGGCTTCGGAAATTGTGAATCAACTGTTGAGCTTCAGCCGGAATACCCAGATGGATTTAAAACCCGTCCGGCTGGCCGGCCTGCTGGAAGACCTGATGCGGCTGATCAAGTCCACCACCCCGTCCACCATCCGGATTGAAACCGGATTTCAGGATACGGATCTGGTCATCATGGCGGACCAGGTCCAATTGAACCAGGTGTTTTTAAATCTCTGCCTCAACGCGGCCCAGTCCATGGAAAACCGGGACGGGGAAATCCGCCTTTTCTGCCGGGCCGTGGATATCAACGATGAAAATGCAGACCGGTATCCTGAATTAAAACCCGGCCGGCATATCCGGATATCTGTGGCGGACGACGGCCCCGGCATTGAGCCGGATATCCTGGACAAGATCTTTGACCCCTATTTTACCACCAAAGAATTCGGGAAGGGCTCCGGCATAGGCCTTTCCGTTGTTCACGGCATTGTCAAAAGCCATATGGGGGCCGTGACGGTGATCAGCCGGAAAGGAGAAGGCGCCAGATTTGATCTCCTGTTCCCGGTGGCGGCCCGGGAGCCGGAAACCGTCATGCAGCCGAACCTTTCCATTGAACTGGGGAACCGGGAAAGGGTTTTGCTGGTGGATGACGACGCCATGATCCTGGGTATGATGGACAAAATCCTGAAGCAGCTCCGGTACGAGGTCACCCCCATGGCGGAGCCGGAAAAGGCCCTTGAACTCTTCGAGCAGAACCCGGATCAATTTGATCTGCTGATCACCGACATGACCATGCCGGATATGTCCGGGCTGGAGCTGGCCCAAAGCATCTGTAAGATCAAGCCCCGGATCCCGGTGATCATCTGCACGGGCTATAATGACGTTGTGAACGGAAAAACCGCAGAGGACCTGAATGTATCCGCCCTGCTCATGAAACCGGTCCGGGTGAACATACTGGCCCGTGAGATCAGAATGGCGATCAAAGGCGGAAAACCATAAAAATCAAAATCCCGGCGGGAAAAGAAAGGGGGATGCCGCAGCGACCTCAGACATCCCCCTGATTTAGACTTGTCTTATTTTTGCTGGTCTTTATGCCATTGCGCGGTTTTAACCACCAGCGGCGGCACCAGCCCTTCCCCGTTTTTATCGAACTGGTACATGGGGGATCCGACGCCGGGCGTTTTTACATCCTTCAGGTTCTTGATGAAGGAGGCCCTGTTTACTCCGCCGTTTTCAATGACCTTTGCAGCCACTTTAACGGCATCATACCCATATATGGCGGACAGCGGGGGAAGCCCCTTGTATTTTTCCTCGAACTGCGACACCAGGGTTTTCGCCTCTTCTTTTTTCACATCCAGGGACAACAGCGATGCAATATGGATATTGTCCAGGTTGTCCGCAAGCTCAAAAAACTTGGGCGCGGTCAAGGCGTCGGGACCGTACAGGGTGACATTCCACCCCATATTGCGGACCTGCTTGGCGATCATGCCGCCTTCGTTATAGGTGACAAACAAAAACAGGACATCCGGATTGCTGCTTTTGGCCCGCAGCAGGACGGATGAAAAATCCACGTCCTGGCCCGGCGTGATCACATCGTCCGTGGAGATGGTCAGCCCGATCTCCTGGGCCTTGTCCTTGGCATATTTCCGGAGCTGCTGGCCGTAATCCTGGTTTTCACTGATGACGGCAACGGTTTTCGCCTTGAACTCGTCCCTGGCGGTGGTGACCATGAAATCGGAAATGCTTTTCGTGGTATAGGTCAGACGGATCAGGTTATCAAACCCCTGCTCCGTGAGGGTGCTGGCGTTGGAATAGGTGAGGATATTGGCCACGCCGTACCGGTTGAAGATCGGGGTGGCGGCCAGGGCGCAACTGCTCATGGTCGGTCCCAGGGCGGCCAGGTATTTGCCTGAAGCGATTTTCTTGGCCACATTGGCGGATTCTTTTGGATCACCCCGGTCGTCAAAGAATTCCAGCTTGAGCTGGTAGCCTTTTAGCGGACCCGAGGCAATCCCGCCGGCGGCATTGATCTCGGCCACCGCGATTTCCTGGCCCCGCTTGTCATCCAGGCCGTAATCCCCGTATTTGCCGGTGCATGCGTCATATCCGGCAAGAAAAATGGTTTTGCTTTCCGCGTCCACCCCGTCCGCCGACACCTTTGCCAGGGCCGGTGAAACACACAGGGCAGCGGCAGCCATCAAACCGAGCAACACTTTTAATCCCTTTTTCATTCCTGTCTCCTTTCGTGATTGTTTACACCCTTTTCAGGGCGGTTAAAATCTATCAGCCATCAACATTTATGCTTCTCCCAGATAACTCTTCCGGATCTCCTCGGAATCCAACAGGTCCGATGACCGGCCCTGGTGGACGATTTTTCCCAGTTCGATCACATAGGCCCGCTGGGTGATTTTCAGCGCTTTTTTGACATTCTGCTCCACCAGCAGGATGGATAGGCCGGTCTTGTTCAGTTCCCGGATGGTTCTGAAAATCTGATTGACCAGGACCGGGGCCAGCCCCATGGAGGGTTCATCCAGGAAAAGCAGCTTGGGCCGTTTCATCAGCCCCCGCGCAATGGCAAGCATCTGCTGCTCGCCGCCGCTCAGGGTTCCGGCCCTTTGATTTCTCCTCTCGGCCAGGATGGGAAACATCTCGAAATATTTTTCCATGTCCTGCCGGATCTCCTTTTTGTCTTTCCGTCCAAAGGCCCCCATCTGCAGATTGGTGGCCACGGTGCGCTGGGTAAAGACCATCCGCCCCTCCGGCACATGGGAAATCCCCAGGTTGGCGATTTTTTCAGGGGCCAGGCTGTTCAGGCTCCGGCCTTCAAAGGACATGGTTCCGCCCGTGGCCCGGATCAGGCCGGAAACGGTTTTCAGAAAGGTAGTTTTACCGGCCCCGTTGGCGCCGATGAGGGCCACAATCTCGCCTTCCCCGATTTCAAGGTCTATTCCGAACAGGGCCTTGATCTTGCCGTAGCCCGATTCAAGGGAATTTATCTTCAGCATTAAATATCTCCTTCCTCTCCAAGATAGATGGCCTGGACCTCTTTATCCTTCTGAATTTGGTCCGGGGTTCCCTCCCTGAATTTGGAACCGTTTTCAAGCACGATGAGCCGCCGGGCCACGGACATGATGAACCTCATATTGTGTTCGATGACAAAGACCGTGATGCCCTTTTCCTGAAGAACCCGGATAAAATCCGCCAGATCATCCATTTCAACCGGGTTCATGCCGGCGCAGGGCTCGTCCAGCAGCAGCAGTTGGGGGTCCGACACAATGGCCCGGCAGATCTCAAGCAGCCGCTGTTTTCCATAGGGCAGGTTCTTTGCAAGGGTCTGATGCCGGTCGGCCAGGCGGGCGATCTCAAGGACGGCCATGGCCTTTTCCCTGGCCTGTTTTTCGATTTTCCGGGTTTTCATGATCCGGGCGTAGACATCCCAGAGGGAGATGGGGATCCGGCAGTGAAGGCCGATGAGGATATTCTCCAGTACGGAAATATTGGGAAATACCCTCAGGTTCTGGAAGGTTCTGGAAATCCCCTTGGCCGTAATCTCATGGGCCGGGCGCCCGGTAATATCCTCGCCGCTGAAAACAAACCGTCCCGTGGTGGGGGCATACAATCCGGACAGATTATTGATAAACGTGGTCTTGCCTGAACCGTTGGGGCCGATCATCCCGACAATTTCCCCTTTTTCCACAGTGAGACTGACATCATTCAGCGCCACGACCCCGCCGAATTTTTTCCCGATCTGTTCCGCCGTCAAAAGACTCATATGTTTCCCCTTGAAACTGGTGGTCCTGTTATGAATTTTTTAATTTCCCGTTATCCCTTGAATGCCGAGGTGCCGAATATGCCCTGGGGCCTGAAAAGCAGGACCGCCACCATGATCACGCCGATGATCAGCATCCGGTATTCTGAAATATCGCGGAAATATTCCGTGGCCAGGGTCATGATGACCACACCGGCAATGGGCGCCAGAAGAGACCCCATGCCGCCCACAATGACCATGATGATCATGAGGCAGGACTCCTCCAGCCTGAAATTCGAAGGGGTCACCGTGGTCTGGTACACGGCCAGATAACTGCCGGCCAGCCCTGCATAGAAACACCCGATGCCGAAAACAATAATTTTGTACAGGGCGGTGTTGATCCCCATGACCGAAGCGGCCAGCTCGTCTTCCCGGATGGCGATAAAGGCCCGGCCGAACCTGGAATTCACCAGGAGGGACAGGCTGCCCCAGGTAAAGACCAGAAGCCCCAGTCCCAGGTAGTAAAAATCAACTTCCGTGCGGATGGACCAGCCCAGCAGCGTTGGAATGGGAATTCCCACGATGCCCATGGCCCCGTTGGTAAAGTCGATCCAGGCCTGGGCCACCAGCCGGAAAATTTCCCCGAAGGCAATGGTCAGAAGGCAGAAATAATCCCCCCGGACCTTGCGTGTCGGCAGGCCCAGAAGAATGCCGAAAAGCAGGGCAATGACACCGGACAGGATCAGGCAGGGCAGAAAGCCGACCCCGTAACGGGTGATGAGAATGGCCGTGGTATACCCGCCCAGGCCGTAGAAAGCCGCATGCCCCAGGGAGAGAAGCCCGGCATACCCGAGGATCAGGTTCAGCCCCATACAGAGGATGGAAAAAAGGATCATGTAATTGACAAGCCCCAGGTAATACGTGTTGTCCATCATCTGCGGCAGCGCCAGGCAGAGCACCGGCAGGCCGATCCATGCGGCCGCCTTGAGCTTCCGCCTCCCGGCCCCTGAATGGGCTCCGCCGTCCTTCATCTTTTCCGCCGGTTCATTGAATTTTTGTTCTGAAATTCCCATGTCCTTTTTCCCTGTGTGATTTAAAATTGAATGTCTATACCTTGTGCTGCTCCACCGCTCCCATGATGCCGGTGGGTTTCACCAGCAGCACAATGATCAGCAGGAGGAAGGTGATGGGGTCGCGGTAGGAGGATGAGACATACACCCCGATGAAATTTTCGCAGATCCCGAGAAACATGCCTCCCACAAGAGCGCCGCCGAGACTGCCGATCCCGCCGATCACCGCTGCGGTGAAGGCGATAATGGTTCCCCGGAATCCCATGGCCAGGGACACGGCGTTATAGGAGGTGGAATAGAGGATGCCGCCCACCACCCCCAGCATGCCGCCGATGAAATACACCATGGTAATGGTTTTATTGATGGGAATTCCCATGAGGCTGGCCGTGGGGATATCTTCGGACACGCACAGAATGGCCTTGCCGTAAGGATGGTATTTCAAAAACAGGGTGAAAAGCACGATGAGGCCCACGGCAATCACCAGGGTGACGATCTGGGTCATGGGGATGGTCAGGCCGAAGAGATGAAAGGCCTGGGCGCCCATGATGGAGGGAAAGGAAAGCACCTGGTTTCCCCATTTGAGTTCATTGGCGTTCTGGATCACATAGGCGGCCCCGAGGGCGGTGATCATGGAAATCATGCGGTGCTGCTCGGACCGCAGCCGCCGGTAGGCGATGATTTCGACAATGGACGCCAGGATCCCGCCCAGGACCGCTGCGATGAGAATGGCCAAAAACGGATTCAGGTTAAATTTTGCCAGCAGGGTATAACAGATAAAGGTCCCGAATATATAGACATCCCCATGGGCGAAATTCATCAGCTTCAATATGCTGTACACCATGCTGTAGCCGATGGTCACCAGCGTATAGATGGCGCCCACCATGATACCGATTAACAAAACGTCGAAAAACATTGCTTCATCCTTTTTGTATCCGCACCTACATGAACCCGGTAAAGGGGGTTCTCACAAGCGCCGTATGCACGTATTGGATCATGGTAAAAAAATCAAATACCGGAAGTCCGACCGCCTTCTGGACGGCATGGGCGTAAGGCGGCAGATCGCTGCATTCCAGAAGGATGCTGCCGATGTCCGGGTTGTTTTTCACCAGGGTTAAGGCCACCTCCACCACTTCATCCTGGATCTTTTGGGAATCCAGGGTTCCTTTTTCCAGGAGAACGGCATCCCTGAATTCCGGCTGGTTTTCCATCCCGGCAATGGCCGTGGGAAGAGTCTCGGGGATGCCGGCGGATATAAAATGCCTGGCCCGGAGGCAGGTGGAATTGGCCGTGATGATGCCGATCTTTTTCCCGGTGATCTGGTAGATGAAGGGGATCTGCAGAAGACTTGAGAGAAAGACGGGGATATCCAGGCTTTGGGCCACTTCCTTCTGGAACAGGGCCATGAATCCGCAGGCCCCGGTCACGGCCCGGACCCCGGCGTGGTAAAGCCTCTGGGCCGCATCGATGAACGGAGAGGCCAGATCCGGGTCCTGTTGGTTCAGGAGCCGGTCAATGGATGCGCCCTCGACCTTCTCATACCTGACCGGAAAGGGGAAGGTGCTTGCATTCCCAACATTTCCCGGAATGCAGGGATAAGAGGCATCCAGTATCAGAATCCCGACGGATTCCCCATACCAGGCCTGTTTTGGTCTGGTCACGGTCCATACTGTCATGTTCTCCTCCACTAAAAAACTACAGTAATGTTTTATTAAAATCTCTATAGCATATCATTAATATCAGCACTGACATATCAATGATCACATCATGCTGTCAAGCTAATTTTAAGGGCCATTTATCTCTTTTTTACAGCATTCCGGCATTTGGGCGGTTTTGGATTAAAGCCCTGACAAAAGGCCCTGCTTTCCGGGCTAAAATCAAGATTTCCCTTACCTGGAGAATCACCGAAAAAGACTTGAATTTATTTCCAGGGTAAGATAGAACGAAGAATCCATGTAGCATATCAATGATATATCAGTGGTATTAACTTAGGAAATTGGTTGCTGGAATGAAAGAGAGCGTTTATACGACCATACGGGAACGGATTCTTTACCTGGACTATAAACCGGGCACAATCCTGAACGAGAAAGTGCTGGCCGATGAATTCGAATTGAGCCGGTCCCCCATCAAGGATGTCCTCAACCGCCTGGAATGGGAACAGCTCCTAAGGGTCCTTCCCCGGACTGGAAGCATGGTCACTGAAATCGAATTCAGCCGCATCATGAACGTCTACCAGGTCCGGTTTGAAATCGAAGATCTGGAAGCAGGTCTTGCCGAGGCCCGGATTTCTTCCCTGTACCGGAACAAAATCAAGGACCTGGACGACACCTGCAACGCTATCCTGGACACCAAGGATCCCAAGGCCCTGACCGGGATCGACGCCTCCCTGCGGGACATCATCCACGACGCCGCCGGTAACCCGGTCCTGGCCGATGTTTCCGACAGGCTCTATTCCCAGACATTTCGCCTCTGGTTCAGTGTCCTGGCCAAAAGCGACTGGCTGGAAGAGGTGATGGCCGTCAAAAAGGAACTGGAAACCCTGGTCGAATATTTTTCCTCGGGCAGATCCAACGAGTTCGGGGCCATCCGGAGGGAGCAACTGGTCCGGCATTTCGAACGCCTGAGGACCAAATTCCTCGGCA
>DZCR01000019.1 GCA_022736495.1 Desulfobacca acetoxidans
ATTTGGCTCAAAAAGCAATCCGCCCGGCCTCATTGGGGTGACGGCAGCCGACGGCCCGGACACGATGCTGCTGCCAACACCTGGCGAGAACGCCCGGATAATAAGAATGAAGCTATGAAACAAGGTAACGCGCCAAATCCTGGTAAGTCGAAACCGGCTTCCTATCTTGACCACCCGGTCCTGGTATTGCTGTTGTTATTGGCGCTGCCGGTCATAATATTTTGGAGACCCATATTTTTTTATATGTTGGATGACTGGACCGCCCTCATTCAAATAACCCAATACCCTTTCGGACAATACCTGGTCACCCCTGACGGCGAGCAATGGTTTCCCTTTTTCCATTTGCTCTACTATGGGCTGGTAAAGATGGCCGGATTAAATTACTCCCTTTTGGTTCTGATCAACTGCCTGGGGACGGGGGTGAATGCGTTTCTGGTCTATTGTTTTTTCCGGCGTCACTGGCAATCCGGCCTGGCCTTAAGTCTCGGTATCGTTTACGCCGTGGCCGCATTGCATCACACCGTGGCCTGGAACGCCTTTTATTTCGGCTATGCTCTGAGCCTGGGGTTGTTTTTGGGGGCGCTGCTCTTAACCGATAGTTATGGGCATAACCCGTCGGCAGGCAAACTTTGGGGCATCGGTCTGTGCGCCACGCTGTCCATTTTATCCCACAATTACCCCCTGGTGGGACTTTTAGCGTTGCCCCTCTATCTGCTCCTGATGGGGGGTGAGAGTTCCCGTTGCGCTTTTTGGAAAGTCACCGGGGTAATCGGCGCGGTGTATCTCATTTTTCTGATGGGCTATCTCAGCTTCGCCGGGCTGCCCGCCGCCACCAGCCATAATCATGGAATATTTGCCCGACTGCCCGGACCCGCTTATTTTTTGCATATGTGCTGCGGTGCCTTTCTGGCGCCCTTCTTTTACCTGTTTTGGGGTTACTATCATTTTCCCATCCCGGCCTATATCGCCGGCGTGGCCTTGTTGACCTTGAGTCTGACGGCAATCTGGCGGTGGGGCGGGGTTGCGGACAAGCACCTGGCTCTCTGGGCTCTGCTGCTTAATCTGCTGCCTTTCTTCCTGGTTTCTCTGACCCGCTACCAGCGCCAGGTCAGCCAGGCTTATGTGGCTCGTTACGGCATTTTTACCTTGATCGGCGCCCTGCTGCTGGTGGGGACGGCGTGGCGTCTTTTGGCCCCAAGGATTCCCCAAAAAAGGTGGGCGAATGCGCTGGCGGGGGCGATCCTGGCAGCGATGGTGGCCGGGCAGATATTCAGCCTGCCTCTGTGGACCGCCAAATATCTGGAGATAAGCCGGGCAGCCCAAAAATGTTACCAGGTGCTCAACCGAAACGGCGAAGCCGGAGAGACTGTCACCGCAAAGGATTTCGATAAATTCTGTCCCACAGCCCATCCCACCATCACGCCCGAGCAGGCGCAAGCGATACAAAGGCTGTTAACCGGCAGGCCGAAACACCCATAAAGGGCTCGGATTTACGATTTCCATCATTCAGCTCATCACGAGGGGATCTGCCGGTTTGGGAACGTGCCAGGAACCCCATCCGCTTGCATTAACTTTGAGGCCAGGTTCCGGTCTAATAATCTATGAACAGAGAGACGCCCATTGACCGCATTTGTTCCCTTGTGTATAGTCAGGCTGGAGATCGGCGCCAGGGCAAGCCTGCATCCACCTCAGAGATGACACAAAAGTCTCCCTGTCGTGGTTGATCCTTGTGCCACACTTGAAAATTTGGTGGGATATGGGTAAATTAAAAAAAAATTGTTATAATTCTCATAATTGCCGATATAGGGAAGAAAAAGGAGTTTTTTTATCAAAAAATGGGAACAAGTGTGGTAGGATAGAGCATGTCAAGGTGCGGTTTGGGGGAGTTTATCTGTTCAATAATACAAATCCCATTGACATTTTCTCAAGATAGCAATAAAAAGGTGTAAACCTACCGGAGGGGGAGGGGGTAGAATACCTTTATGACACTTAGAAATCGCTGCCAACCTTTTGCTCTTATGGTCCAAGACGCCAGGGAACAAGGGCTTTACCCTTACTTCCGTCCCATAAACCGATCTTGGGGCACGGAAGTGGAGGTGTCAGGCCGGCGTCTGATTATGATTGGGTCCAATGACTACCTGGGATTTACCCATGATCCCAGAGTAATGGAGGCAACCGCCAAGGCTGCGAATCGGTGGGGCAGTGGTCCCGGGGGATCCCGATTTCTGTGCGGCAACTTGACCTTGCACGAGACCCTGGAGGATCGACTAGCCGCGTTTGTGGGCAAGAAAAAGGCGGTCATTCACGCTACCGGCTTCACCACCAATTTGGGGGCAATTGCCTGCATGTTGACCCCCCAAGATATCATTGTGTGTGACCGGGAAAACCACGCCAGCATCTTTGAGGGGTGCCAGGCCTCACGCGCCCGGCTGATTCCATTTGCCCACAACGATGCGAACGCGGCAGCCCGCAAATTAGCGGCGGCTCGCCAGAAAAGCGCCAACGGGTGTCTGCTCCTGATAACCGAAGGAGTGTTCAGCATGTCGGGGGACTTGGCGCCTCTGGATGAGTTAGTAGCCTTGAAAAAGAGCTATCCGGACTTGCTGGTCTATCTGGATGACGCCCACGGGTTGGGAGTGATGGGTCGCGGGGGACGGGGGACGGCCGATCACTTTGGACAAACTCCTGAAGTGGACTTTATAATGGGGACCTTCAGCAAGGCCTTGGCGTCCATCGGGGGCTTCATCGCCGCCGATGATGAGGCTGTGCTGGAGTATCTGCGGCACCATTCCAAGCCACTCATCTTTTCGGCAGCCCTGCCGGCAAGTAATGTCGCCACCGTGTTGGCCTGCCTGGATATTTTGGATGAGGATCCGGATCGGGTCACCCGCTTGTGGGACATTACCCGGCATGTACACGCGGGCTATCGGGAAATCGGTCTGATCACCAAGAATTCCAAATCCCCCATTATTCCCATTTACATCGGGGCAGAAGAAAAGGCGTTCCTGTTTGCTCGCGACATGTTTGAACATGGCGTTTTTGCTCTGCCTGCCATTTATCCCGCAGTCCCCCGTGGGCAAGCTGTGATCCGAACCGCTTACATGAGCACTCACAAGGAAAGTCAGGTTAGCTATGTTTTGGAAGTTCTAGAAAAATTAGCTAAAAAACATCGTATCAGGGCCTGCGATTTGACGCAGCCGGATACTTTCCTGGAGGAGAGCGGCTTTTCTACTGCCTACCCTAGTGCCAACGACAACGTGGTCAGCATGGTGGGTGAGTAATTTATCATAATGTTGGAGGTCGCTTTCCGTGAGGCTTAATGACCTCATGCGCGTCAGTGTGCGCCAGGTAATCCGTCATCGCCGCCGCTATATCGGGGTGGTGCTGGCTATTGCTTTGGGCGTTGCCGGTTTTTTGAATATTGTCACCATGAGTCGGGAGGTCAAGAAGAATTTCAATGAAAATCTTGACCTGATTGGCGGGGTCAACATCGTCAGAGTTTATTTCGATAATGCCCGGTCTTACCAGCCCCAATGGTTCCGTGACCAGACCATGGCCGCCCTGAAACACTTGTCCGGGGTCAAAGCATTGACCTTGACTTCCGCCAAATATGCTCATACCAACTGGCGTGGCCAAAGCTTTAGCTTCACCGCCATCGCAGTGGATGGAGCCTTTTGGGAGGTTCGGAATTTCTGGCCGCTCACCGGAAGACTGTTTGACCTCGACGCCGTGACGGAACACAAACGGGAATGCGTCTTAGGAGCGGAACTGGCCAAGAAGATCTTTGGTGACACCCAGGTCAGGGGAAAAACCCTGGAGATAGACCAGGAGATTTTCCAGGTAGCCGGGGTATTGGGGGGAGTCACCGACAGCGGGTTAGCAAACTCTGCGGTCCTTCCCATCACCACGGCGAAGGATCGTCTGCCCGGCAAGTTGTTGGCCGACCATCTCTATCTTCGTTGCAACACCTGGGATGATGTGGCCAGCGTTGCGGCGGCGGTTCCCGGCATAGTGAAGTCTTGGCAATCACCCGAGGCACTGAACGTTGAAGTTGCTTGGGAGGCATTAAAACGGGTGCAGGAGCTGGCATGGTGGATTGAGTTTTTAATCTACCTGGCGACTAGCGCCACCTTCCTTCTGGGAGGCGTCGGCATCTGGAATGTGATGATGGCCGCGGTAACCTCCCGCACCCGGGAAATCGGCTTGAAAAAGGCTATGGGAGCTGAGGATCGGGATATTATGGCGCAATTCCTATCTGAAGCCCTTTGTCTGAGTGCCTTGGCGGCTCTCTTAGGGGCCGGGCTGGGGCGCATCTTGATGGAGATCTTGAGTTCTATAATCGGAAGTCGTCCGCCGGAAGATCTCTTTCTCTATGGCGTAACCCTGGCTTTCCTGTTTGCGATCCTGATTGGCGTGGGAGCCGGCATCTATCCTTCCCTCCGAGCCAGCCGCATGGAAGTAGTAACCGCCATCCGCTATGAATGAGCCGGCACAAGGTAACGGTGCCTTGATCAAGGTGAGCGGCCTGACCAAAACCTATGACAACGGCGTCGACCTGATTCATGTGCTTCGTGACATCAATCTGAAAGTCCACCCCGGAGAGATCGTAGCGGTCACAGGACCTTCCGGGTCCGGGAAGTCCACCTTTCTTTTCATTCTGGGAATCTTTCTCCTCCCCAGCAGCGGTTCATATTTTTTGGGAGGCCAAGATGTGCTCGGCCTGGATCGCACCGCCCAGGCGGAATTTCGCCGCAGCCGCGTCGGGTTTGTTTTTCAAAGTTGTGATTTGTTGGAAAACTCCACCGTCTATGAGAATCTGGAATTTCCCTTGATTTATGCGGGAATTGAGCGGCGAGATCGACCTGATC
Organism: Desulfobacca acetoxidans; assembly: GCA_022736495.1. The sequence goes on from DZCR01000019.1 coordinate 4,869, forward strand.
GTATTATCAACGCCCTGGAAAAGGTGAACCTTGGCCACCGGATGCATCATTCTTCCAATCAGCTTTCCGGAGGTGAGCGCCAAAGGGTGGCAGTGGCTCGGGCCCTGGTTAACCAGCCCCGGGTTATTCTGGCGGACGAACCCACCGGTCAGCTTGACCGTAGTCATGGGCACCTGATTATGGACCATTTTGGGGAAATCGTCAGTGACGGGAAGACCGCCATGGTGGTGGTCACCCATGATCCCGAAATGGCGGCCAGATGCACCCGGATCTGTAGCATGCGAGACGGCGTCCTTTGTGAATAATGACTCTGTTTACCTGGAAATTTAAAAGGCTCCTGTCCACCAAAACGGTCGTGGCTGCTCGCTCTATGGGCGCCATGGTTGATCCCGTTGAAACGGTCCGGGGTTCCCGCCATCTTTTTCCTGATTTCATCCCCCGGATCGCCAACACCATCGCCACAGGTTTTCTGACCATAACCTTGCTACTGGCCATAACCGGTGGGGCGCTTACTCTTGTCAAACCGGCTCAAGGGAGCGAAACGGGAGCTGAGGCCCAAACCTCGACTCCGGCAGGGCCGCTGACCTTTGATGAGAGCGTCCGGATTGCCATCACCCGGTCTCCTTATTTTAGAAAGAGTTCTTTGGCAATAGAAATCAAGAAAATGGACGAAAGTGATAGCCGATTTGGCATGTTTCCCACGGTAACTTTTCGAACCATGTATTATGTTAACTATCCTCACAATATCCAAGTTAATCCAGCCCCCTATACCTTGAGTTTTACATCTGATCCATATAATCCAGTAGTTTCATATTTCAGCTTACAGGCTCAGAAGATGGCTACTCAAGTGGCAATATTGACTCATATGAAGACTATTTCTTTGGGTCTGGAACGTCTTGGCAATTCATACTTTGAACTAGATGCCTTAAAAAAACTCTCAGCCCTTCAGAGAGAAATAATTAACCTTTGTCGGGAGAATCTCACTTACGCCCAGAATCGGGTGAGCATCGGGACAGGCACCTCCCTGGAATTAAAGTTGGCCCAGCAAGAACTGCAACTGGCACAGGGTGAGCAAGACCAGATTGCTCAGGCCCAAAAGAGAATCATTATTAACTTGAAAAACTTCTTGGCTTTGAAATCTAACCATGAGATTATCCTCGATCTTCATGACACCCGCCAGCAAGTCTTGGGACAATTTTCTCCCCAAACAACCAGCCTGGCCCAGGCTAAAAGTCGGTCTTATGAACTTAAAACATTAGAAATCTATAAACAGCTGCAGGAATATAATGTTAAATTAGCTTTCGCCAAAATCTTCCCCAACTTTTTGTTGAACACCCAGAATCCCGACCCTCTGAGCAATATCGATGTGAGAGGGCTCTATGTTGGCGTCGGCTTGCAGGTGCCAGTTTGGGATGGATTGACTCGGATCCGGAACGTTTCCCGGCAAAAAGCCGTCCTGAAACAATTCGGGGCCGAAAAAGAAACCAAAGAGGACGACTTAGAGGATAAATGGCAGGTAACCTCGGGAGAAATACAAGAAAGGGAGATGGCCCTGAAGGGGGTTCGATCCCAGGAAGAATTGGTCCGACTCAAGAATAAACAGGATGAAGTCCGCTACCAATCAGGAGAGGTGCTCCTTCCGGTGGTTCTTAAAAGTCGCCAACAAGTTTTGGGGGCTCAAAAGGATACCGTGCGTAAGAATTTGGATTATGAAAAGGCAGTCCTCCACCTCCGGGAAATTTCGGGAGATTTGGGTAATACCTATGTTCGTGCAGAATCGTGGCAGAATTAACTGGAGGCCCCTGGGAAGCTCGGCTTTAGCTCTCTTCCTGGTCATAAGCTGCCTGGGAATGGGAAACGCTGCCGAAAAGGCGGTTACCCCGGCTCCTCCCACTCCCTCCCCCGGGGAGTCCGAAATAATCTTCAACGGCAAATTGTTCTGTTCCTTAAAAAGAAGGGTCGATCTGCCCTTTAGGGGAATCATTACTTCCCTGCGGGTGCATTCGGGGCAGCGGGTGGGGGCTGGGGAAATTCTGGCGACCTACCGGCTAGCACCGGAAGCGGTCCTGGCGATTCAACAGCGTCTTTCGCCGCCACAAATTTCCGATATGGAGAGCAAATTGGCGGAGGTGAATCGGGGTCTGGTGCCGCTCAAGAGCAAGCAAGGAGAACTCTCTCAGCTCGTAGCGAAAAAATTGGCCCCTCCCCAAAGCTTGGCCCAGGCCAACCGAGAATTAGAGTTTACGGAAAAGCAGAAGGCGACTCTCCAGGAGAGGCTGCAAAATGACCGTCAACTGGCCCAGCAAGACCGGGAGGTTTTGAGTCAATTGCTGGGCAGTCCCTTGAAATCCGGTCAGGTTCCCCGGGAAGTTGCCCTGAAGGCCCCGATTAACGGGTACGTCATCTGGGTCAACCCCGAAGTCCGGGTTGGCGCCGAATTGACGCCCCTGCCAGCCGCCTTTCAAATAGGAGTCATGGACCCCATGGTGGTGCGGGCCCAGGCTTTTGAAATCGAGGCCCTCCAAATCAAGATTGGTGATCGGGCCGAGGTGACCCTGGACTCCTTACCGGGGCGAAAATTCCAGGGCGAGGTGAGCCGAATCTCCTGGTCTTCCATTACTGCCGGCGCAGAGCAGCCGGCCTACTATGAAGTTGAGTTGAAGGTCCCCAACCCCGATCTGGCCTTGAAAGAAGGTCTGAAAGCTCGCATCGTCATTCGTAAATCCAAGTAAGAGGGTCATCAATGAGCCTAACCGGGGAGATAACGGTTTCTCCCGTTGAGAATGACGCGGCTTTAGAGGAATTTCTCCGCCTGCCCTGGCGCATCTATCGGGGAGACCCCCATTGGGTGCCTCCCATCCTTTCTCAACAACGCACGTTTCTGGACCCCAAGCGTGGGCCCTTTTTTGAAATCGGCGAGGCCCGATATTTTCTAGCCTCTCGGGACGGCAGGCCCGTTGGACGCCTGTCCGCCCATATCAATCGGCTCCATGACCAACATCACGGCCCGGAAACTGGCTTCTTCGGGTTCTTCGAATCCACCCAGGACCAGGACGTGGCCGCAGCCTTGTTCGAAGCTGCCTCTGCTTGGTTGGGGGAACGAGGCAAAACCAGCCTGCTGGGCCCTTTAAATTTTTGCGTCTACGATGAGATGGGGTTGCTGGTGGAGGGATTTGATTCCATGCCTGCCATGTTCCAAACCCATAACCCTCCTTATTACGAGGATCTCCTGACCTCCCTGGGGTTTGTCAAGGCCATGGATTGGCATGCCTATAAGATCACCAATCGCCATGTGGACCTGGAGGCGATGGAGCGCCGCTATGCGGAGATTATGCATGGGCAAAGCGTAGAGGTCGTTACCTATGACCCGAAACAGCTTGACCGGCGCGCTGATGAAGTCTTCCGGCTGTTCAACGAGGCCTGGGAACCCAATTGGGGCCATATACCCTTAACCCGGCGGCAGTTCGATGGTTTGCTGGAAATGGTCAAACCGTGCTTGCGGCCCGGAATGGCCTACGTTCTCCTGGACCAAGACCGGGTGGCCGGGTTCGGCATCGGCTTGCCGGACCTCAATCCTCTTATCCATAAGCTAAACGGACGCCTCACACTCTGGGGGAAACTTCGTCTGCTCTACTGGGCCAAGTACCGACCGGTCCGCAAAATCCGGGCCTTGGTAGTGGGGATTAGCCAGCCCTATCAACGCCGGCATTTGCATCTGGCCCTGCTTCTGCGCTCCTACATTTATCTGGTGAAACACACACCCTGCGAGATGGCCGATCTTTCCTTAGTCCCGGCCAATCTCAAGCACTGGATTCGGGTTATTCTGGCCCTTGGCGGCGAGCGTTATAAGGTCTTCCGCGTCTTTGAAAAGCCCATCTGAAGCTTTAAAGCCCGAGGTCGGACGAACCACGGTGCCCTGGCCCGAAGTGGCAGTGGCCCTGATATCCGGGGTCATCTTTGTTCTGGCCCATTTCCCGGCCCTGACCAATCCCTTTATCATCAATGACGATGTGCGCCAGCAGCTCTTTTGGATGCAGCAATGGCAGGATCCGGCCTTATTTCCGGGCGATTTCCTCACCGGTTACGCCCGCCACTATGTCCCCTGGGGAGTGAAGGGTCTTTACTGGGTGGCCTCCTGGTTTATGGCCCCTCTCTCCTTTGCCAAGATCCTCCCGGGGTTTCTGTTCGTCTTGCTGGCCGTCTGTCTTTTTAAGATCGGCACCCGCCTTTCAGACCGTCGCCTGGGGTGGATGATGGCGGCCGTCTCATGGCTCATGCCTTTTTTCCTGGACAACCTGGCCGGAGGTTTGGCCCGCGCCTTCGCCGCTCCGCTCCTGGCCCTCTTCTGGCTGGGCTGGCAGGATGAGCGCCCCAGGATTATGGGCACGGCGCTTCTGCTCCAGGCCCTGTTCATTCCTTATATATTTCTGGTTGCGGCCCCGGCGGCCCTGCTGGCCTGGCTTTTGGCGCGTTTCGGCAAAGACCACGCGCCACCGTTTCCGGCTCACGCCGCCCATTTTTTCCTTCTGGGTCTGGGGGCCGCGCTGGTAATCGCCATGAATCTGCAGTTCAGCGCCGACGGCTACGGGCCTCTGGTGAAGGCTCGGGAGATGGTCAACCATCCTGAGTTTTATGCCCTTGGTCGTTACCAGATTCTGCCTGAGCCCTCGCTCCTTTGGGACCTCGCCAGTCCTTGGGAATTCATCGCGCCGTTTCGGGAATGGGGGCCGGTAGCGGGAGGCCTGGTCTGTGTGGGGCTGCTCGCCCTGGTGGCGGATGGGGTGCGGCGGTTGGACTGGCGCTCCTGGCGCCAGCGGCTCAAGCCCGCCGCGTACCTGGGATTGACCTCCCTGGCCATGTATTGTTTGGCCCGGATCTTCCTATTGCAGTTATTTATCCCCGACCGGTATCTCTCCTATACCTTGAACCTGTTTTACTGCCTGTTGCTAGCCCTGGGGCTGGGGGCGGCGCTGCGGGTGGAGCGCTGGCCCCGCCATTTGGCCATCCTGGCCCTGGTGGCGGCTGCGGGGCTGGGCGCCTGGCGCCTGGAAGGGGTCGGCCTCAAGGATTACTCGGCCTACCGCGCCCTCTATGGTGCCCTGGCCGCCACTCCCAAGGATGCCCTCATCGCCGGCCACCCCAACCTGATGGACGCTGTTCCTACCTTCGCCCGGCGCCGCGCCTTCGCCACCTATGAACTGGCTCACCCCTGGAGCCGGGGTTACTGGGCCAACCTTAACCCCCGCCTACAGGATTTCTTTCAGGCTTACTATGCCGCGGACCCCCAGGTGGTGGTGGACTTCTGCCGAAAGTACGGCATCGCTTTTCTCATCGTGGATGACCGGCATTTTTCCCCAGGTTTTTTGAAGGGCGGCGACTTCCTGTTTCCCTATGACAAACCCCATATCCCGGGCACATCACGCGGCCTGGCAGAGATGGAGCGAGTTCCATTTTTCGCCCCGTTTGATAAGCAAATTCATGATCTTACCCAGGGACGGCGCCATTTTGCCTTACTTTCTGATCCTCTCTTTCGCCCTCTGCCCATAGACCAGCATATTCGCCTCCTGGATATGCGTCCTTGGCTGACGGCAAAGCCATAAAGTGCTTGACCACAAAAACCAAGAGGCACGGCCATGTCGTACGCTACTCACCGAATTTTTTGGAGAGGTGTCTTTGCAGAAGCAGGTCGCCGGAGGAGTTCGACCCTTAATAGGCGTGGCTATCCTTAAAACCCCGAAAAACCGTCAGAACGATAATCTTTAAATCGAACCACAGGGACCAGCGGCGCAGATAATCCAGGTCGTATTCCACCCGCTTTTCCATTTTTTCCAGGGTTTCCGTCTCACCCCGCCAGCCGTTGATCTGGGCCCAGCCGGTGAGGCCGGGTCTGACCTTGTGCCGCAGCATATACCCCGGAATAAGACGCCGATAATACTCGTTGTGCGCCACCGCATGGGGCCTGGGACCCACGATGGACATGGACCCCTTGACGACATTGAAAAACTGGGGCAATTCATCCAGGCTGGTACGGCGCAAAAACCTGCCGAAGGGCGTCACCCGCTGATCGTCCGAGGTCGCCTGGCAAATTTCCGAGCCGTCTTCACACACTTTCATGGTGCGGAATTTATAGACGGTGATCTCATGACCATCCAGGCCGTAGCGCCGCTGCTTGAAGATTATGGGGCCTGAAGACGAGAGCTTCACCCCCAGGGCGATGAGGAGGAGAAGCGGCGACACCAGTATAAGGATTAGGCTGGCCAGCACCAGATCTTCGCTGCGCTTAAGCCAGCCGTTTACCCCGAAGAAGGGGGTTTCCCACAAGGCAATGAGCGGGATGCCGCGCAAATCAGTGAAGCTGGCCGACAGCAGGGAGAAAATGAAGACGTCCGGCACATAATAGACTGAGGCGGTGGTGTCCTGGAGGGCCTCCACCACTTCTTTGAGGCGGTCTTCAGCCCGCAGAGGCAACGCCAGGTAGACCATGACAATCTCCTGGGCCTTGACGAACCCGATCATGTCGTCCAGGGTGCCCAGGACCGGATAATCATGGTGATCCAGATGGATCTCGCCTGTCACCCGGTCGTCGAAAAACCCCAACAGGCTCATTCCCAACCAGGGGGTGTCCACCACATTTTTCGCCAGGCGCCGCCCCAGATCACCGGCCCCGGCTATGACCACGGTGCGGCGATTGCGACCCTGCTGCCGCAGCCAGCGCAAGCCCCAATAGACCTTTAGACGCAGCACCACCAGGGCCCCGGGCACCAGTGGCAGCCAGGTAAGCAGGACTTTGCGGGAAAAGTAAATCGATGTCTTGGTGACAAAGCCCAGGGTCATGAGGATGGCGGCGATCACCAGCCAGGCCAGAAAAACCCTGCGCACCAGACGCATAAAATTGGCGCCGCGCCAGGGCTGATAAAGTTGGGCGGCCCGAAAGACCAGGATGGTCAACACAAAGGTAACCAGACCCAGCGCCTGCCATCTGAACTGAAAGGTTTCTCCGTAGGCCCAGCAGGTCAGGAACAGCAGCAATACCACCACGAACCCATCCAGGAGCCATTGCACCCGGGAAATGATCCAGCGATATTCGTTGAAAATGCCCCTACCCTCAAACACTTACGGCTCTCCTGCCCGGCGACCCTTCCGGCTGGACCAGACCATAAAACAAATTTTCCCAACCCGCCATAATTTTATCACGTCCCAAGCGGTCTTCCGCAAAATTTCGGCCGTTGCGTCCCATTTTTCTTTGCAAATCCACATCCCGGGCCAGGTTCACGATGGCTTGGGCCAGAAAGCCTGCCTCTTCCGGGGCCACCAGGAGGCCAGCCTGGGACTCCAAGGTGACCCGTCCCAGCTCTGTGTCCGGCAGGGACGTAGCAATAAATGGCCGGCCTGCGGCCAAGATGTTGCCCAGTTTGGAGGGCATGACCAGGTCAGAGGCCTTGTGCTTCTGGACGACCAAATGGATGTCGGCCGCGGCCAGCAGCAGGGGGAAACGGTCGTTGGATTGCAAAGGCAAAAAGCGCACCGTATTCAATCCTAGATGCCGGGCCTGGTCCATCAGGCGTTCCCGAGCAGCCCCTTCCCCCACTAAGATATACCGGAGGTCGAGATTGTCCCGGGTGAGGGCTGCGGCCTCCAAAATCACTTCCAGGCCCTGTTTCTCCCCCATATTTCCGGCGTAGAGGACCAGAACTTCGTCCTTCAGCCCCAATTCCTGTCTCAGTGGGTTGTGCCGGTTCCCAGGCCTAATATCTTCCAGGTCGGCCCAGTTGGGCAGGAGATGCACGCGTTCCGGCGGCGCGCCTTTATCTCTAATTCGGGCCGCCATGGCTCGGGAGATAGTAGTCACCCCCTGGGCCCGGGTAAAGAGGAAGCGTTCCAGGCGCTCCAAGCAGGCGAACAGGAGCGGCTGCCGGATGATGGCCAGGTCCCGGGCGGCATCTAGTTGCAGGTCCTGAACATGAAAAATGAAGGGGACTTTTTGATGCCGGGCCAAGAGCGCCGGGATGAGACCCGATTGAAGCAGGGGACAAATCGCCAGCACCGCATCCCAGGGCCGGGTCCAAAGACTTGGCCACCAGGGCAGACAACCGGCCCCGAAGGAGAGCTCATGGAGCATCCGGCCTCTGCCGGTCACCCGGGTGGGGACGTAGAGGGGGGCCCTTAGCACCTCCACCCCCTCCAGCCATTCCCGTCGCCAAGCCGGGTGACGGTAGGCTGCCGACACCCGCCAGGTCGGATAGTAGGGGGGGGCGGTGAGGACCGTGACCGCGTGACCCCGAGATCTGAGCCAGGCGCCCAACTCCCCGGTATAACGTCCGATCCCCACAAACTCCGGGGAATAATTAATACCGTGAATTAAAAGACGCAGCCCCATCATTCAACAGCCTTGCAGGGCTAAGCGCCTCACCCGGTTGCTCCGGCCTGAGCGGATGCCCAAGCTGATTTTTCCTTTGTCCTGCTCATAATCCAGAACAAGAATCATTGTCTCCTAGGTTTTATGGGGCGACAGGGATACCCATAACACACCATCCCTGGCGGCATATCATGAAACACGCTGGACCGAGCCCCGATGACCGCATTGTCTCCAATGGTAACCCCCGGGGCCACAAATACATCGGCGGCGATCCAGACGCCGTTTCCCACTGTTATGGGTTGGTGCGTGAGCTTGAAGCGTGGATTGTTATAATCATGCGTTGCTGTGCAAAGAAAGCTCTTTTGTGAAATGGTAGAATTTTCGCCGATCTTTATTGAAGCGATGGAATAAAGCCAGGCATCGTCACCGATGGCTGAATAATTCCCGATCTCGATGCGCCAGGGATAATGGAGCCGCGCCCGTGGACGTACTATCACTTCCTCGCCAAGTTTACACCCAAACAATTTGAGTAACCAGCGCCGAAAACCATAGCAGGGAACAGGGGAAAAGCGAAACAAGGTTTCCTGACAGAGGTTCCACAGGAATACGACAAATTTGGGGCGTCCATGGTCAGAACCCGACGGGTCATAATCGTTAAGACGTAAGAATGATGCGCTCATGGTCTCCTCGGAGGTGTCTGAGGCAGCCGAGCCGTCTCAAGCTGACACATCCTTATACTTTTGGGACATGGGAGATTGAGGGTCTCGCAATTCCTCCAGCTTGAGACTGATCTGGTAGTCGTAAAAAGTGTGGAGCAGACAGAAACGAAACCCCATGCGCCCATCCAAGAAGCCCAGCTTAATGAAGTACATCCAGACAAATTTAATCAGACCCCGAGCCGGCAAATACCGGTAAGCAAGATTTTTCAAAAACCTACGCCGTTCCGGCCCCTTGGCCAGCAAAGACGCTGGCAACCCCTGGGGCTGCCCCGCCGCGGTCAAAGTCCGGTAGGCCTCCACAGCCTCCAGACTGGAATAAACGTTGTGGCGTTCAAAATAACGCTCAATCCCCTTATAATCATAATGGATGAGAGGATTCTTGAGATAACCCGGAGGTCCTTCCAAGAGAATGTGCTCGTGGACCAGCCGCGGTTCATAGCGTCCCCGCCCGCGCCGCAATAGTCGCATATTCCAATTGGGATACCAGCCGCCATGACGGATCCAGATCCCGGCAAACCAGTTTTGCCGAGCCAGATAATAGCCGTTGTGTTGGGGCGAACCAGCCACTAACATATCAATTTCACGAGCCAACTCTGGGGTTACCCGTTCATCGGCATCCACAATCAAGATCCAGTCGTGACGAAAATCAAGGTGGTCCAGGGCCCAGTTTTTGTGGGCCGAGAAATTGTCAAAATTTCGCTGTACCACCTTGACCGCCCTCTGCTGGGCAATATTCACGGTTTCATCATTACTGTATGAGTCCAGGATTATGCACTCATCGGCCCAGGATACGCTCTCCAGACACGCGCCCAGGTTGCGTTCTTCGTTCTTGGTGCAAATTAGCACAGATATGGGGGTCTTCAAGGAGTGGCTGATCATGGCTTGTCTTTAATAGCCAGGGGCATCTCCGGCCTCAAGGTTTTTGCGTGATGATGGTCAATGATCTGGGCATAAGCAGCCACCAGATTTTGGGCAATGCGGGGCCATTGAAAGCACTCCTGGATCAGAGTCCGGCCGTTGCGCCCCATCTCCTGGGCCAGGCCTGGCTGGGCCAATAGTTCGATGATCTGTTCGGCCAGGGCACCAGCGTCACACGGAATTACCCGGCCGGCCCCGCCGGTTTGCACCTCCCGCCAAATATTGACTTTATCGGAAATAATCACCGGCAAGCCTGCGGCCATGGCTTCGATTACGGCTATGCCGAAATTTTCCGAATAGGATGGCAGCACAAACATATCGGCATCCCGCAAAACAGCTAATTTCTCAAGCCCCAGCAGCATACCAGTGAAAGTGGTACGGCCCAAAAGGCCCTCATCATTTAGCCAGCCCCGAACCTTATCGCCCCAACCCTCGTTGTCGGGCCCGGCAATTACCAGATGAACGTCCTTTCGAGAACGGGTAACAACGCCGAAGGCCTTGGCCAGGATATCCAGCCCTTTCTTAAAGTTTATCCGCCCGAAAAAGAGAATGATACGTTTATCGCCGATTTCAGGATGCAGCGCCCTGAACCGGCCCGGCTCTGGGAGCACTGCAAATTCTTCGCATGCGATCCCCAGGGGCACCACTAAGCCGGGGGTTTGAAACGTGAATGGCGCCGCCAGTTCCGCCTCTTCCGCCGTAGTAAAATGGAGGGCAGCGGCCCGGCGGATATTCCGGTGCTCAAACAAGAGTTCCATGAGGCTCTTGCGCCAGCGGTGCCGCCGGTAAATAAAAGGGTCCAATGTCCCCTGAGGACGCATCAGGTAGGGAATAGCGTATTGGCGACAATAGTGGCCTGCCACCAGGTTGTGGAAAAGGTAAAGGGAATGGAGGTGCACCAGGTCGACGGCGGGAATTTTCTGCTGCAAAGCCCTGGCCAAAGGCAAGGAGGTGCCCCAAAAGCGTGGCGGTTGAATGGCAAAATAGCGAATTTCCACGCCATCTTTGTAAACTGGGCGCTCCAGAGGCACCGCCAGTTCTCCGGGGCCGTCCTGATTAGTGGTGTAGATGCTCACTTGGTGCCCCAACTGGGCCACGGCCCGGGCCATTTCCCCACAGGCTTTGGAGGGCCCGCCATAGCGCGGAGCCAGGTTGGCAATCACATGGAGAATTTTCACGGCTTCACCGGCAGCACCGTCGTTTCTAAGTCAAACCCCACCTCAGACTGTTTGCCGAGGCGCTCCTTCATAGGTGGACCAACCTTTTGAGCTGAGCCAGTCCCAGGATGTGGCTGGGAACCGCCCGCAGCCACCATCCCAGGAGCAGAAGAAAAACCAGGGGAGCCAGCCAGGGAATGGTCAGCAGGATGAGCAAACTCCCGAGATAAGGCGCCATTTCTGTGGCGAAAAACTTGAAGGAGAAACACGCTTGATAATCCCGCAGCAGGTAAGGGACAAACCAGAACGGCAAGGCCAGGTCTCCGATAATCATGCCTAAGACAATCCCCGGCAGCCCCCAATGTTGTCCTCCCCAATAGGCCAGGGCCAGGGAGAGTAGGGAGGCGATGAACAGCATCTTGGAAACGGTATGATGCCGGTTAGTGGCCAACAAGGGATGGCTGCAGGTCAACCAAAAGATAAATTGCCCCATATAGATGAGGAAAAGATCCATCACCGGCTGCTGGAAAGGTACGGTCTTTCTCAACCAAAAATGATAAATAAAGCCGCCGTAAAAATGAAAGATGGTAATAAAAAAGACTGCGGCAATCAAGGTCGATCGCAAGATAAGTCGAAAAAGCAGCAAAAATTTATCAATATCGTCCTGGGCATCCAACCGCGTCATTTCCGGCCAGGCCGCAAACGATACTTGTTCAAATAATGATCGTATCAAATTAATAATGGTGCGCATGGTAGAAAAGAGTACCACCTGTATTGATCCCAGGACCATGCCGACTATGAGAATCATTCCTTGGATGGAAAAGGCCTGGCTAATCTGAAGAAGCAAAAAATGCAAACTGGGTTTCATGAAACTCAAGCCGAAAGCAAAATCTGCCTCCCTCAGAGATAATATTTGTAGCTGAGGGAACTTGCGGTTGAGATCCCAGAGGGCAATTCCTGCGGTGACCCCATAAGGGATGATCTGGAGCGCAGCGATGGCAAACATATCCCAACGCAACCACAACCCGCCGGCCACCAAGGCCAGGCTCAGCAACTGCATGATGTTGGTCAGCATGACCCCTCGCGGAAGCAGTTCCACCGCGCGGTATATCCTTACCAAAATGCCATAAGGCAGCGAGATGACCAACTGAAAAGCCAACGTCGCCAAGATCAGGAAAACGGCACGATGGCTGGTCAGAGTAATATGGAGAAACGCTGCCGGGCTGAATAACCAGATTATGGCCAGGAATACTATAAAAACTATCACGGGAACTACGAGAAACAAGGCCATGCCGGTGTGCAATATCTTGCGTAAGAAATCGATATCCTTACGGGCGTAAGCCTGGGTCATGCAGTTGAGGATATATAAACCTCCTCCCATATCTGTCAATGCTAAATATGCCACCATAGAAGAGAGGAGGAGCCATTCCCCATAAATATCCGCTCCCCAAGCCAGCAGGAACAGCGGCACCAGCAATATCCTGGAAACCAGGTTGATAATCTGTCCGATAAAATTGGCTCCGATGCCTTGCCATAGCCGCTTTAACATGACTTTATAACTTTACTGAGGATGATTTGCAGTCTGAAATTCTTTTAATTTCTGATTAATTAATATTAATTTTTTATCTTTATTATCTAGAGAAATTAGATTATTTTCTAAAATATATTTTGCCACCAGAAGACCTACCAAGTGGTTTCCTTTAATACTCCAATGGCCATCGTATCGCCAATACAGGTCCTCGCTCGGCGAAAGAAATTTACGTGGCCGTTGATCTGCATATTCCTTAAGAAGAGGCAGAAGATCAATATAGCGAATACCTATCTTGTTAAAATAATCTTTTAATTTATTATTAGGCCTTTCTAAATCTAACCCCGCTCTTTTCCAATCAAATAAGAATGGATAAATCTGTTCTCTTGTGGGAATTATTACTATTAATAATTGTGCATCATTTTGTAAGGCAAGTGACTGAATTAATTTGATATTATTTAGATGATTTTTCCAAGCGTTTTCTATCCATGGGAAATCGAGGAACGAAATAAAAACATTTTCATAAATACCATTATTTGCTGGAGCAATAATTCGATCTTTTATTGAACTGATTAATAATCTCCCGATAATTGATTCGCGTTTAATAAAATTTTTGATCTTAACTATCGGTTCAGAAGAGAGGAAACCGAATTTTTCTTCTAAATCTTTTCTTGAGATAGTCTCTCCTGTTCTTATATTCTGCAATTCATTCTGATGGACCACATAACCATCAATAACTGTCAAGTTAGGGAAGATATAATCATCTCCTAAATCATTTAAACAATAACCAAGAATAATGAGACGGGGAGAGGCCTTAGTAATCTTAATAATTTCTTCTCCTTTTAAATATTCTTGTTTAGTGCCATAGGAATCGACTCCGCATTTTAAAACTCGATAGCCTAATAATTGCTCCAATTGAGATCCCCACTTATCGGCAAAGGGTGCATGCCCATGAGCAAAACTATCACCGAGCAAGAGTATATAATTAGCTTCCCCTTTATAAGGATCATCAAAACAGCCTAATGCATTAGACCAAACGGGGAAATAAATCTCTTCATCTACATTTGATTGAAACTTGGATACATTCGGTTTTATATCATACCCCTTCTTTCGATCTGCCACATAATAATGACGAAATTCTTCATTTATTGTTATAAGAATATTATAATGAGTGAACCTTAAAATAATCTCTAGTAATAAAATAATCAATACAAAGCTTATCAATAATAGACTTATGTTCAATAAAATTTTTCTTATCGAATTCATGGTATCACTCTATCTTTTATTTCCTGGCAATTCCTATTAAGCTACCGGCATGGTGAAAACAGAAATCTAGTGGCAAAATAACCTCTGGTACGACTTGCGCACCAAAGTAGAATAGTTTATGCAAAAAATCGATCCATAAAAGTTTTTTCCCAATGAGTAAATAAACAAACAAATTGTGAGGCAATATTTTTACCTGTTTAGCTCCGAGCGCATTAAATTCTCTCTCCATAAGGTGCTGGTTATAATCTATTTCTGGGATATTATAGCCACCCAGCTTTAATCTTCTCATTTTTTCTCTGAGCGGGTGGGAACCATTGGGAACCATTGAGACGATATAGCCGCCGTCCTTGGTTAAGTCATATTTTTTCTGGAGAAATTGCCGGCGGGCCGAGTCGTCCAGAATATGCTCAATAACTCCAAAATTAAAAACCAGATCATAATCTGCTCCGAGTTCGGCGTTCTCTAGTTCATAGAAGTCCCCTGCTATGGTTTTGATATTTAACTTCACTCCGCAAACCTGGCGGATTTCCTGGAAAAAGTTCTCGGCCCGGGTCAACACGCCTTGGGAAACATCGACACCGACACACTCCCACCCCAGGGTTGCCAGTTTTGCCAAGTGGATGCCCCCCCCGCACCCCACCTCCAAAACTCTGAGTTTCCTTGATTTGTGCAGTTGAGTCTCTTTAATAATCCTTTGCCACACACGGGAAAGCCGTAATTGGCGGCAATCTTTGATGTTGTTGATATGATACTCATAACCCGTGCTTTCAAGTTCTTCCACCCATCTGTCAGAAACATTTTTATAATGGCCGGTCATTTTGATATCTCTCCCTAATAATAATGTCCCCGTATGCTGGAGCGGCAATATGTCTGGCAAGGGCATCGAGGAAAGAAAAAATATTTATAGAAAGAGATAAAAGTGCAATTTTTTTATTCATGAGAAAGCTGCTGCCAATATGCGTTTAAGCACGTTTTCATTAAAACTGCCGTTGCGGAGGCAACGTATCCTCCCATTTTTAGCGATCCTTTCCCGCATCTTGTCATTATTAAGCAGCATTTCACATTTTTCAATGCATTCCTTGGCATTGCGCCAGTAGACCGCCTCGACATCTTCCTGGTATAATTTCAGGTGTTCCGAGGTTCGCTCTGCGCACAATAGACCGCCACAATACGGAATTTCAAAAGTTCTGATCGTATGCAAGTCCCTATTCCCCTTAGACAAAAGTCCCAGGGAAATCTTGGCCACTTGAATGGCTTTGAGGTACTCGTCTCCGTAAATGGCTGGGCCTTGCCATACGGATTGCAGGAGAGGCCATTGCGGGGCTTTTTGCCAGTTATTGCCGTAAATTGTCAGCGGTAGGCCTGCCTTAAGCAATTCGGCTAGGAAGGGACCTCGCTCGGGCATCCAAGTGCCGATAAACAAGACTTCGTAGGGCCACCGTAACCGATCCTGTGGAGTGATCTCTTGCGGACCGTCCAGTTCATCCACCGACATCAGAACCCGGAGCACCTTCTTGGCCCCGTGGGCATAGGCCTCGGCAACATTGACCTCCCGCACCGGTGTCAGCAAGTCATAGTAAGGCACCGCCTTTAAATATAAATACCACCTCTGCTTATCTCTTTTGCCAAAGGGATCATCGGTGGTGTAATGGACAATTCGGTCTGAAAACTTCCTAAGGCCTTGTAAAAAAGAGGGACCGATTAACTCACCGCCTTCAATAAAAATTATATCAAACTTTTGATAGCGTATGATGGAAGTGATTTTCCTTTCCAAGAAAGGCTCAAGGAATACTCCCCCCCGATAGTAGATTAACCTGCCTACAAAATCTTTTAGGGGAAATAAACTTGGGCAATCTATGTATCTTACCTCATGGCCTAACCGCTTGAGGGCATCAGCCCGTTTCCAGGCCCAGCCCGACCCCAGGTACAATATCTTTAATAGCTTATTCATTTCGCAATTATTAATTTCCCATTGTGATGTTGTTTGATCTAATTAAGCTCAATAATAATACAGCAATAATTTAAAGCTAGTTTAGCCGGGCAAAAGCAACAGATCAACAGTTTTGGCTATTGTAAGGTAACTTTGGTTAATTTCACTCAAGCAATAATTTGCTCTGTTAAACAAGAAACAACACTTTCGATTAGTATTGATTATTTTAATTTTATAACCGCTTGGCATAATTGCTTTTAACTCATTAATTGTTAAATTTTCTTTTGTGGAATCAGAATATTCCATCACTATATATGGCCTATATTTTTCTATGCTATTTTGTAATCCAATCAATACATACTTTTCAAATCCTTCAACGTCGATTTTAATTAAATCTATTCTTTTTAATTTTAATTGTGAGATAATAAAATCTCCTTGAACAATTTCCAGTTTGCCCACCTTTATGTTATTATTTTGTCCATGCTCTTCTATGAAAGAGCCTGTTCCCGTGTTATGCCCTACCGGAGCATAATAATCGAGCAATTCATTCCTTGCCCCCAGTCCAACATGATGGATAAAAATATTCGAACAATTATTAACTAATATTTTCGCCAATAAAAAATCTGACATTTTTTTGTATGGTTCAAAAGCATGAATCTCGGCACAGACTGTAGACATAAATAGGGAATGTTGACCAACATTGGCTCCCACATCAATAAAGACAGAATCTTGTCTATTTTTAATCAAATCTTTCATTAACAAAAGTATTCCCTTTTCATAAGCTCCATAAAAATAAACCGACCAGTCAATAAAGTTATTAAATTTTCCCGGATATTTTAGGCCAAAAAAATCTGTTGTAAAATCATTTTCCGCCATTCTATCTGGATTAGCGAAATATCTTATGACTCGGTCCCGGATGCCAAACCTGATCCAATCTATATGGCCTAATAGTCTTAAGAGGCTAAGAGTAATCCGATTACACAACTGCGGCTCACAAATATTCATTTTATTTGCTCCATCCGCGGACTCTTTGCGAGGACATGGCGATTGGAGGTGGCAGCCTTATATTTTTTGCGGATAACCTGCATCGCCGGCTTTTCGACGAACCGATGAATTAACCAAGCCAGCGATAGGGCACAAACCGTGGCAATCATGACACTGATATTTGGATTCATCGCGATCTTATTAAGGTTCCTGATAATTACATATCCGACGTTGGCGTGAATGAGATAAAGAGGATAAGAGATCAAACCCAAAAACAGAAGGGACTTCCGAACTATAAAACTTAAACGGCCATAACAAAAAAAATAAAAAAACCCAAAATAAACTGCATTTATCAGCATCTGGGATATATCGGTTTTCAGCGATATACAATAAATATAGCACCATATAATTATAATATGATTAATTAATGACGCTTTCTTATTTTTAATTTTATAAAACATTATACCAGCAATAAAGAAATTTGCCCACCATAAACAAATAGAGATTATTATTGGCATTGGCAGTTCTAAATTAAATAGATACTTTATAAATCTGATAATGAATATAATTATAAGCCACACTATAGCAATTATATCAATATTTTTAAGCATATTAGTACGATAAATAATTAACATAATCACATAAAATGATAACTCGACAGACAATGTCCAATAAACCGGGTCAATATACGGGACAGTAAACCAGTTCGCCAACATTGTTAAATTTATTAAAGCATCCTTTAAACTCACCTCTAAACCAGATAAACCGCCAATACTAACGATCATGAAAGTTAAAATTCCTGCAACCCAATAAGCCGGAAATAAACGAGAAAATCGGCTAACAATAAAATCCATACTTCTATTAACCTTTTTTAACGTCATAAAAATGACAAACCCACTAATAATAAAAAATAAATTTACTCCTAACCCTCCATGAGGGAAATAGACGATTACATTATGAGGTCCAATATGTTTATCGAAACCTGTAGTATAATGATAAAGGAGTACCGATATAGCAGCAAGACCTCTGAGCGCATCAAGTTCCAATAACCTAAACGAACTCTCTGCTAAAGGAGGTTTTTTGTTATTTTCCATAGTAACAAAATATCCAAACATGCCACATTGCCAACCGCCTCATCCAAAATAATGCAGTAGCTATGACCACCGTTATTTCTCCATAACTGTTGCCAGAGCTTGTTTCAGTCCCCGGAGATCAGTTTCGAAGTTCCAGCCATTAATGAGCTCAAGGCTCTTGCGACCCATGGCCCGGCAGCTCTCTTTATCCTGGAGCACGTTGGACAAAGCCCGGCCAAGATCGGCCGCATTGCCTGCCTGAAAAATATAACCGTTCTCGCCACT
Organism: Desulfobacca acetoxidans; assembly: GCA_022736495.1. The sequence continues at coordinate 23,085 of DZCR01000019.1, forward strand.
CTTTACCAGGTCAGGCCCACACCCCACCCGGTCACTCACCACCACCGCCCGGCCTGCATTCATCACCTCATTAATAACCAGTCCCCAGGGTTCAAAGACCGAAGGCAAGACCAGGACATCGCACAGGTCATAGTACCGTGGGAGTTCGGTTTGGTTCTTAAACCCCAAAAACTTGATGGAATGCCAATTTACTGTCTCAGCCCGTGCTGCCAAGCTTTTTCTCTGCTCGCCGTCACCGATAAATAAGAGGTAAGGGTGCGGCTCTAGGGCCGGATCAGGCGACATCTGCATATAGGCCTCAAGCAGGTCAGCGCCGCGCTTCACTTCCGAAAATTTACTGGCAAAAAGGATGATGGACCGGCCAGGCTCCAGCCCGAGTTCTTGCCGTAGCTGCTCCCGTCCCTCGTGGGCAGCCCGGGCTTTTTCTTGAAAAAAGGTATTATGCACCGCGTAGGGCACTAAGAAAATCCGGTCTGCAGCAATGCCATAAGATCGGTAATACTCGCCATTGAGCGTTCCAATCGCCAGAAAGCCGTCCACCAGATTCCGGAGTACGCCAAAGAATAGTTTTTTTATCAGATGCTTAGGTCCATGGCGGGGGGCGCTTAAGAGGGTTGCTTCATCCCGGACCAGCACCTTGAGACCCCGCAGTTTGGCCCAGGCCATGGCCAGCCAATGGAACCAGCGGTTATAGCCATGCACCCAGAGGACATCAAAATTGCTCCTGCAAAGGCGCCCCGCCAAGCCATAGTTGAAAGGCCGCCAGAAGGATACCCGATCTTGCCTGCCTGCGGCCGGCAAAATTTCATGCCGGTAGCCCCCCACCAGGGGAACATCCCACGCAATGATTTTCCCAAAGGACGGATCGAGAAAACCCTTCAGAGAAAAATCGCTGCCGAAGAATACCGTCAGATCAATACCGGGCTCCACGGCAATGCGGCGCAAAAGGGGCGCCTGGTACTGGATCGGGTGGGTTACCAGGTAAGCCAAGCGTAGGTTAGGTTGCATACCCCTTCATTTGTTGAAGTTCATCTTCGACCATCAAGGCGATGACCTCGGTCATTTTGTGTTTGGCCTGCCATCCCAGGGTTTCCCGGGATTTCTTAGGATTGCCGCGGCTGATGGCAATTTCGGTGGGCCGGAATAAACCGGGGTCCGTACTGACATGCTCGCGCCAATCCAGGTTCACCTGAGCAAAAGCCGTGGCCACAAATTCCTCTAACGAGTGACTCTGCCCAGTGGCAATGACGAAATCATCCGGGGCTGGCTGCTGCATCATGAGCCACATGGCTTCCACGTATTCCGGGGCCCAACCCCAGTCGCGCTGGATGGCAATATTCCCCAGTTTGAGGCTCTCTGGGGCTCCGGCCGCAATACGGCAGGCTGCTGAAACGATCTTTTTGGTGACAAAACGCGCCGGTCTTAAGGGGGATTCGTGATTGAATAAAATCCCGGAACAGGCAAAGATATTATAGGCCTCCCGGTAATTGGCCACTTCCCAAAAAGCTGCGGCCTTGGCCACCGCATAAGGGCTGCGGGGGCGAAACGGGGTGTTTTCATCGGCCGCATCGGCAATATCCCCAAAACATTCACTGGAACAGGCATTATATAATTTAATGGGTTTTCCGGTGAACCGGATGGCTTCCAGGAGGTTAAGCGAGCCGACGCTGATACTTTCCAGGGTTTCCACCGGCTGTTGAAAAGAGAGCGCCACCGAGCTCTGGCCCGCCAGGTTGTAAATTTCATCCGGCTCCACCTTAAAAAGGGCTTGCAGGACGCTGCGAAAATCGCTGAGGGCTACGGATTCCACCTCAATCGCAGCGCGAATCTGGAGGCGGACTAAATTGCCGAAGGACGAAATCTGGGCGTCCCGGGAGCTCCCCACCACGCGATACCCTTTCGCTAAGAGGAGTTGGGCGAGATACGCACCATCCTGTCCCGAAATCCCGCAAATTAGCGCCGTTTTCATCTTTTCATAACCTTATATTTACCCGACTTTTCCGGATCTGACCACAGAGGGCAGGATCTGATGACAACGTGCCTCAAAATTCTCAAAAAAGAAGTACTCCAGCCCCGGCGGAATGACGCCCCGGGGCCGGCTCAAAGCCTCGATAATGCCGGCCTGAATCTCTTCGGGACGGCGCGGGTCCACCAAGATCCCCAAGGATCCGCCCCGCAAGGCCTCCCGGCTCCCATCCAGGGTGCTGCCGACTGCCGGAATCCCGCATGCCAGGGCCTCTAAAAAGACGAAGCCGAACCCTTCGCCACGGCCAGGCATCACAAAGGCGTCGGCGAGGCGATAATGGTCGGCTTTCTCCGCCTCGGGGACGAATCCGGCAAACACTAAGCGGTCCCTTATCCCCAATGATCGGGCCTTTGCCTCCAGCCGAGGCCGATCATCACCATCGCCGACGATCAGATAGGCGATATTGGAGATGCGGTTTGCCAACACCGGGAGTAAATCCATGATCTCATCAAAACCCTTGTATTTTTCTTCTGCGGCCAGTCTTCCTAAGGTCATCAAAACAACTTTGTCTTTGAGACCGTAACGCTCGAGCAATTCGGGAGACTTGGCCCCAACACCATAATTCTTTTGAATTACCGCGTTGGGAAGAATAAAGTATTGTTTTTGAGTTAGTTGAGACCATTCCAAAAATTTATGCATAGTTATTTCGCTTATAGAAATAATTGAGTCTATTTTACGTAATAAGTATTTTATGAGAATGGTTTTTGGTGGAACCCAGACATCTATACCGTAAATAAGTAATAATAACCGCCCTCTGGTGATCAGTTTTACCAAAGCTGCAACGGGCAGTAATTTAATATGGCCACAAACGATTAAATCAAACCTTGATCTTGCTTTTAATAATCTCAGGACAGCCTTGATATAAGACACCCTGTCAGGTAAGGCCTTGGTAATATAGGTGAGCTTGGGAGGCATGGTCTCCGGGGCCAGGGCCATGCGCCGGGGCACTGCCACTACTTCTTCTACTTCAGGCGCAGAACATAAAGCCCGTAATAAATCCCGATTGTATTTGGCGATGCCCCCCAGACCGCCAAAGGCTTCCATGGCCAGAAATAAAATTCTCATGGGGTGGTGTGGTGCTTATAGACGGTTTGGGCCCAGGCGCGCCAGTTATGGTCCCAATTGGCCCCATGATGGGAAGAGGCCGTAGCTAACCAGCGGGTCACCGGCACCAGAAAACCGGATTTAGGCCGATTCAGGACTGCAGCGGGCAAGGGGGTTGCAGGCGTGGCCGCCATATCCCGTTTGCCGGGGCGCTGGCTCGATGCCAGCAGGGGCCCAATTTTTCTCAAGAGCGTGATATCCACCAGCGGCACCCGAATTTCCAAAGAATGGGCCATCCCGGCCCAATCAGCCACGCGCAAGAGCTGATTGCGCATATACCATACCATTTCCAGCGCCGCAACCTTCAAAAAATCTTCCGGAACGTGAGGGACAGTTTCTTCCAGGCGCACCAGCGGCTGCAACTCTTCCCAACCGGCGCGGGCCAGGTCCGGGTCCATGACCTCCGGCAACTCCCAGGGCATAAACAAGCCCCGCCGCAGCAGATAAGCCCCGGCGTAGCTGCCGCCATATTCCAGCAGCCCGGCATATTTCGGAGAAATGAACCGTTTCAGCAAGGGAGCGGCGACTCGGCGGAACAACCGGCCCAATCCCGGGAAGCCGCTGACCGGGGCGAGGGCCCGGGTCATCCTGGGGAGGTCATGAAAGCTGGGATAGCCGCCAAAGAGTTCATCTCCCCCCAGGCCTGAGATGGCCGTTTTCATGCCTGCGGCGCTAGCCGCCTTGGCGACAAAATACATATTGACCCCGTCGGTGGCGGGCTGGTCCATCACTGCCAAAATTCTTTGGTAATCGCTCTGAAAATCCTCCCGGGTTATCCATTGCGTCTGGTGAATCGTACCATACTGTGTGGCAATCTTAGCCGCATAAGAGGTTTCGTCCTGCCCAGTTCCCCGCAATTCCTGAAAGCCCAGGGTGAGGGAATGCAACTGCCCCTGTGCCTGGCTGGCCATCGCCGTGATGGTACTTGAATCCAGGCCCGACGACAGAAATATGCCCACCGGGACATCCGCCACCAAATGATGCCTGACACTGTCCTCCAGGGCCTGCTTTAGCTCAGCGTGCGCCGCCTCCCGATCGATGCCGGCGTTTTTCCCGGTATTATAAGCCGTTTCGAATTCTGCGGGGATAGTGCAAAAGCTTCGCATTTCGGTGTTTCCCCGGAGATCTTTGACCAGGAACGACCCCGCCGGGAGAGCCCGAACTCCCCGAAAGAGGGTGTAGGGCTCCGGCACATACCCCCAGAGAAAAAAGCCCGCATGCCCGGCGGGCTGGGGCGTGGTATCGACGGCGCCGCCTGCCAGCAAGGCCTTGACCTGAGAGGCAAACCTCAAGGTCTTGCCGTCATCGGCATAGTAGAGGGGCTTGATGCCGAAGGGGTCCCGGCCCAGCAACAAGCTTTCCCTGACATTGTCCCAGATGGCAAAGGCATACATGCCCCGCAGGTGCTCCATCATGCCCGAGCCGAATTCCTGATAGAGATGGAGCAAAACCTCGGTATCGCTGTGGGATCGGAAGCGATGCCCCTTGGTCGCAAGCAAGTCACGCAGTTCCCGATAGTTATAGATCTCGCCGTTAAATACCACCCAGACCGATTGGTCAGGGGTGCCCATGGGCTGAGCCCCCGCCTCGCTCAAATCAATAATCGACAGACGGCGATGGGCTAAGGCCACCCGCGCATCGGCTGACACCCATAAGCCCGCGCCATCCGGCCCTCGGGATCTCATGGCCTGGCGCATTTTCACGGTTTCCTCCCTATCTACCGGAGGCGCCGCGTTATGATAGGCCAAGATTCCAACAATGCCGCACATTTTATTTACCGGAATACCAAACGGGTGTTATCAAAGACCATTTCGGAACCGTTAAACCAGGGCTCAGTATAACTGGAATTTTGTCCGAAATATTGTAAGTTTAAGGTCTAATCGGTTATACCAAGTTTCAAGCATAAGAAAAAAACTGGACCAGCACTGTCCAGCTTTATCAAGAGAAGCATGGATCAGGATAAGATGAGGTTTTTGGGATAATCTCCACGCCATGCTTGCTATTACTTTACCTGAGTAAGCTAAGGCTTTCAAGGAGATTCGCCCAACCGCCGGTCCTCAGGGACTCCTGATAAATTCCCGTCACGCTGAGATAGGGGTGGTCAGACCTCAAAAGAAAGACGAGGTTTTTTCCGATTTAGGGCTTGCAAGTTTCCTTAGGGGAATTAATATTACAAGATAATTGTTCTTGTTTCATAGGAGGAAGTACATGGCGGACGATATTCTGGAAAAAGGGGCTATTGTGCAGCGCGATAAGGAATCTTATGCTATTGCTCCCCATATTCCCGGTGGGATTATCACTGATTTCAACTTGCTGCGCCGGCTGGCCGACGTGGCGGACAAATATGGCGTCAAGGCGATCAAACTGACCTCGGCGCAACGGTTCGCCCTGGTGGGACTTAAGCCCGAAGAACTGGACCAGGTGTGGCAGGATTTGGGGCTGGTGCCCGGCGCGGCCATCGGTCTGTGCGTCCGCTCCATCAAGATTTGTCCCGGCACGACTTTTTGCCGTTTTGGCCAGCAAGACGCGGTGGGGGTGGGGCTCCAACTCGATGAGAAATACCACGGCATGCCCCTGCCCTTCAAATTCAAGATCGGGGTCTCGGGGTGCCCCAACAATTGTTCTGAATCCGTCATCAAAGATTTAGGGCTGGTGGGCGCACCCAAGGGTTGGCGGGTGCTGGTGGGCGGGTTCGCCTCGGGGCTGAAACCCCGCCTGGCGGATGTCATTGCCATCGACCTGACAGATGCGGAGGCTATCACCCTGGCCGAGCGGGTGTTGGACTGGTTCGAGAAAGCCGGCAAGAAGAAGCGCCTGGGCAAGCTCATCGATGAGATGGGATTGCCTGCCTTTAAGGCGGAACTGGGCCTGCCGGCAACCTAAGTTGCGCGGCAGGTAAGGGGCGGGCCCGGCACGCCGTTGCCCCACCTCTTTTCCTCCCTCGTTCCTCGGCTCCCGCTGGCGAGGGCTCATTGTCGTCAAGCTCCAGGGGAACCGGTCTTCCGGCGCCCCAGGGCAATCGCATGTAAAAATCAGGTTGTGGGCACTTTCAGCAGATAGACATAGTCCTAGGCGGCTTTGACACGTTTGGTTTGCATGTCGCCTTTAAGGGATTTTTCCCGTTTAAGCATGTTGATCGCCATGTGACGCAGGATGCCCAGATTTTTCGGGGCATGGTCTTTGCGGACGCGGCAGTGGTCTCCCCGGAAAGAGATATCCAGGCGCCAGTGCAGGCCGTTTTCGATCTCCGAGGGCTTTGGCGATGGTGGGGGCGTGGTTTTCGAGGCTGGAGATGAAGTGGGAGGTTTCCGTAGAGGTCGTGCCATTCACTTCCCGTTCCCGGACAGCCATGCAGATGGTGTTAATTCCCGGCCATTCGGTTTTCCCCGGGAGCCGATATTATTGGTGGTAAGATAGCGTCTGGATTCGATGCGGCCATGCTCCCCATCCACGGTTTCGAGGTGTCAAAGGGGCTGTTGGCCGGTTCTTGAAAGAACAGGGCAATATCCTCATGGAGTCCTTTCTGATTGTCCTTGACCTGGATGACGTAATCGGCTTTTGCGTCGATAATCGTTTGGGTGATTTTTTTCTGGCACCCCATGGCGTCGATGGTGACAATGGCTCCCTGCAAGTCCAGGGTTTTGATCAGTTCC
>DZCR01000151.1 GCA_022736495.1 Desulfobacca acetoxidans
ATAAATGCTGCCCAGTTTAAATTGATTGAACTTCTGAGCAGGAAGAGTCGCAATGGGCTTTTTGTGGTTGGTGATGATGCGCAGAGCATTTATGGTTTTCGTGGGGGAAATCCAAAATTCATACTACGTTTTGAGCATGATTTTCCCGGGGCAGAAGTCGCGACTTTGGCAAGTAGTCGAAGGTGTCATGAAAATATCATGGAGGCTTCGTTTAAAGTCCTATCAAAATATTATCCTGACTGGACTGGAAGACCCGATTTAAAGTATTACAAGGACAAAGGTGATCCACCTTATCTTTGGCATTTAATCAGCGAGAATTTCGAAGCGAAAGTAGCTGCTGCTGTCGCTCATGATGCTATCCAGGAGAAAAAGACCGTCCTCATTCTCGCACCTAAGAAAGAATTATTCATATTGCTGCTTCGAGAGCTTAAAAGACAACAGGTACCACATAATTGCTCAATAAATTTGTTGCCTGAGCGGGTGGGTGTTGCCAAACGGTTCATAGACTGGGTTCAAAAACCAAGAGATACCTTCATAACAAGACTGGTAATTGAAGATCTTATAAACGGAGGAATCGCGGCTGTAGCAGGGGCTAAGAAAGACGGCAGGACTAAAGAAGCGACCATTAAAAAGAGAATTGCCGAGGAGACCAATATTGCCAGGCTTTGGGATTCGGTGGACAAAGACAATGATCTGTTTTCAATCATAAAGAATCATGAGAATGCCAACAAAACCCTGGAAACTATAAGGAGCAGCCTCATCGGTTTTGAAAAGTTTTATAATGATTATAAAGATAATCCTGGGGAATTTGCCAAGCAGCTCGCTTGCATACCAGGGATATGGATAGAGCCATCCAAAATGGCCGAAGACATAGCTCATATGGTAAGGCTTATCCAAGCAGACCAGCCTTTTGGCTCAAGCTCGGCTCAGCTACTGACAATGCGCAAAGCCAAGGGGCTTGAGGCACAGGTTGTAATCATCATAGGCTTGGAAGATGATATTATGCCAAATCCCAGAAGTGATAGTATCGATGAAGAAGCACGGTTACTCTACGTCTCAATGACACGCGCTAAAGAAAAACTATTCCTCTTTCACTCCTTCAAGAGAGCTCGCAATATTTCCTATGGTCCGGAACTTTCCGCAAAAGAAAGATCGAGGTTTCTTAATGCTCTTGAAAGGGCAAGTGAGTTCAAACGGCCGAAGCAAGATTGATTAATTCAGTGGGTAATTTGTTATCAAGTCTATAATATTGCTGGTATTTATCGCAATTTCTCTTAATTACTGGCCGAAAACGGGATTTGAAAATGCGCCGAAAGCACGAAGATTTTCACGACGGGGCCGACGATGGCCTCACTCCTTTAGAGCCCCTGGATATAACCCAGGTCCGGGATTTTGACGAGTTGCTGGCCGCCATGGGCAAGACCGCCTTTGCCGGACGTAATCTCGGCGAGGCCGCCGAGGTCTTGACCCAGATGGTGCAGGACCCGGAGTGCGCCCTGGTGGGCACGTTTTCCGGGGCCATGAGTGTGGCCAAAATGGGCCTGTTGATCTGCGAGATGATCGATAGGGGCTGGCTTCAGGTGGTCATCAGCACCGGCGCCCTTATCGCCCACGGCTTTATTGAGACCCTGGGCCGGGCGCACTATAAATATCCGGAGCACATCTCGGACCGGCAGCTCTTTCAGCAGGGCTACAACCGGATTTATGACACCCTGGAGATGGAAGCCAACCTGGATTATGCCGAAGACGTGTTCAGTTCCGTGTTAGAGGGGCTCGACCCAAGCCAAGTCTGGTCGTCGGCCAGCCTCTGCCGGGAATTGGGCAAGCATTTGGCGGAGCACACGGACAGCCCCGGCATTTTGCGTTCCGCCTATCTCAAGGGGGTGCCGGTGTTCATCCCTGCCTTCACTGACTCAGAGCTTGGGCTGGACCTGGCGAACTTCATGGTGCGGCGGGCCCTGGCCGCGGGCCAGGACCTCCATGCCGCCCTGGGGTCCGTTTCTCTGCAATTCAACCCCTTCCTGGACCTGACCGCCTATACGCAGAAAGCCCTGCTCACCCCGAAGCTGGGCATCTTTACGGTGGGCGGCGGCGTGCCCCGCAACTGGGCCCAGCAGGTGGCGCCCTATCTGGAACTGCTGCATAGCCGCCTCAACCTGGATCTGCCGGAAGTGCGGTTTCACTATGGGGTGCGGCTCTGCCCCGAGCCGGCCCATTGGGGAGGCTTGAGCGGCTGCACTTACCGGGAAGGGGTCTCCTGGGGCAAGTTCGTCTCCCCGGAGGATGGCGGCCGCTATGCCGAAGTCCTGTGCGACGCCACCCTCGCCTGGCCCCTTCTGCTCAAAGGCGTAATACAACGCCTGGAGAAAAAGGGCGGCTGAACCTTCAGGCAAGGACCGAAGACTTAGCCTCACGGTTTAGCCACAAGGTGCAACTAACCACAGACGGCCACAAGGCTTATTTAGAAGCAGTTGAAGGGGCTTTTGGAGCGGATCTTGATTACGCCATGCTGGTTAAGATTTATGGGGAGAGTGCGGAGCAAAAGGTTGAGAAGCGGTATAGCCCAGCTAAATACACCGGGAGCAAGGTTGAGGTAATTACTGGCAACCCTAACCGTAAACATATCTCCACCCAGCTATGCGGAGCGCCAGAACCTCACCATGAGAATGTCTATGCGCCGGTTTACCCGCCTCACCAATGCCTTTTCAAAGAAGGTTGAGAACTTGGCTCACGCGGTGTCTCTACATTTTATGTTTTATAACTTCGGGAGAATCCACAAGAGCCTGAGAGTGACCCCGGCGATGGAAGCGGGAATTGCTGGTTATGTTTTGAGTTTGGAGGAAATTGCGGGGTTAATTGATTGATTTATCGATGTGAGTAAAATTTATCCTTGGTCATCCCTGATTGCCAAATCATTTCTCTCATAAGTTTTTTCCCGAAGGTTTCGGAGCGGCGACTTAATTGGTCAACAGTTACCAACCGCCATTGGCCTTCGATAAAACCCTTCCACTGGCGGTGAGACCCGCAAGTCCTGTCGAGGGAAAATCCCGCGCGTTTAAGTATGGCCTCGACTTCGGCAGGAGTTAGAGGAGGATACTGCCCGCCCATTTAGGCGGCTTGCGGAAGGGGATATTCTTCCTTGGAATTGAACGCAAGGTTCCGACAGACACCCCTAAACCGGCAAGCTGTTGCGATAATATGATAGAAAAGTCTTTCTCTCCAAGGAGATAGCCGGGGAAGGAGATAAGAAACCGAACCTTTATCTTTGATATCCTGAACAGACTGAAGATATAAATCAATCTGCTCATGCAAAGCGTTAATGCCTTCTTGCATAGAAGGGCGCTCAACCATCAATGACAAATCAATGCAAGAGGCTATCCATGTGCCGCCCCGAGTGCGATAGCCATAACAGCGGAAAACCATTTTGGTGGGGATATTTTCTGGACTCATTTTATGGTTCCCCTTTCGGATTATCCCAATCCTGCACCTAATATTGACCATTGATGATCATATGTCAATAGGTGTTTGTGAAAATTATCTATGCTTGTGAAATTTTTCTCCCAACCCAGATTCTATTCATAAACTTTATCGGTCAGAAAATCCAGAACTAAAATTTCATATGTCCTCTCATATGCAATTCTGCTGCCATCCATAAAAAGGCCATTTTACGCGGGTTTCATAGAATCTATGAGTTAATCAGTCTGCACATAGTTAAGAGGGTTTGTTCAAAAAATTGAGTAAGTTTTCGAGAGTTCACCTTATGAAACAAATTTAAAGCGGCCTCCGGGCCGCTTTTTAGTTTTAAATCGTTCATATTTCGATCAATTTTATGATACTAATCTGTTTCCCAAACTATCCAATCGGTTTCTCCGTTCAGCGCCGAACGGAGCAGCCAACCCACACCTAGATTTTTCTCTCCTAAAAATTCAAACTGATACACTACCTAAATTTTGGGCTTGGGCGAGCCAGTTTTCTGGTAACACAGCTTAAAGGATCGCAGGAACCATTCGGAGAGAGCACGTTCTCCAGGTTTTTCTTTCACCAGGCGCCGGACTTTCGGCATTTCCGGACGGATCATTGCCTTGAGTTTGTCGGCCTCGGCAGCGGGATAAAACAGCTCGGGAATGACGTTGCACCTCGATTTTTCATCATGCCAATTATCGGAATAATCCTGGTTGTTCAAATCTCGCCCTCCATGGCGCAGTATTTTCTTAAAGGTTAGATGGCCTCAAGAGAGATAACTATGGGAAAGACCCTGATTTTGCGGGAGGGGAATCCTGAAATTAGGGTGGGAAATGGCTGGAATCACTGCCTGTTGCTGTTAAAAGTTACAGGTTAGTTTTCGATGCAGGGGGCAAACACCCACAGGAGGCGCAGCTACAGAGCTTTTCTTCCTTTAAGGTCTGGTACCCCTCCCTTGCCAGGATAACGACGATCACCAGCCCGATGGCAGGGTCGGCCTGCCAGATGCCGAAGAGATAATTAAGCCCCAGGCCGATGAGCAGGGCCATGGATAACAAGGCGCAGGCCAGGGTCTGCTTGGAGTCGGCCATCAGGCTGATGCTGCCCAAGGATTTTCCCGTCTGGTATTTCAGGGAGAACAACACCGGCATGACGATGATGGAGGCGAAAGCGATACCAAGGCCCAGCAGACTGGGGGCGGGGATTTCCCGCCAGATTAATTTCTTGAGGGACTCGTAGAGCACGTAAGCCCCCAGGACAAAAAAAGTATAGCCCACGATCCGGATGGCCCGGCGCTCCAGGCGCGCTTCCTCTTCGGCGCTCATCCCCTCATGCCGGGCGAACCGCCAGATCATGACCCCCCCGGACAGGGACTCCACCAAACTGTCCAACCCGAAGCCCACCAGGGCGATGCTGCCGGCCAGGTAACCCGCCGCCATGGCCAGGATGCATTCCACCACGTTGTACCCAATCGTGAAATAGGAGAGGCGCAGGGCTCTGCGGTGCCAATTGGTCATGTCAGCAGTAGGGTGCGTTTTACGCATCAATCGTTGTAACCTTGATCCCGGCAGCTTATTTCTCCACCGGAAAGATAAACGCCTGCAGGCGCTGGAAATAATCCTTGCTACCCACCACATAGGTATCATTATGATGGGCCCCGGGGATGATATAGAGGTCCTTGGGACTGTTCGCCGCGGCAAAGACTTTGCGCCCCATCTCCACCGGGATGATCTCGTCGTCGGACCCGTGGATGATGAGCACCGGCGCCTTAACGTTAGCAATTTTCCCCAGGTTGTCATAGGGGACCCGGGGACGCCAGTCGAACAGGAAGGGGGCCAGCATTTTCGCCATGTCCGAGGAGTTGGTGAAGGCTGACTCCAGGATCAGGGCCCGGCAGGGATTCTTAACCGCCAGATCCGTGGCCAGCGCGGTGCCCAGGGAGCGCCCGAACAGGACCGCGTCCCCCGCCGGCACCCGCCGGGTTTCAGTGACGTACCGGTAGGCCGCGGCGGCATCCAGAAAGGAGCCCTCCCGGCTGATGCGGCCCTGGGAACGGCCGTACTCCCGGTAATCGAAGATGAAGACCTGGACCCCCACCAGGTCATGGAGCAACTTGATATTTTCCAGGCGGTGACTGATATTGCCGGCATTGCCGTGGAACCACAAGAAAACCGGGGCCCCCGGGGCAGGCACCCACCAACCGTGGAGCTTCACCGCGTCTGACGTATCAAAAAAGACGTCTTCGTATTCCAGGCCCACATCGATCGGGGTGCCCACGAGATGCGGATCAGGAAAAAAGACGAGGCCCTTTTCGGAAAATTCCAGGATCATTGATAAATTTGCTCCTATAACAGCAAGGCCCCCATAACCCCCGCAGCTATAATAATCAGGCTGGGGTCGATCTTGGTAAAGGTGAGGAGCGCAAAGCTCACCACCGCGATACCCTTGGTCAGCGGGCCAGTAATGGAACTCTGGCTTAAAAAGATCAGGACTGCCGCCAAGAGACCCACAACCGCCGGCTTGATCCCGGCAAAACCGGCCATGACCCACCACAACTCTTTATACCGCAGGTAAAACTTCGTGACCAGGGTGACGATAATAATGCAAGGGAGGTAACTGGCGGCCATGGCGATCAGGGCCCCGGCCAGGCCGCCGATCTTGAATCCCAAAAACGCGTTCATCACCGTCAGCGGCCCCGGCGTCACCTGGCCGATGGCGATGGCATCGATAAACTCTTTGTTGGTCAGCCATTGATAATTATTGACAAATTCCCTCTGGAGCATGGGAATCATGGCATAGCCACCCCCGATGGTCAGGGCGTTGATTACAAACAGAATGCCGGCCATTTTGAGCAGTTCCATTTAACCCTTCCTGTACAGGACCAAACCCAAAAGGCCTGCCCCCAAAATGATGCCGATGGGATTAACCTTGAAGATATCCAGGGCTACAAAGGCCCCGGCGGCCAGGGCGGCGCTCCGGTATTCCGTCACCAGCTTTATCAGCATCTTATAGACAATGGAGGCAAGTAAGCCCACTACCGCCGCGGCCACACCTTGCATAACCGACTGGAGCAGCGGGTTGTCCTTCATGTGGAGATAGAAGGCCGCCAGTATGATGGCCAGCACGGTGCCGGTGAAGGACTGGCCCAAGGTCGCGGTCAGCGCTCCTTTGAGTTGCCGGAGCTTGTAGCCGATACAAATGCCGGTGTTGACGATGGGCGCACCGGGAGTCATTTGACCGATGGCGAGGCTCTCCACGAACTCGTCGTGAGTAATCCACTTGCGCTTATCCACCAATTCGCGCTCGAAGAAGGGGATCATGGAATAAACGCCCCCGAACGCAAAGGTCCCGATCTTAAAAAAGGCCAGAAAAATCTTTTTAAGCGTTGGCATGACGCGCTCCATTTTTGAGCATACCCCATCTCCAACCAATGTTGTGATGATGAGAGATAAATACGTAATCAGTTCCGGCTGAGGGGCGCAGCGTGCCTCGAGGCCAGGCCGGCACTCTGGTTTTTAACGGAAAACCGCCTACCATTTCACGCGGTCCCCCACTTTGATGCCGTATTTGTCGGCAAAGCCGCCGGGCACTTCCAGGACATAGTTCACCGGCGTTGGTGAGGGCAGCTCCCCCGGAAAGGTCGAGGGTACGTTCCGGGTTATACCCGCCACCCCGCCATCCACAATCCAGACGAGGTCCAGGGGGAAACGCATTCCCCGCATGCAGAAGGTCTGCTGCTCAACGGCCGGCATAAAAAAAAGCATCCCCCGGCCCTCGGCCAACTCCCGGCGATAACTCAGGCCCAATTGGAGCCGCTCCGGGGTGCTCACCGCTTCAGCCTTCACTTTCACCTTGCCAATGCTCACCCAAAGCCAGGGGTTGCCGTGCTCGGAGACTTCCTGTCCCCCGGCCAATCCGGCCTCCCCCAGCAGGGCTGCCAGGAGCACCCCTAACAAAATCTGCGCCTTCATGATGCGGCCGACTGTCATCTGCACCTTCCGTACGGCTCCCAACCTTCACCAGGCGCCATCTCAAAGTACCGTGAACTAGTGGTATGTTTCGCAATTAACTACCGTTAACAGCGTTTGTATAAAGGGG
>DZCR01000152.1 GCA_022736495.1 Desulfobacca acetoxidans
GGGCATGGGGTCCCTCCGGTGGTCCAAAGCTGCGCAAGCCGATAAACCCAAAGAGATAGAATCCAGTTACATGCAAGTAAAAATCACCGAACCCTTTGCCACCACCATGGCCCGGATGAAAGAAGCGAAACCCAAGATCATGGCCCGCCACCAGGCCCTCCTGGAAAAGCGTTACGATTTGAGCAACCGGCCCGCCAAAGGGGTCACCATGACCCGGGGCAAGCCCATCCAGGAAGGCGTGCGCGCTAAGCTCGCTTCGGGTATGACTTGGGAAAAACTGGCGGCCATGAGCCCGGAGGATATCAAGGAAAAGGGGGTATGGCCCGCAGGCTTTTTGCCTCTGCCCCATCCGCACCAGGAAGAGGGGGGGATGGTCTTTCCGAAGATCCACATCGATGAGATCAAAAAACAGGAAGGCCGGGACCTGACCCGCTTCGATCTGGATTTCGACTTACCGGAACACTTCCTGCCGGAATTTCCTCCCGCCATTTTTCTCACCACCCGGCCCGACCTGGGGGATGTGAGCCAGGGGAAGCTGGTGACTATTATGAACCATCAGGAACTGTTCAATGGCATCTTGAATCCCAAGCAACTGGAGGGTCTGCGCCTCCTGGTCACCCCCTTTCCCCAGCAGCAGTTCAACCAGACGGAAGACCGGCGCTCGGAACTGCCCAGCCGGGGCGTGACCTGCTTCGACTGCCACGTCAACGGCCATACCAACGCCGCGACTCACTTAGTGGGCGACATCCGGCCCCAGGAGTTCCGGCATCGCATCGACACCCCGCCCCTCAGGGGCGTGAACATCCAACGCCTCTTCGGTTCCCAGCGGGCCTTGAAGACGGTGGAGGACTTTACCGAGTTTGAGCAGCGGGCGGCCTATTTTGACGGTGACCCGGTGATTGCCACCAAGAAAGGGGTAAATATCCTGGAGCGGGGCAGCCAGGTCCACTTTATGGCGGAGTTCCAGGAAATCTTGGACTTTCCCCCGGCCCCCAAACTCAATATTTACGGCAGACTGGATCCAGCCAAGGCCACCGCAGAGGAAATGAAAGGCCAGGAAATTTTCTTCGGCAAGGCCCAGTGCGCCGCCTGCCATCAACCCCCCTACTATACTGATAACTCGATGCACAACCTCAGGACCGAGCGCTTCTTCAAGCCCCAGATGATCAACGGCCGCATGGCGAATCAGGACGGCCCCATCAAGACCTTCCCGCTGCGGGGCATTAAGGAATCGCCCACTTACCTGCATGATGGCCGCCTCCTGACCCTGGAGGACACGGTGGAATTCTTCAACCTGGTCCAAGGCCTCAAGCTGACTGACCCGGAAAAGAAGTCCCTGGTAGCGTTTATGCGGGTATTATAAGATTTTATAAGCGGGGCAACGTGGACGCCTGTTCCCTGGCGGCATGGGCGTCCACGGAGGCCGCCGCAACCTAATCCCGGCCCCGCTCCTGGGCTTGGCGGGGCGAACGCCGGATTCTATACGCCAGATAAACCGCCGCCCCAAAAACGATGACGGCCGCCGCCAGCATCCATAAATAAGTATGCACCTGGGGCATGAGCTGGCGCCACTCTTCCCCCACCACGTAACCCAGGGTCAAAAAGACAACCACCCAGAGCAAGCCTCCGGAATAAGCAAACGGAGCAAACAACCGGTATTCCAGGCCGGAAATTCCGGCGCTCAAGGCGGTGAGGTGCCGCACCCCCGGGAGAAAATACCCCCCGAACAGGCTCCATTTGCCATATTTTTCAAACCACTGCTGGGCCTGCGCCAAGCGCGCCGGGGTGATGTGTAAATATTTCCCATACTTATGCAACAAGGGCAGGCCCAGGGTGCGCCCCACCAAGTAACTGAGCGTAATGCCGCAGATGCTGCCCAGGAAGGCCGCCAAGAGAGCGGGCAGCGCCTGGAAATACCCCTTGAAGACCAGATACCCCACAAAGGCCAGAATGGTTTCATCCGGGACGGGCAGGCCAAACATCCCCAGCATGAGCGATAAGAACACCCCCAGGTAGCCATAAGTTTCGATCCAGTGAAAATGGGTGGGTATCATGCACGTTTCCTGCGGCCGTTAAAGGAAAATTTGGGGAAGTGCGGCGAGATTCAGGATTAACATGGACATTCTCCGGCGGCCTGCCAAGTAGGCGCATCTGGCAAGAGGAGAAAAGGGGTGGCGCAGGGGAAATAATCCGCGTCCTTAGCTGCCCTCGCCCTGTTGCAGCAACGTCTCCAGCTCCCGGGCCGCCTGCTCCTGGCCCCGGGCCTGGTAGATCCCCAGCAGCAAGGAGGCGTTGAGCCGGGCTTCTTTCTGGTCGCCCCGGGCCAAAGCCACCCGCGTCAGGCCCTTGAGCGCGGCGACGATTCCGTTCGTATCCTGGAGGCGGCGAAAGTCCTGCAGGGCTTCTTTGAGATACATGGCGGCCCGGTCGTAGTCCTTCAGGTCCAGGAAGGTGCGGCCCAGACGCTCCGCGCGCATCGCCCGGCCCCGGCGGTCTTTGGCGGCTTCGTCGGCCCTGAGGGCCTGGTGGTAATAGTTCAAGGCCAGCATATAGTCTTTATGGGCCCGGGCCACATCTCCCAGGTGGGTCAGGGACAGGGCCAAAAGCGGCCCCGGCGGTAGTTGCCGGGCGTTCTCCAGGGCCTCCCGGTAAGCAGCCTCGGCTTCCCGCAAGCGCCCCTGGGATTGATAAACCAGGCCCAGATTATTCAGGGTCTCGGAGATGCCGGCAGGAGCCCGTCGGGCCCGATTGACGGCCAGGGCTTCCTGAAAGTAGGTGACAGCCTGCTGCCGGTCTCCCTGTTCCTGGGCGATGACCCCCAGGTTGTTGAGGTTGGAGGCGATGCCGGACCTACGGTCGATGAGGCGGTTGTAAGTGAGGGCCTGCTCAAACTTGTTCTTAGACAGTTCCCAACGACTCTGGCGGTAATATTCATATCCCGATTCGTTGAAACTGATCGCCTGACCCTCCAAATCCACCGTGGTCTTGCCCGGGCCGCCACAGCCCACTGCGACTACCAGCACCAACAGCCAAGTCCACCGGTCGCGCACGGCTAATCCTTTTCCGGTTCCGCATCCAGCCGGATGGTGTGCTCCTGGGGTTGTGGCACGTAACGGCGCAGCAGCCAGGACTGCTGTAATGCCTTATTCGTGGTGTCAAAGCCGCTGAGAGCCGCTTCTCCCTGGGTCACCAACCCCGGCAGACCCCGCCCGGCGCGCTCCAGATTCACCACGAAGCCTTCCAATCTTTTGGAAATATCAGGCAGGCGGGCCGAGGCTTCCTTCACATCCGCCGTGACCTTGTTGAAGTTGGCAAGGGAGCTTTGCAATTCCGCCATGGTCCGGATGGCCTGGTCCCTGAAGGCCGGATTATTCACCAAGGTGCCGAACAAGCCCTTGCCTTTGGCCACGTCTTCAATGAATTTCCGCACTTGCTGCATGGTTCCCGCAATATCCCGGTAAAGCTCGTCATTATTCACTAATTTCCCCAGGCTGCCCTTGCCCTGGTTGATCTTGGCGAAAATTCCCTTAAAAGAAGTGATGATCTGGCCGAAATCACTATTCGGCTCGGACATGCCCTGGGTAAGGGACACCAGATTGTTCAGAACTTTTTGGAGATCTTGTAAGCTGGGCGCCGCCTGAGCCAATATCTGGGTGATATCCAACGGCTCTACGGATGCCACGAGGCCTTCCGGCGGAATAGCTGGTTTACCAAGGGTGCCGGGAGTCAGGTCCAGGCTCTTCTCCCCCAGCAGGCCAATGAAGCCGATGGTGGCCGTGGCATCCTGACGAATGCGGTCACTGTATTGTTTCGTCACCTGGAAAGTGACCACGATGTTGCCGTCGGGGTTGATGGAGGTGTTGAGGACATTGCCCACCGTGACCCCGGCCAGATGGACTTCGGAGCCGGTCTTGAGGCCGCTGACATTCTTAAATATGGTCCGGTATTTAACGTATTCTTGGAAAAGACCCTCTTGTTGGGCCACGATCAATACCATGATCAGGAGGGCTGCCAGCGAACCCACGACAAAAATGCCGACAACGGTTTCGTATTTACGAGCAATCATGCGGTCGTTTCCCTCTGAGGCTCTCGATGGAGAAAGCGCCGGACCTCGGAATGGGAGGATTGCAGGAAATCCTCATAGGTCCCTTGAAAGGCCCACTGGCCCTCGTGGAGCAGAACCAGCCGGTCCGCCACCAGTTCGGCCAGGCGCAGATCATGGGTCACCACCACGGAGGTGACCTTAAGGGCCTGCTGCAGCCTCAGCATCAGTTGACTGATCTCATCCCCGGTGATGGGGTCCAGCCCGGAGGTGGGCTCGTCATAGATGATAATCTGGGGGTCCAGGGCCAGGGTGCGGGCCAGGGCGGCCCGGCGCTGCATGCCGCCCGAGAGTTCCGTGGGCTCCAAGGGCTCCACCCCGGCCAGCCCCACCTGATCCAGCTTTTCCGCCACTCGCACCTCTATCTCTGATAAGCTCAAGTCGGTATGGTGGACCAGGGGGAAGGCCACGTTTTCCCCTATGGTCATGGAATCATACAGTGCCGACCCCTGAAAGAGATAGCCGGTTTTCAACCGCAAATCCCGCCAATCAGCGTCTGTGGCAAACGCGGTAATTTCCGTACCCTCTACCTTAATACTACCCGCATCCGGACTATTGAGCCCCACCAACATGCTGGTCAACACGGTCTTGCCGGTGCCGCTGCGGCCTAAAACTACCACCGTCTCCCCCAGGTAAATATCCAGGTCTACCCCAGCAAGCACCTGTTTGTCCCCAAAAGATTTGTGTATCCCCTGAAATGAAATCAGGGGGAGGCCGGACTCCGGGTTGACCTGGGAAGATCCCTCCATCACCCTAAGGCCAGAGGAGTAAGGTAAGTTTAGTGAGAAAGACATCGGAAACCAGAATCAAGAGAATGGATGCCACCACTGAAGTCTTGGTGGCCTGACCCACCCCGAACGTGCCATGTTCGGTATTATAGCCGTGATAACACCCCACGGTCCCTATAATGAGCCCAAAAATGGAGGTTTTGCCGATGCCCGGCAGCACATCTTTGAGCGTCAGATACTTGATGGTCAGCGTGTAGTAATATGTGGGGGTAATGCCCACCTGATAGACCCCGATGAGCATACCGCCCAGGATACCGACAAGGTTGGAGGCCACGGCCAGCAGGGGCAATGCCAGCATGCACGCCAAAATCCGGGTGACTACCAGGTATTTCATGGGGTTGATGGCGCTCACGGTGAGGGCGTCGATCTGGTGAGTGACCCGCATGGACCCAAGTTCTGCGCCCATGCCGGCGCCGCCCCGGGCGGCCACCATAATGGCGGCCATCAGCGGGCCCAGGTCCCGTACAAAGGAAAAGGCTACACTGGTGGCGATGTAATTGGCTGCCCCGAACCATTTCAGCACGGTGATGCCCTGCATAGCCAGGACCAGCCCCACCGCAAAAGAGGCCACCGCCACCAGCGGGAAGGACTTCACCCCCAAATGATACATCTGGGCGATTACCTCCCGGGCGAACCAGGGGGGGTGGACCAGACTGCGACAGGCATCCACCAGGAAGAGGCCCAATTCCCCCATGTAATCGATGAAGGCCAGCGTGTAATGGCCGGTCCGGTAAAAAAACCCTTCTTTCACCAGCTTCGCCCCATAAAAACCTCACCGCTGGGAAAACCCTGGGGGATAACTTCTAGAACGCTGCTGCGCCATGGGTTCCAACTGGCTAAAACTACCTAAAAATCAGGATAGTGTCAAGAAAAAGCCCGGCGAGGAGATCTGAACCATGGCCTGCTTCCCCAGGGAAGGTAGATGGGTCACAATTTCGTAGAAAATTGTTGCTATTTTGTTGATAAATATACGAAAATGGAATGGACAGAATTAACCTAATTACCATATTTTTGTACGGCCTGATCATAAGAGTAACCTATGAACGACCTGAACCTCCTCTACGAGATTACCGAAACTTTGGGGGCCCTGGGCCCTCTGCCCCGGAGCCTGCAACGGGTGCTCCAGATCCTGGCCCAGAACATGGGCATGCGCCGGGGCACCGTCACCATCCTGAATCCGGAAACCGCGGAACTGCAAATCGAAGTGGCCCACGGCCTCACCGCGGAAGCCCGGCGCCGGGGACGGTACAAACTGGGGGAAGGGATCACCGGCCGGGTGGTGGAGACCGGCGAGCCCGCCATCGTCCCCCGGGTGAGCCATGAGCCTCTGTTCTTGAACCGGACCCGGTCCCGGGGCAGCCGGGAAAAGGATGAGCTCTCCTTCTTGTGCGTACCCATCAAAATCAACTATAAAACCATCGGCGCCCTGTCCGTGGACAAACTCTACCGGGACCTGGACCTGGACCGGGATCTCAGGCTCCTCACCATCATCGCATCCATCATTGCCCACGCAGTCAACAACCTGATGCTCATCGACCGGGAGAAGGAACGCCTCCAGAACGAGAATTTGAAGCTCAAGGGGCAACTGCAGGAACGCTACCAGGTGGGCAACATCATCGGCACTTCGGGCCGGATGCGGGAAGTATTCGAGATGATCGAACGGGTGGCCAAGAGCAACGCCACCATCCTCATCCGGGGCGAATCCGGCACCGGCAAAGAGATGGTGGCCTCGGCCCTGCACTACAACTCCCTGCGGGCCGACAAGCCCTTCATCAAAGTGAACCTGGCGGCCCTGCCGGAAACCCTGGTGGAGAGCGAACTCTTCGGGCATGAACGGGGGGCCTTCACCGGGGCCATGCAGCGCAAGCAGGGACGTTTCGAGCTGGCCCAGGGGGGGACGATTTTTCTGGATGAAATCGGCGACCTCAGTCCCAATGTCCAGCTCAAGCTGCTCCGGGTCATTCAGGAGCGGGAGTACACCCGCCTGGGCGGGACGGCCACCTTAAAGGCCGACATCCGCCTCCTGGCCGCCACCCACCGGGATCTGGAACAGGCCGTGTCCACCGGCGGCTTCCGGGAAGACCTCTACTACCGCCTCAACGTCTTTCCCATCTACCTGCCCCCCTTGCGGGAGCGCATGGCCGACATCCCGGCCCTGTCGGAGCACTTCCTGAACAAACTTGCCGAAGAGCACGGCAAACCGGTGCAGCGCCTGTCGGCCCCGGCCCTGGACCTCTTGATGCAATATCCCTGGCCCGGCAATGTCCGGGAACTGGAAAATATCATCGAACGGGCCGTGCTGGTGTGCGATGAGGACACCATCTTGAGCGTCCATCTGCCCCCCACCCTGCAACGCCAGGAGCCCGGCGGAGACCGCCGCGGCCTGTCCGCCCAGGTGGAAAACCTGGAACGGGAGCTCATCACCGAGGCCCTGCGCCAGACCCGGGGCAACCAGAGCCAGGCGGCTCAGATCCTGGATACCAGTCTGCGAATCCTGGGATACAAAATCAAACATTACGCCATCGAAGCCCGGCGCTTCCGGGCCTCGCAATAGGGCAGGCCTTGAAGCTTGATCTTCTAGCCCGGATCATTCACCAAGGGCATGGAGCAGCCGTCAGTAAGAAGATTGGGGCTGAGAGAACTGGC
>DZCR01000153.1 GCA_022736495.1 Desulfobacca acetoxidans
TGAGCACCCCAAGGGTACTTCCTGCGGGGCGCATGAAAAGGCGCACGCCAACGCAGCCTTCGTGCCTGTATTGACTGGCAAATGCCAAGCGATTGCAGGATTTAGGTTGCAGATAAAAAACCACGATACAACGGCAAAAACAAGGGGAGTATGGTACATTTGTTCTTCCACTCTCACAAAGCACAAAAAATCGCCAGACCCCAAATTTTCTGACATTTAATCACAAGGATGAAAAAATGTACACTCCAATCTTGGCCAGCCTGGGCTTTATCCTCTCCCCAGAGCGGCAGCACACCCTGCTCATTCATCGAAACAGACGACACGCCGATCCCCATCTGGGAAAGTATAACGGATTGGGTGGGAAAATGGAACGGCATGAAGATATGGCCTCCTGCCTCAGACGGGAGATCCAGGAAGAATCAGGCCTGATCTGTGAAGAACTGTCATTGCGGGGAACCGTCAGTTGGCCGGGGTTTGGCCCTGATGGTGAAGACTGGTTCGGCTTTATCTTCCGGATAGATCGTTTCAGCGGCATCCTCCAGCCTCAAAACGATGAGGGAGACCTGCAATGGCACCGGATTGATACGCTCCACCGCCTTCCCATGTGGGAAGGCGACCGCTATTTTCTGGATATGGTTTTTGATGATGATCCCCGGATATTTTATGGCTGCATGCCCTATCATAACGGCCAGCCAGTGCACTGGAGCTATTCTCGAAACTGATCGGGTTAATCCTTGCGATGATACGAGGGGGCGAGTATACTGAAATAAGATTGAAAAAGAGCCTCTTTTTTCATGGATAACAACCAATTCAGGAGCAATAAATATGCAAGAAGAAAAAGAACTCGCACGACTGGAAGATATAGTGGCCAAGCTTTTAACACGATTTAATACCTTGCAGGCCGATAAAAAAAAAGTTGATGACCTGTTAGTGCAACGGGAAGCCACCATTTCCACCCTGCAGGATGAACTGGCGGGCCTCAAGGATGAAAGAGGAGCGATCGGCAGTCGGGTTTCCAACCTGCTTGACCAGATAGAGGCCTGGGAAGCCAGCGCCGTCACCGACGATGATACCGGGGACACTGAACAAAGCCCTGAAGGTGGCGTGCAGGGCACCCTGTTTTAAGGTGCTGAGTTGGAAAGACTGGTTCGGTTTGAACTTTTAGGTCAGATATATTCCTTTTATACGGCGGCCCCTGAAAATGAGGTGACAGAGGCTGTTGCCCTGGTACAGAAGGCAGTGACCGAAAATATATCCGGCCCGGCCGGGGCCATTGCCGCCACCAAGGCGGCCATTGTAACGGCCCTGAACATTGCTTCGCAGCACATTGCCTTAAAGATACAATACGAAGACTACAAACGGGAGACGGAACAGCGTATCCGCCTGCTCACACAGCAGATTGACCTGGGGCTTTCTGCGGAAAAAAGGAAGGATGAAGGAGAAGATTCCTTTTCTCTTTGATTTCCCTGAAACCATGTTATAATCACTCTGCTTAGAATAAGATCAATTCGGATGGGCGGAAAGAGGGGCCTACCCGAAAAGTTTTGCACCAGATTTTTGATATTTTATTTTTTCCCTGCCCTGTTGGTGATCAGCAGAGTGTTGAGCCAACTCTCACAAAAAGGGTGCCTTTGCGGTTTTCAAAAAGAAAATTGCTCGTCAATTTTCTCGATGAGGCCTTGAGTTCTACCCACCTATTTATTAGGTTTAATCATCCTGCTGACACGGCAGGGTGGGGATTTTATACCAGGAAAAGCGGGGGACAACCTGCCTTTCTGTTTTTATATCCAGAACGCCTCACACCCCTCTACCCCTTCGGCCATCCCCGTGATGACCGACCGAAATAGAGGAGGGCAACTGGAATTCATCTGCAAAATCGTTGATAACTGTAGAAATGACGCTGAACATACCAGTCAAGTTCGGGAAGAAAAAGACTATTGAAACAATGAGTTAAGGCGGTCAACAAGAAACTTTTCTGATTTATTACAGACGCTTGACTGATTTTTATATAAACAGTTCCACATTCACGGGCCGTTCACCGAATGAATTGGCCCGCCGCACCTGCTCTTTGTGTGACCCTATTTTATTGAGTGAATGTTGAATTGTGTGATAAGAGAATAGAGGCAGGCCCCGCTTTCCTCTGAATTTTTGTTACCAGCTTTTTCCTCCATCCTTCCTGCGTGTGTTCCTCTTCGGTGGCCTGATCTTCACTTCAGCCACAGCCTTTTTTTATCTCCTGTTATCAAGCTGATATTGCCCATATTACAAGGGTTAATGATCTATGGAATTCTTCAGCCAGCCGTATTTTCTGCTGTTAACCGGCAGTCTTACCGGCATTATTACGGGCATTATCGGCGGTTTTTTCTTACGCAAACGATTTGTCGAAAATCATCGAACCAACATTGAAATTCAAGGTAAGCAACTGATCGAGAACGCGCTTTTTGAATCTGAACGAATCAAAAAGGATGCGATATTACAGAGCAAAGAAGCGGCCTACCAGGTAAAACAGGCCGTTGAAGAAGAGATTCGGGCCGACAAGGCCGACTTGAAAGACGAACGGCGCCAGCTTGGGGAAAAAAAAGAGCAGCTCAAACGGGAACAGGAGGGTCTGAATAACCGGGAGCAGGAGCTTCAGAACGGCGAGGACGGTCTGCAACAACAGAAAGATTCTCTGCAAAAAAAGAATAAAGAAGTCGAACAGCTTATCCTGCATCAACGCAACGAACTGGAAAAAATAGCCGGCATCAATAGGGAAGAGGCCAAAAAACTCCTGATGGACTCCATGGAGAGTGAGGCGCGCATGCAGGCGGCCAAAAGACTGGCCCGTATTGAACAGGAAATGAAGATGGAGGCGGATAAGAAAGGAAAAAATATCCTGGCCCTGGCCATCTCCCGTTATGCCGGCGACTATGTTGCCGATAAAACCGTCTCCATGGTGCCCCTGCCCAACGATGAAATGAAGGGGCGCATCATTGGCCGTGAAGGCAGGAATATTCGGGCCATTGAGGCGGCCACCGGCATTGATATTATCATTGACGATACCCCCGAGGCCGTTATTTTGTCCGGCTTTAACCCGGTGCGCCGGGAGGTGGCCCGTCTGTCCATGCTGCAACTCATCAACGATGGGCGCATCCATCCGGCCCGCATTGAAGAAATCGTCGCCAAGGTCACCAAGGAACTGGATGTGACCATGCGCGAGGCCGGTGAGCAGGCCACCTTTGATGTGGGCGCCCATGGCGTTCATGCCGAACTCATCAACATCCTGGGCCGCCTGAAATATCGGACCAGCTACGGCCAGAATGTCCTCCAGCACTCGCTGGAAGTGGCCTTTCTCTGCGGGATCATGGCGGCGGAACTGGGTATTGATGTCAAAATGGCCAAGCGGGCCGGCCTCCTCCACGACATTGGCAAGGCCGTGGATCACGAGGTGGAAGGGTCGCATGCCATCATTGGCCGTGATCTGGCCAAAAAATACGGGGAGCCGGAAGAGGTTGTCTATGCGATCGGCGCCCACCATGAAGACCTGCCACCCCTGAGCGTTCTTGACATCCTGGTCCAGTCCGCCGACGCCCTCTCCGGCGCCCGCCCCGGGGCTCGCAAAGAGATGTTGCAAACCTATGTCAAGCGGCTGGAAGACCTGGAAAATATCGCCAACTCCTTTGAAGGGGTCGAAAAATCATACGCCATCCAAGCCGGACGAGATCTGCGCATTATTGTGGATTCCAAAAAAATCCAGGATGCCGAGGCCATCGTGCTCAGTCAGGATATTGCCAAGAGCATCGAAGCGCAACTCACCTACCCTGGACAGATTCGCGTCACCGTGATTCGTGAGACCCGGGCCGTGGAATTTGCCCGCTAAGCCGTCGTTCAAAAATAACTCATACCTTTTTAGCTCCAAGAACGGCATAATGGGCCGTAAAGAAATGAAAAAAAGTATGGGTTATTTCTTAACGGCCCCTAAGGGGTGAAGGGGATCACATCCTTGCCAGGAGGCATTGTATCTGCCATGCAAAATAATATTGACCAACAGATGGCGCTCATTGAACGGGGAATCGTGGAGTGCATTTCCCGTGAAGAGCTGCGAAAGAAACTCGAAAAATCAGCGGCCACCGGCATTCCCTTGCGGATCAAGGCCGGATTTGACCCCACCGCCCCTGATCTGCATCTGGGACACACGGTGCTTTTGCAAAAGCTGAAGCATTTTCAGGATCTTGGCCATGACATCTATTTCCTGATTGGCGATTTTACCGGCATGATCGGCGATCCCACCGGTAAATCAGAGACCCGCAAGGCCCTGACCCGTGAAGATGTCGCCAGAAATGCCGAGAGCTACAAAGAGCAGGTCTTCAAAATTCTTGATCCCCAGAAAACCAAGGTCGTCTTTAACAGCCAGTGGCTGTCACAACTGGACTCTTTCGCCATGATTCGTCTGGCCTCGGAACTGACCGTCGCCCGCATGCTGGAGCGGGAGGATTTCAAGGTTCGGTTCCGCGCAGGCAGTCCCATTTCCATCCACGAATTTCTCTATCCCCTGATCCAGGGCTACGATTCCGTGGCCATTGAGGCCGATGTGGAACTGGGCGGCACCGATCAGTTGTTCAATCTGCTCATGGGACGAGATCTCCAACGATCCCGCCAGCAATCCCCGCAGGTGGTTCTCACCCTTCCGCTGCTGGAGGGCCTGGACGGGGTGAACAAGATGAGCAAATCACTGGGGAATTATATCGGCATTACCGAATCGGCCACCGATATCTATGGCAAGCTGCTGTCCATCTCCGACCCCCTGATGTTTCGCTATTATGAGCTGCTCAGTGACCTGGGAGCCGCTGAAATCGCGGCGCTCAGACAGGAGATGGAGAGCGGCGCCCGTCATCCCAAAGAGATCAAAAAACAGTTGGCCCGCGAACTGACGGCCCGCTTTCATTCCCCGGAGGCAGCGGCGCTGGCCGAGCAGAATTTTGAGCAGGTCTTTCAAAAAGGGGGGGTGCCCGATGATATCCCGGAAAAGCAGATGAGCGGAACGGAGGCTATCTGGCTGCCGCAACTGCTGGTGGATGCCGGTCTGGTCAGCTCGTCGTCGGATGGCCGGCGCATGATCCAGCAGAATGCCGTTTCCATCAATGGCAAAAAAATAAGCGATGTCAAAGCCGTGGTGGAACCACAGGGAGAGGTTCTGCTGAAGGTGGGAAAACTTCGCTACTGCAAGGTCTGCTTTCGATAGCCTTTTCGAACTTCTTCATTGATCCGGCTGGTCGTCACTGGGGGGCAAGAGGGCGGCCAGAGAATCACCAGAAATGACCAGCGCTGACGGCTGAACTGGAAGGCCGCCGGGCGATCAGCGGGGAAAGGCCGCCGCTATGCCACCATCAACCGGCAGGGTGGCCCCGGTGGTGGGCGTCAGGCCGGAGGCAAAAAAGACCACCGCATGGCCCACATGGTCGGCCAACACCTCGGTTTTAAGGAGATTGCGATTGCGGTAATACTCTTGCAGGCCAGCCGGATCCAGATTGCGGGAACGCATCCGGTCCGGCCCCACCACATCCCAAAGGCCGGAAGAGATGCCGTGGTCAGCAAAAATGCCGTCGGCATTGATCATATTCACCCGCACACCAATTTCGGCCAGCTCCAGGGCCGCGATTTTCCCCAATTGATGGGCCCCGGCTTTCGAGGCGGAATAGGCCCCAAAAGCCGCCCCCGGGGCAAAAACATTTTTGGAGCTGTTAATGATAATGTGCGCGGGGAGATGGCCGGTTCTTCTTTGGCGGCGGAAGATGGGAGTCGCGGCCTTGATCATCTGAAAAACCCCGATCAGGTTGACATCAAGCGCCCTTTTTAAGGCCAGATCATCAAGCTCAGCCAGGGTGGAGACCAGGGCCAGGCCGGCGTTGGGCACCAAGATATCCAGGCCGCCATATTTCATCACAATCTCATGCAGCCCTTGTTGCACCGAAGCCGCCTCGGTCACATCCATGGCAATCCCGCTGATCATCGTCGGATCAAATTCCTGACCGAGTAACTCACAGACCCGTTGCAGACGAACAGGGTCAATATCAGACAAAAAGACCCGGGCTCCAGCCGCCAGCAGCTGGCGGCCAATCCCAACCGCAATGGCCCCCCCGCCGCCCGTTACCAGGGCCGTTCGTCCAGCAAGCGGTCGCGAGGCAGCCAGCATCTTGCCTTTTTTCAATTTGGCCTGCTCCAGGCTCCAGTACTCCATGTCAAAAATATGCCCGGCCGCCAGTTCCTGATAGGGCGCCACAGCCGCCCCCATCGCCTTGGCAGCCAGAGTGTGTTCGCCAATATCGGCGGCAATCACCGCGTCTTTTTCCGTCACCCCCACGCCGATGATGCCAAGACCAGGCGCAAAGATCAGGCGCGGCTTGGAGTCCAGCATGATGCGCGACTCGTTTCTGGCAGCCACCTGCTCCTGAAAATAACCGGTATAGGCAGACTCATATGTGGCCATAGCCGAGGCAATGGTCTCTGCCATCCGCTCCTCTTCCGTAAACTCGCGCACATCCAGCCAGAGCGGATAATTTTTGGTGCGGATGACATGGTCAGGGGTTAAGACGCCGGTGCTGAAAATCTCCCGGGCCCGCTCCCGATCCAGGCGCTGCCGAATAACCTCGTTTGTTCGAATATGCAGCAGAAATGGGGAGGAGGCATCCCTGGTCAAGGCCCCGCGCAGCAGAGGCAGGAATATCCCCGGATCAGGGGAAGGGGCCCCTCCTCTCTTTTTCTTGCCCCCCTTTTTTTGCTGCTGGCTGTGCAAATACTCCTCGGCAAGGGAAACGAAGTGAATCATGCGGCCATAGGCCTGTTCAGCCGTTTCCGCAAAGGTAAATATCCCATGATTACCGAGAATGATCGCCTCAATATCGGGACGATTTTCATAACAGGCGCTGACGGTTTTGGCCAAAGGAAACCCCGGCATGATCCAGGGAAGAATGGCAATGGAGTCCCCCAGAATATCCCGTAAACGAGCCTCTGGTTCGGCCATATTGGTCAGGGTAACAATGGCATCGGCATGGGTATGATCAACAAAGCGATGGGGAAGAAAGGCGTGAACCAGGGCTTCAATGGAAGGAGGAGGGGAAGCGCTGTCAAAGAGATGGGTCAGGCACTGATTGACCATCTCTTCATCAGTCAAGGCGTCAAGAGCCCGCAAACGACGCAGATAGGCCAGATCAAGGGCAGGAAAACCCGGTTCTTGGATGGTGGCCAGATCCCAGCCACTACCCTTGATATACAGGGCGTCCTTCATCTCCCCCAACAGGGTCTCTTTTGGGAGTTTCACCGAGGTATTGCCGCCGCCGTGGAGCACCAGACAGCTTTCCCGACCAATCAGACGGGAGGTATATATACGCCGGGCAAGATCTGGATGACAAGCGGGCTGGGCAAGGACAAACTCCCGGGCCTCATGCTTACGATATCGGTTCTTCACGCCTCACCCCATAATGACGGGTCTCTCTTTTCTCAAATAATAGAGCCTCTTGCAGGTAAGCGAGTATACGAGACTCCGAAACGACCTTTCCC
>DZCR01000154.1 GCA_022736495.1 Desulfobacca acetoxidans
GGCATCGGCAATGATCTGGTGGGTGGTATGAAGGACTTCATCCAGGCGGGCCAGGTTGTAATCCGACATGTGGATGGGCCTGTGCACGACAACCTCCACGGTTCCGGGAGTCAGGTCCAGGGAATCCGAGGGAAGGATGGATCGTGAATTCCGGATGGTCAGGGGCAGTATGGAAAGCTTTGTTTCATGGGCGAACCGGAAGGCTCCTTTTTTAAAGGGCATGACCTTGCCGTCCCGGCTTCGGGTGCCTTCTGCAAAAAAAAGCACACAGGCTTTCCCGGATAAGGTTTTTTTTGCAGCTTCAATGGATTGAAGGGCGGACTCGTGGTTTCCCCGGTCCACGGTGATGCAGCCCAATTGGCGGCAGGCGGCACCGAAAATCGGTATTTCCCCCAGTTCTTTTTTCATGATCCATTTGATATCCAGCCCGAGATGGCCGTGAAGAATCGGGATATCGGCCATGCTCTGGTGGTTGGATACAATGACATAGGCCGTATTCCGGGTATAGTTTCTGGTTCCCCGGATGACGACCTTCAGGGGAATAACGGCGCAACATAGTTTAGCCCAGGTCTCGGCAATGATATTGACGGCATCCTGACCCAGGATAATCCCGGTCAGGATGGCGATCAATCCGGAGACAAAGGTAAAAACAAAGATAAGAGGGAGGGCGAAAAGCCATTTATAAGGTTGATAGGCTATTTTTAAAAGCGGGCTCACTCTTTCTTTTTGGCTTCCTTTTGTATTCCCAGCAGTTTGTCCATATCGGAGAGGATTTCCTTTCCGCTGAACCGGCTCAGTTCAAATACATATCCGTTCATGGAGGAAGTCCCCAGGACCTGGTCCACCCCCCGGCCTTTGAAAAGAATTAACTCAAGGCCGGTCTCGGTTTCAAGCAATATTTTGCAGAGGGGTTTGTTTTTTTCAAGTTCGGCCTTTTCAGGGGAATCCGGGTAGTCCTGGCATTTCAGGAAGGACAGGGTGGACATGAGTTTTGAAACCGCCTGGTGATCAATGGGGGTTCCGTCCTCTGAAGCCCAGGTGCCGGCAGTCTTTTCCTTGTCTTCCTCTTTTTTCTCTTCCCGGAGAACCAGGGTTTTGGATTTCCCTTCTTTTTCAAGGATGATCCGTTTTAAGGAAGCCTCCTTGAATTCCAGGACCTTTTTATCCCTGAAGTCTTCCACGGTCTTGTCAAAATGAGATTTTAAATTGCCCGCAGCATGGTAGATGTTTTTGTCGTCTTTGAGCATCACAAAGGTATGATTCTGGGTGGGCGCCGTCTTGCCCAGGGTGAATTCAAAAACGCTTTCCTCCCCTTTGAGGCCTTTGATCAGGACCCGGTGGTCATCATCCAGCTCATACCGAGTCAGATCCTGTTTTTCCGACACCAGGGCGGACAGCTTCAATGCCTTCAAGGCATCCAGCATACCGTCAACGGAAGCTTGATCTGCAGGATATTCCTTGTCCGTCAAAACCCATTGTTTGTCTTTGCGGGCAAACCGGAGGGGACCCTCTTTTTTTTCCAGAACCAGGCCCGTCCATTGAGAGGGGTCAATGGCCTTGATTTCAGGCAGGGTGTAATGGTCCCTGTTTTCCTTGTGAAGAAAAAGATAGGCGCTGAATAAAAGGATGAGGGCGGTCAGTATCAGATATTCTTTTTTCATGGGGTCAGTCCTCTTATATATTGAAACGGTTGGCGATTTTCTTTTTTCTGGTGCGTCTTTTGATAAACACGCCGAATCCGAACAGGATGACCAGGACGGGCAGGCCGATGATATTGGCGGCCTTGATAAATCCCCGGTCAAAGGGCGTGGTCCGGGCGATGGGGTTCAGGCCCTGTTGTTTGCTTCTCAGGACGGCGATGTCATCCTCCCCATTCAGGTGGTCGATGATGTTGAGGATAAAGGTGGCGTTGGTGGACTGCCCTTCAGGGTCCAGCATATTGTCCTCCAGCATCTGGGAGCAGGGCAGAACAAAGAGTTTGGCAGGCTTGGAAGTCTCAAGGAAGGCGTAGCCGGCCTTGAGGGCCATGGGGTTTTCAGCCGGTTTTTTTACGGCGGCCCCGGCTTTTATTTCCGCCGTTTCTCCGGTGATGTCCTTTTCCCCCAGTTCCTTTTCAGGGATGGGTTTGCCTTTGAAATAGCTGGTGAAGGTCCCGGAGAGAAGATAGGCCAGGTCATAGGATTTCAGCTCCTCCTTTTTTTCCGGAGGGGTGATGAACATGGGGTTTAAATTGATCATGTCCTCCATGAGCCAGGATTCTTCCGAAGAGGAGAAAAGTTTTGTAACGGTTATTTTTTCCTTGTTAATATTTTCTTCCACCAGTTCAAGGGGGGAAATCTGCATGGCGATGAGGCCTTTGATATTGGCCATGAACTCCGGTTTTGTATTGATGGAGGCTTCCTTCAGCATCGGGGCGAAATAGATATTCTGCTCACCGCCGCCCATTTCCTGGGGGGCCTGGTGCTTATAGCATTGCTTGTCCAGGACATAGGCCTTTTTAATATGGATCCCGTAATGGGTTAGGAGCTTTTCAAGGCCGGTATCAATGGGAACCTGCATCGGCGGCATGCCCATGCCTCCGGCCTGGCCTTCCTGAAAGGAATCCGAGATAAAGGCAAGGCTGGTGCCCTTCATCAGGGCCTGGTCAATCTGAAATAATTCGTAATCTGAAAATTTCTGGGTGGGCCTTGCAATGATGAGGCAGTTCAATCCATCCGGCACAGCCCCGGTTTTAAGATCAACGGGTTTGATGGAATACCGGGAAGAGGCAAGAGAATTAAAGGCCTGGAGGCCTTCGGACGGCCTTCCCTGCATCATGGCCATCCGGTCCGGCATGAGGGAGAGGCTGCCGTGGCCGGAAAGGAAACCCAGGTCCTTGTTAATGCCGATGAGTTTTTCAACAACGGCATTCATATCCCTTTCCAGGGCCACCGGGTCAGCCATCTGGTAGGTGGTCCCGATGACGGGCAGTTGAACGGCCTGGATCAGGGGAAGGGTGGCTGTTTTCCCCTTGTATTCAATGACAATCCCGGCCGCACCGCTGCCTTCGGCAATATTTTTATCCGGCAGGGCAGGCCATGAGAGGGC
This sequence comes from Desulfobacca acetoxidans, assembly GCA_022736495.1. Next base: position 3,088 of record DZCR01000154.1, read on the forward strand.
CATCAATTCGTATTTTTTTCCAATGGCGTCCAGCTCGGCCTTGTCGGAAATATCAAACTGTTTAAAGTCCAGAACCCCCATGCTTTTGGCATTGAGCTGGTCTATGGTTTGGGCCACGGCCTTTCCCAATTCAGGCAATTGGTCCAGGCCGATGAGGGGCGCTATGGTATTGAGGGAAGAAGATAAATACATGCTCACCGATACTTTTTCATCCAACTGGAGGAGGGCGCTGACTTTTTTGTTCATCTTCCGGATGGCGGTGGTGAGCTGGTATTCAAGGCCCTGGGTGGAGGTGACGGCCTCGATTTTTTCGATGAGATCCCCGTGGATGATGACAATTCCCATATAGGCGTTCTTAAACTTGATTTCATCGTTTTCCATGATCCTGATCTGGACCGGCTGGATCCCGTAAGATTTTGCCATATCCCGGTTTTCATCGGCCCTCTGGGTCAGGGTGCCTTCGTCGGCGGACACATTATAAAAGGCATAGTTAAAATATTTCCCCCCCCTGCCTGCATATTCTTCCAGGAGGTCCCTCAGATACCGCTCTGTGTTGTTGTGGGGAGCGGGCAGGTCTTTTGAGAAAAAGGCCTTGATGCTCAGGGGTTCCGACAGGGTTTCCACCACATCGATGCTGGCGGGGGAAAGGGAATAGAGGCCGTCGCGGGTCAGGTCCGCCCTGAAAAACAGGGTGACCCCGGCAATATTGATCAATACAATGACCAGGATGTATAAAATGAATTTGAAATATTTTTCTTTTAAAGAAAAGGTGCCCATTGTTTCTCCTTAATTCTTTTCATGCATGACGATATGGGTTGAAAATATGGAAATGAAGACCACGCTGACAAAATAAAGAATATCCCTGGAATCGATCACTCCCTTGGAAATGGTGGCGAAATGGGAATTGGCGCCGAGAAATTCGATGAAGGGAAGAATGTTCGACGGCATGAAAAATAAGAGTTTGTCAAGGATGGTGAGGGCAAAGCACAGGGCCGCGCCGATGATAAAGGCCACAATCTGGTTCCGGGTCAGGGATGAGGCAAGGATACCGAGAGAGCAATAGGCGGCGGCAAGAAAGACGGCGCCGATATATCCGCCGATGACGGGACCCGGATCAATTTCACCGATGAGGGAAATAAACAGGGGATAGGAAAGGGTGGGGATGAGCATGGATGCCGTGAACAGGGTGGCTGCCAGGAATTTTCCCAGGGCAATGTCCGTAAAGGACACGGGCATGGTCAAAAGGGTTTCATAGGACCCCACGTTTTTTTCTTCGGAAAAAAGCCTCATGGTGACGGCTGGAATGATGAAGGAGAAAATAATGGGCAGAAGGGAGAAAAAATCCCTCAGGTCCGCCCGGTCAAAAATGAAAAAGGTGGAAAAGAAAAACCATCCCGTCACAATAAGAAAGAGGGATATCACAATATAGGCCACGGGTGAGATGAAATAATCTTTGAATTCCTTAACCGCTATGGTTTTGATCTGTTTCATGGTTAGGCAACCTCCCTTGTCAGTTCCCGGAATATTTTTTCAAGGGCCTGGGATTCTCTTGCCAAATGGACAATGATCCAGTCCGTGGTTTTGATTTTCAGGTAAATATCAGGCCGGAAATCCTGCTGGCCTGAACTCCTCATTTCAAAAGACACCAGGTTTTCTTCAACAGGCTCCACCGGGGTCACTTCAAGCCGGGAGTCAATGCCTTTTAAAAGGGTCAGGGCCTTTTCCCGGTCCGCGTCCCGTAGGGAGAGCCGGATCAGGCTGTTTTCCTGGACCCGTTTTTTCAGGTTCAGGGTGGTGTCGTCGGCCACCACCCGGCCGTTGTTGATAATGGCGATCCTATCGCAGGTGGCTTCGGCCTCGCTTAAAATATGCGTGGAGAAGATAATGGTTTTTTCCTTTCCGATGCGTTTGATGATGTCCCTGATTTCGGCGATCTGGTTGGGGTCAAGGCCCGAGGTGGGTTCATCCAGGATGAGGATGTCGGGGTCGGTCATCATGGCATGGGCCAGGCCCACCCGCTGCCTCAATCCCTTGGACAGGTTGCCGATGGGTTTGTCCATGATGGCGGAAAGGCCGCAGAGGTCTGAAAGCTTCAGAAACCGGTCATACCGGGTTTCCTTATCGTCAATACCCTTTATTCTCGCCACATAATCCAGGTAGTCGTAGACCAGCATATTATGATACAGGGGAGCGGATTCAGGCAGGTATCCGATCATGGATTTGATCTTCAGGACATCTTCAGGCATATGAAGATCGTCCACCGTGATGGTGCCCGAGCTGGGTCTCAGATATCCGGTCAGCATTCTCAGGGTGGTGGTCTTGCCGGCCCCGTTGGGACCCAGGAGCCCTAAGATTTCACCTTTCCGGACGGTCATGCTGATGCGGTTCACAGCACAGAAGTCTTTATAATACTTGGTCAGATTTTGAACTTCAATCAACGCTTCCTCCTAATACATGGGTTATTAAAATCCTTCTAATACTTTGCTTTTTTCCAGAAATTCATGGATGTCTTCTTCGGTTTTCCGGCAGGCAAGGAGCGCTTTTTCAAGCCTCCGGCAAAAGGGGTCGTCCTCCCCGAGAACCGTTGCCGCTTTTTTATAAAACGCCCGTCCCCGGTCAAAATGCTCCGTCATTTCCTTGTTCAGGGTTTTTCTTTCCGCATGCTTCAGTTTTTCGGAACTGATGATGGATTCGAGCTTTTGTACGGAATATTCAACCAGGGCGTCCCGGGGCATGCCGTAGGCCTCTGAAATGGCTTCAAGGGCGTCTATGGTTTTCCGGCTCAGGACATAGGTTTTCTGTTTTCTCTGGATCTGTCTGAATTGCCGGATCTGGATGGTTTGGGCCAGGGTGTCAAGGGCTTCCAGGTCCTCGATGATATGGTCAAACAGGGATTTCTGTTTAATGCCCATATGAACGGCAACCAGGCCGATGGCGTCGATGGCCTTCTGGGAAATTTTAAAGGTGGCCCGGACCGACTGCTTTCCTCTCAGGTTGAACATGGCTGATCCGGGAAACGGGTCTTCAGTTTTCGGCATGACGCCCTCCCTTGGCCGAGTCTTTTATTATTAATTTTATAGCATTCAAAATAGTAATGAACTCCATTTCGCGCCGGATTTTACCTTAAAAGAGGCTGATGATCAATGGTAAAAATTAAAGATGACCGGAATTTAATCTTTCATCAGAAAAGGAAAAGGCAGGCGCAGACGGCAAGGCCTCCCAAAAGAAAGGCTGTTTCCTTGCCCGAGGGGATAAATTCAGGGTCGGTTCTGTCATCACTGTAGCACCTGGATTCCATGGCAAGGATCAGATGGTCCGCGGACAGAAAGGTTTTTTTGAGCAGGGGCAGGGCAAGGCCCATGGCCTTTTTGACCGGGTTTTTCTGAAGGTGGGCGCATCTGGCGTTTTGGGCATCGGAAACCTCTTTGGCCTGCCTGAGAATGACGGGCAGAAAACAAAGGGCAAGACTGATCATGACGGCCACCCGTTTTTCCGGGACCAGGGGGACGGGTTTTAAATACCATTGAACCGCCGCTTTGACGGATGAGGGCCGGGTGGTGGTGGAAAAAATCAGGCCGGTCAGCATGAGCAATAAGAATTTCAAGGCCGACATGGCCCCTTCCGTCACGCCTTGTTCGTTGACGGCAAGGCCGTAAGCCGAAAAAAGAAGATCTCCCGGGGTTGTCAATGCCCTTGTCAGGAAAATAAAAAAGAGCAGGATCAAAAATAATTTCATATGCTTTAATATGGAAAAAAAATGAAGGCCTGATTTTTTAAGGAAAAAAAGAAGGATCAAAAAATAGAGGCCCGAGGCAATGAATCCCGCAGGCATCATGGACATGCCCACAAGGCAGGTGATAAAGAATTTCAGCCGGGTATCCAGAAGATGGAGGCTGGAATCTCCCGGTCTGTAGGTAAAGGGGGTTATCTCTGCCATGACTGCGGTTTCAATCCGAATTTTGAGAAGCAGGGTTCCCGGACGCCGTAGGATTCCAGACAACGGACAAGATCCAGGGGCGCGCCGTCTTCCATGATGCTCCCGTTTCCCATGATGATCATCCGGCCGGCTTCACAGATGACGGGTTCAATGTCATGGGTGGCGATCATCAGGGTTTGTCCGCTGCGGTGAAGAACCATGATAACGTCCAGAACTTGAAGGATGCCGGGGTAATCCAGGTTGGAAAAAGGTTCGTCAAAGACAATGACCTCCGGGTCCATGGCCAGGATACCGGCAATGGCCGTCTTCCGTTTTTCGCCCCCGGAAAGAGTGGCCGGATGCCTGTCTTTTAAATGGTATAGGCCCAGGGTTTCAAGAATCCGGGTGACTTTTTCAGTGATCCGGGCCCGGGGCTGTTTCAGGTTTTCCGGGCCAAAGGCCACCTCGTCAAAGACCGTGTCCCCCACCATCTGGGTATCCGGGTCCTGGAA
>DZCR01000020.1 GCA_022736495.1 Desulfobacca acetoxidans
CGAGACTTCTCCAAGATAAGGGATCATACTGTAAAACTCAACCGGACATTTCAGGCGCTATGAAAACCGGACATCTGTATGTGCTATTGACATAATCGCTAGCAAGACCTTGACAAAGGGCGGCAGAAATGGTTTATACAATGTTTGGAATAAGTTCTGAGATAAGGAAGACGAAATGTCAAAACGCACCTATCAACCGCATAATGTGCGCCGGGCCCGCACCCACGGGTTTTTGGAACGGATGAGCACTCGTGCCGGGCGCCAGGTTATCAAGCGCCGCCGGGCCAAAGGCCGGAAACGTCTTTCAGTCTGAGGTGGGGAGTTCCTGAGCCTCATCCCTGATGCCAACCGCCGGTGCTCCGCCACTGTCCTGACCCCAACCTTAGAGGGGCCGCCCGGTTCACCAAGGCAGAGCGGCTCCGCCATCGCCGAGACTACCTGCGGGTTCAGGCCCAAGGTAAGCGGTTATACACGCGCCATTTCGGCGTGACCCTGGCGCCCCCGGCTGCAGAAGGTCCCCGGCTGGGGCTGGTCGTGACCAAGCGCCTGGGGAAAGCGGTGCAGCGCAATCGGGTAAAACGCCTGCTCCGGGAATTTTTTCGCCGCCATCACACGCAATTGCCCGCCGTTGACCTGGTCATCATGGCCAAGAAAGGGGCTGCCGCGTTGGGGTACTATCAAGTTGAAGAGGAGTTGGGCCGGCTGTTGCTGGCCCGGGCCCGAAAGATAACCCATGACTAAAGTGGCCCTCTTTATAATCCGTGTGTATCAGGTGCTGATCTCACCCCTGTTTCCCAGCTGCTGCCGGTTTGCGCCCACGTGTTCCCAGTATGCCGCTGAGGCGCTGTGCCGTCATGGCTTCTGGCGCGGCCTCGGGTTGACTATCCGGCGCCTTTGTCGTTGCCACCCCTTCCATCCTGGCGGGTGGGACCCGGTACCTTAGGAGTCTCTATGGAAAAACGGGCCTTGATTGCCTTGGCCTTAAGTTTCGTGGTGTTTATGGCCTTCATCTTTTTTGGGGAGAAGATGAAAAGCCCTGTGCCGCCCGCGCCCCAAACCCAGACCGAGGCCAAACCTGCAGCCCCGGCCCCAGCGCCGCCCCAGGCGGCGGCGCGACCCGCGCCCCCGGCGCCTGAGCCGGTACGGCCGCCCACCGCCCGGCCCGCCAAGGACGTGGTGGTGGACACCCCCTTATACCGGGCGGTATTTACCGAATTGGGGGGCCGGCTCAAGAGCTTCCAGTTAAAGAGATACAAGGACCGCATGCCCTTTGAGCCCATCTATCAATTTAAACTGGGGCCCGTGGGGTTCGAATTAGAGCGCTATTTGAACCCGGAAGTGGCGAAGAACGCCGCCAAGGAGTTGGTCCGGGAGGGCGGCGCCAACGAGTTGCCCCTGACCGTGAGTTGGGAAAGCAAAACCCTCAATGTGGCAGGGATGGGACTGTGTGAGGCCTCCACCTCCGGCCTGAGCCTCAAAGACGGCGGCAAGGGCACCCTGAAATTTACCTGCGTCAGCTCCGAGGGTCTGACCTTCGTCAAGACCTTCACCTTCAAGGCTGACAGCTATGGCTTCGACCTGGCAGTCCAGGTGACTAATCATACGAAACAACCCCTGGAAGGCCAGCTCAATCTGGACCTGAGCGAAAATTTCGCCGGGGAGGAAGCCAGCCGCTTCCATTTTCTCGGCTTCAACGGTTCCATCAACAATAAGTTGGAAGACATCAAGAGCGAGGGCCTCAAGGAACCCAAGACTTTTACCGGCAAAGTGGAGTGGGCCGGGCTGGATGAAGGCTACTTCATGACCACCGTGGTCCCCGAATCCGCCAAGGCCTGGGTGACCCTGTCCGAACCCCCGAAGGCGCCCATGGTGGTCAGTCTCAGGACTCCGGTGGAGTCTCTGGCGCCGGGGCAGGCGGCCCAATTTTCCTACCTGCTCTATTTCGGCCCGAAAAACCTGGACGATCTCAAGCCGTTGGGGCTGGAGCGGTCGGTCAACTTCGGTTGGTTCGACTTCGTGGGCAAACCATTCCTGACCTTTTTGAACTGGCTGTACCGCTACACCCATAATTATGGCTGGGCCATTGTCATCCTGACCATCCTGCTCCGGATCGTCTTCTGGTATCCCAACCACAAGAGCTACAAGTCCATGAAGGACATGCAGAAGCTCCAACCCAAGGTGGCCAAAATCCGGGAAAAGTATAAAGATGACAAAGAATCCATGAATAAGGAACTCATGGCCTTGTACCGCACCTTCAAGGTTAACCCCATGGCGGGGTGCCTGCCCATGGTGCTGCAACTGCCGGTGTTCATCGCTCTTTACAACGTCCTGGGGTATTCCATCGAACTGCGTCATGCTCCATTTATTCCCACGCTGCCGTTTACTAACATCGTCTGGCTGGCCGACCTGTCCGCCAAGGACCCTTTACTCATCACCCCCCTGATCATGGGGGCCACCATGTTCATCCAGCAGAAAATGACGCCCTCCGCCGGCGACCCCACCCAGGCCAAGATGATGATGTTTCTGCCGGTGATTTTTACGTTCATGTTTCTCAATTTCGCCTCGGGTCTGGTGGTCTATTGGCTGGTGAATAACGTTTTGTCCATCGCTCAGCAGTACTATACCAATAAGTACCTTACGTAGGTCTCAGGGGAAGTGTTGATGGATTTCTTGGAGTTTGAAGGCAAAACCACTGAAGAGGCCGTCGAAAGCGCCTGCGCCCATTTTCAAGTTCCTTCTGAGGAGTTGGAGATAGAAATTCTGTCGGTGGGGTCTCCCGGGATTTTTGGTCTGGGAGGCAAAAAGGCCAGGATTCGCGCCGCCCAACGGCAAGAGCCGGAGGAGGATCTGCTGCCCCGGGCCCGGGAAATCCTGGAGCAGGTGCTGCTGAAGATGCAAGAGTCGGCTACGGTGAGCGCCATTCAGGAAGAAGACCGGATCAGTCTGCTCATAGCCACCGACGACGCGGGTTTGCTCATCGGCAAACAGGGCCAGACCCTGGACGCCCTGCAATATCTCGTCACCAAAATGCTGGCCAAGCAGACCCGGAGAAAGGTCAGGGTCACCATTGACGTGGAGGCCTATCGGGCTCGGCACAACGAGGCTTTGACCCTGCTGGCCCAAAAGTATGGCGAGAAGGCCAAACGCAGCGGCAAGCCCGTCAGCCTGAATCCCATGAATCCTTATGATCGCCGCATCGTGCACATGGCCCTTCAGGGCGATAAGGACCTGAAAACCATCAGCCGGGGCGAAGGTCTCTATAAAAAGGTGGTTATTTCACCGACCAGGAAGAAAGAAAGTCAGGAGGATACCGGCGGCCCGGCATGACCTCACCTGACGCGGCCGATACCATCGCGGCTATCTCCACCCCCTTGGGCGAGGCGGGAATCGGCATCGTCCGACTCAGCGGCCCGCTTGCCGGCGCCATCGCCCGCCGCCTCTTCCGCCCCCATCAGCCCCGCCAATCGTGGCGGTCCCACCGGCTCTCTCTGGGCCACATCGTCGACTCCGAAGGGAAAATCATTGATGAGGTGCTCCTGGCCTTCATGCGGGCGCCTCATACCTATACCCGGGAAGACGTGGTGGAAATCAACTGCCATTCGGGCTATGGGGTCTTACGTCGCATCTTGGACCTGGCCCTAGCCCACGGGGCGCGGCTGGCCCGGCCGGGAGAATTTACCTTACGCGCCTTCCTGTCCGGGCGCCTTGATCTGACCCAGGCGGAAGCAGTTCTGGAGGTCATTTCCGCCCGGACCGCGACCTATGTGCAGGTGGCCGCCGAACACCTGCGCGGCAACCTGGGGCAAACGTTGCGCCAGGTGCGGCAGGATCTTCTGGATATCGCCGCCCGGGTGGAGGCCGCTCTGGACTTCCCCGAAGAAGCCGGGGAGTTATCCCCTGACCCTATCCAGGCTGCCATTGAGGTGCAGACAAAATCGCTGCAATCCCTGGCCGACACCTATGAAGCCGGACGTCTGCTTAAGGAAGGGCTGTTGGTGGTCATCGCCGGGCGGCCCAACGTGGGCAAATCCAGTCTGCTGAACCGCCTCCTGGACATGGAGCGGGCCATCGTCACTGATATCCCCGGCACTACCCGGGATTTGGTGGAGGAGTGCCTGACCTTGGGAGGCGTGGTGGTGCGGTTCAGCGATACCGCGGGCTTACGCCCCGCCCATGACCGGGTGGAGGAGCTGGGGATCGAACGCACCCGTCAGCGGCTGCGGCAGGCAGACCTGGTCCTGTATCTGGTGGATCACAGCGTTTCCCTCGGGCCCGAGGACGAGGGCGTCCTGAAGGAACTGGCAGCGCATCGCGGCCTGGTAGTCATCAACAAGATTGACCTGGCCCCGGAGCTTGCCGAGGTTGAGTTGTCTCGCCTCACCTCCTGGCCCTTATTAAAAATTTCGGCCCGGACCGGCGAGGGCATCCCGGCTTTAAAGAACGCAATTGTGGCCCGGGCCTTGGGCGGCGGTCTCAAGGCGCAGGGGCAGATGATCACCCAAGCCCGCCACCATCAACATCTCGGGCACTGTCTGGGCTACCTCGGCCAGGCCAAGGAGTTGCTGCTCCCTGATGGAAATAAAGGAAGCGAGCCTTCCTGGGAACTGGTGGCCCTGGAACTCGCTGCCGCCATTCGGGAATTGGGAGAGATTACCGGTGATGAAGTGGGGGAGGCCATCTTAGACCGCATTTTCGGCCAGTTTTGCTTGGGGAAATGAATTGGCGGACCTCAGCAAAGCTTGGAGACGAGGACAACGGGTGGCGTCGCCGCCCTGGGCGGCGTATGGGCTGGACACCCGAGGGCGGGTGTCCCACAGGTATGAATAAACTTTTCGGGGCAGTAGCTTGAAAACGCGGCAAAGCAAAGCGCCAAACCCTCAAGAGATCGAGCCCCTGTCCCTCCTGGCGGAGGGCGTTGCGGCCCTGGGTCTGAAACTGCCTCCCGCCACGTTGGAGCACTTACAAATTTATCTGGCAGAGCTCCAAATCTGGAACGGGCGGACCAATTTAACCGGTCTGAAAAACCCCCGGGACATGGTCATCAAGCACTTCCTGGACTCCCTGGCGGTATTGCGGTTTGTGGGCCGGGCCGCGTCTTTGATTGACCTGGGCAGCGGCGCCGGTTTTCCTGGCTTGGTCCTGAAGCTGGCTCGCCCCGCACTGAAACTGACCCTGGTGGAGTCCCGCCAGAAAAAAGCCGCATTTCTGGAGTATCTAATCTCTCGCCTCCAGGTGACTGGCGCCGAAGTGGTCCAGACTCATCTCACTCCCTCCCTGGCCCGAACCTGGGAGCCGAAAGTGGCCACCGTGGTCTCCCGGGCCGCGTTTTTACTTCCCCGGTTGCTGGAGCTGGCCGCGCCGTTGCTGGCCCCCGGCGGCCTGCTGCTAGCCCTCAAAGGCGTGCATTTGCCGGGCCTTGAAATGGAAACCGCCGGGTCCGCCGGCGCGCTTTTAGGTCTGGGTCCCCTGGAACAGCATAAATATTACCTCCCTATCAGCGGCGAGCCCCGGCTCCTGGTGAGGTGCCGTAAACTGTGAGGCAAGCCGGCCTGGAATATGTTAATATAAATGGGCTTCAGCCATCGAAACATCGCATTCATCCTCTTGGTTGTTAAGGGGAACAGGGTATGTCCGGTGCGGTCGTCGATCCAAGGTCTGGCTGACTGCTCAAAGCCGGCGCTGACCCCTAAAGCGAAACCTTATGTCCTTCGTCTCCTGGCAGTATTTCATTTTCCTGCCTCTCGTCATCGTTTCCTACTGGCTCCTGCCGGTCAGGCGGCGGTTGCTCTTGTTGTTGGCCGCCAGCTATTTCTTCTATGCCTGCTGGGATGCAAGGTTTCTGGCCCTGGTGCTGGCCACCACGGTCATCGATTACAACTGCGGCCTGAGCATCGCCGGGCAGAAAAAAGCCGCTTGGCAGGTTCTGGGCTTCTCCCTCTTGCCGGCCGCTTGGTTACTGGGTTGCTATTTTTGGCTCCCCGGGTCGCACATCTCCCTGGCGCTTTTGGCGATCAGCGCTGGCATGGGCCTGGCTTTTTTCGGGGCCCATGAAGCCCTCGGACTCCTTGCCGGGGACAAGCGCCCCAAATATTACCTGATTCTCAGCGTAGTGTTTTGTCTGACAATCCTGGGGTTCTTCAAGTACTTCAATTTCTTTACCGATTCCTTCAAGTCGCTGATGGGGGTGATCGGCTTTACCGCCGATCTGCCCCTGTTGAGAATCATCCTGCCCGTGGGCATCTCCTTTTATACTTTCCAATCCCTGGGCTACGTCATCGATATCTACCGCGGCCAGGGTCCGGCGTGCTCGGATTTGCTCACTTTTGCCACCTTTGACGCCTTTTTTCCCCAAATGGTGTCGGGGCCCATCGAACGGGGCAAGAATCTCATCCCCCAACTGGAACAGGGGGCCAGTTTTCGGAATTCCCACCTCCAGGATGGTTTGCGCTTGATGCTGGTGGGGTTCTTTAAGAAACTTTTCGTGGCGGATAACTGCGCCATCCTGGCCAACTACGCCTTTGACCCCAAGACCAGTCTCAACGGCTACTGGGCAGTGATCGGGGTGGTGGCCTTCGCCTTCCAGATTTACAGTGATTTTTCCGGTTACACCGACATTGCCCGGGGGTCCGCCAAGCTGCTGGGGATCGACCTCATGGAGAACTTCCGGTTTCCCTATTTTTCCCGCACCCCCTCTGAATTTTGGAGTCGGTGGCACATTTCGCTGTCCACCTGGTTTCGGGATTACCTGTACATCCCCTTGGGCGGCAATCGGGGCACGCAGTGGGACACCCTGCGGAATCTGGCCATCGTCATGCTCCTGGCCGGCCTCTGGCATGGCGCCAACTGGGTCTTCGTCCTCTGGGGGGCGTATCATGTCGCCTTGCTTATCCTCTATCGGGTGGTGCCGCCGTTTGATCACATCATGGACAAAAAAGCCAAGGACGGGACCTGGACCTGGTGGGAGGTTGCCGCGGTCCCCCTGCTGTTCGTCTTGACCCTGGTGGGCTGGGCCATATTTCGCAGCCCCAGCGTGGCTTACCTGGGGACCTGGTTCCACGCCCTGGGCAACTGGCACACCGCGGCCGGACTGTCCTGGGAGTCATCCTCCATCTGGCTGCTGATCCACATTCTGCCTCTGATTCTGCTGCAAGTCCTCACCTGGAAATACCGGGATGAGGCCTCGCTGTCCCAGGTTCCCTGGCTGGCCCGGGCCCTGGTATATACCTTGATGATCTTGTTGATCGTCTCTTCCGGGGAGCAGGACAAAGAATTTATCTATTTTCAATTCTGATGAAACGGTTGATCACTCCCGCCTGCCTTGTGGTTATCTGCCTGTTGGTCCTGGCAGAGGTGGGGGCGCGCCTGTTTTTTGCCAATGATATCTCCGGGCGTTTTGACTACGGCTACAATCCCCAAGCCGGGTTCGACGAGCACCAAGACGGCACCGTGGAACTCTTCCGAGCCGGTGGGCGCCGCTTTTATCCCCAAACCTTTCAGCGCCAGCGGCCCCCGGGAGTGTTTCGCATTTTTACGGTGGGCGACTCCGTGCCCCGGGGCCCCAGTCTTAAGGGCGCCTATCCCTGGCTGCTGGGCCAGGAAGTGCGGCAGCATGGCATCCAGGCTGAATCCATCAACCTGGCGGTGCCGGGTTACGGGGCCCGCCGCTGCCGCATCGTGCTGACGAAGGCCCTGGAATATAGCCCTAGCCTCGTGATCCTGCACTTCGACGACTATAATAAGTGGGAGGATGAGCGGGAGTGGCGGCGCAGCCAGGAATTCCAGGGGTGGCACCCCCGCCACTGGCTGATGAAGGTCTTTATTTTCCGGCGGCTCTATGAAGCCAAAATGGAAAAAGTCTTCTGGTCCCTGGTGCCCGAAGAGATCCGTCTGCAATACGCCGTCAACGACGCCGACGCCCAGGTGGCCGCGGGCGCCGACCCCAAGGAAGTCGCAGCCCGCATCAAGCTGGCCTATGACACCGCGGTGAAAAATGTGGCCATGGTGCGGGCCCGGGGGATTCCCCTTATCCTCGTTACCCAATGCCGACTGGAGGAAGACGCCCACCAGCACCGGTACCTCACCGACCACGGACTGGACGCCCTGGGGGAATCCTTGGCGGGTCCGGGAGTCTACCATATCTCGATGAAGCAGGTGTTATCCGGGCAGGATCTCAAGCAGATTTTCGCCAACTTCAGCGGCCACCTGCACCAGGAGGGCCATCAACTGCTGGCGCACGCCATCTTCGAGAAGATCGAGCAGGAACGGGCGGCCTTGGGATTGCCGGAGCCCCATGTCGCCATGGCAGGGAAACCTCCGGAGGCCAAGACTGCTGCGCCACCCGCCCAACCCGCGCCCATCAAGCCGTAATTCGACAGCCGGTTTTGCTGGCTCTCAAATAAGCGACAGAGCAGTATCCGGCGGACGCCCTGCGTCCGGCCGCAGTTAGGCGCTACCCTGGAAGCGGCTGACTCATTGCTCCCGGCTTGCTAAACAAAGAGATCAACAGGTCCCGGTTCGGCGAGTAAGCAGGCCTCGGCCCCGGCTGATCGACGGGGTGGGACAGCATCGGGCCAATTGTGCCCGGTCCCGGTGCTCCCTACGCTGTGATTCAGCAAGGGGTTGACCCACCAGCATGATTCCTGCTGGTTGGCCAATTTTATCGGAGACCAGGTTGCAGTACCAGCGATAGACGGGCGTCGAGCCGTCGCGCCCTTGCAGGGGTAGATCAATGCTTTCGGCGGATTTTCCTGACATTACCCGCTTCAAATGCACGAGAGCCAACGTTCTGTCGGCTTCGAGAAAGAATAACTCGATGCCGTCTTTCCCCAGGATCTCATTGCGGCGCCAGCCGGTGAGGCGCTCGGCCCCTCGATTGAATTCCAGGATGCCGCCCTCGGGGCAGAGGAAGGCGATGATGACGCCGGTAACGTGAAGGAAGGGTTGCAGGGCAACCCGGTTCGTGAGGGAAGCCTCCTGCTTATCCCAGCCCAGCGGGGTAATGATAGCCGCAAAAAAACTGGCCATGGCGTTTTCCAGGTCAACCCCGTGAACGCAGTGGCCAGCGTCGTCAACCTCGCGCTTCTGACCTCCCGCAGGCTGCTTCTGCCTGCCCGTGGGGCTGATCAAGAAACAGGGCGTTCCCGGACAGAACTCCTTGGCCAGGGCCAGGGCGGTCAAGCCCCCGATCTCGGAATGTCCGGTGGTGACCAGAATGAGATTGGGTGAAGATTCTTGTAAAGCCTGGAGGAACGCCTGCCGGGAGGTGACATGCAGCGCTATGAACCGTAGGTTTGATTTGCTCAGCTCGGACTCGATAAGTCCCTCTGGGCTTTCCTCGTCACTGAGAACCAGAATTCTTAAACCATCATCCATAGCGTTGTCCCTGCTGGTTATCAGAAACAATATTTGATTTATGAGCCAGAAGATAAGTCCATCTTTAAAATAATCAATATGAGGATGAAAATTTTTTATAATAAAGAAGATTTAGTATAACATAATATTAAATCAAAATCATTATAAAAATATTTTTAAAAATTGATCTTTTCACTGTCACTTATAAGGCACGGGTCCCGTGGGAAAATTTTGCTGAGGCGCATTATGAAGGTTATAGCGGCGATGCTTCTGCGCGGGGTAATCCTGGCCGGCCTGGTCCAGGGAGTGCAATCAGATGATGGTTTCCGGGATACCCGGCAGTCTATGGTGGCCCGGCAACTGCAGCGCCGGGATATCACCGATCCCCGGGTATTGATCGCCATGGGCACGGTGCCCCGTCACCTCTTTGTCCCCAAGGCTCTGGCATCCGAGGCCTACGCAGATCATTCCCTGCCCATCAGATCGGGGCAGACCATCTCCCAGCCTTATATCGTAGCCCTGATGACCCAATGGGCCGAAGTGCATCCGGGCGATCGGGTGTTGGAGGTGGGTACGGGGTCGGGGTATCAGGCCGCGGTCCTGGCTGAACTTACGGACCGGGTCTTCACCATCGAACTCCTGCCGGAACTGGCTCGCCAGGCCGCGACGCGCTTAAAAGATCTGGGTTACGGGCGGGTCCGGGTAAAAAGCGGCGACGGCTACCAGGGGTGGCCGGAGGCAGCCCCCTTTGACGCCATCCTGGTTACCGCGGCTGCCCCCCGGGTGCCGCAGGCCCTGGAGGCGCAACTCAAAGAGGGTGGCCGCCTGGTGATTCCTCTGAAAGATCCTGGGGGCCAAACCCTGGTGCGGTTCCGTGAGGTAAAGGGCACTCTGAGGCCGGAAGCTTTCCTGCCGGTGAGATTTGTGCCCCTGGTCCAACCGCCAACTCTCAAAGCAGTTCCCGGGGTCAAGCTGCCGGATGCGGCTGGGAATAGCCCTATTCCCAGCGCGCCGAAACCGTGACACTCCTGCGGCGATTTCAGTTTTGCTGAACTCGGAAAAAGTCAGTTTCCCCTCCCTGGTGGGAGGGAATTAGGGAGGGAGAAAATAACCCCCTGAAAGTGTTTTCCGAACCTTCTTCATATGATGAGTTGGGAGCGGGGTACTCCCTTCCACCCCTCATGAGTAGAGATAGTGGTAAGATCTGACTTCAGGAGACCCGGAATGGGGCCGACTGCTCCGCGGCGCGCATGAGGCGGGTGAGCAGATCGTTGACCGGGGTGGGCAGTCCCAGGGCCCGGCCGCGGTTGGCTACCTGCGCGTTCAAGGCCTCAATTTCCGTGGGCCGCCCTGCCAGAATATCCTGGAGCATGGAAGAGCGATTGGCGGCGGTGGCGGTGCAGACCTGGCGCAGACGCGCCTCGGGATCGCCGCTGAGGTTGAACCTCGCTGCCCGGGCCACCGCCTGGGCTTCGACCGCCGCGGCTACCGCTACTTCCCAGGCGTGGGGGAGTTCAAGCAGCGCCCCATTCGGCACCCGCAGCAGAGCAGTGAGGGGATTGATGCCCACGTTAATGACCAGCTTTTCCCACAAGGCGGCTGCAATATCCTCCCGGGCCTGACACGCCAAACCGGCTCTCCGGAAAATATCCACCACCGCGTCTAATTCGGGCTCGGATACTTGGGACCCGGCTGGCACCCCGACGTAAATTACCCCCCGTCCGGCAAAGAGGATGCGCCCCTCACCCTGCCGGGTCGCCCCCAGCAGGGCAACCCCGGCCAGCAGGCGCTCGGGCCCCACCGCTTTGGCCATTTCTTCCAGATTGCCCAGGCCGTTTTGCAAGGTGAGGGCCAGCCCTCCCTGGGACATGAGGGTTGGGAGGGCCTGGGCCACGGCTTTGGTCTGATAAGCCTTGACCGCAACGATGGTCAAATCGCACGGTCCTACCTCCGGCGCCAGGGCAATGGGCACCTTTATGAGGCGCTGCTCCCCCTCCAGGGTGTTTAGCTGAATACCGCGCTGGCGCAGACGGGCAGACCGATCCGCCTGGTAGTCCACCAGCATGACCTCCTCACCTGCCTCCCAAAAGAGAGCGGCCATGAGACATCCCAAGGCCCCCGGTCCCACTATGGCAAGTTTCATTGCTTTTCTCGGATAAAATGCGGTAGTTGCCACCGAAATTGCTTAAGGATTCTTTATCTTTTAGCCGATCTAGAATAAAATTCCTATAAGTAACTAAGGAAAGGTGGCAATAATGACGACCCCTGGGGAATTACTGAGACAGTTCGACCAGGAATTGGGTAACCTGAAGCAGGATCTCCTCCGGATGGCGGCGCTGGCCGAGACCGCGGTAGGCAAGAGCCTGTTGTCGGTCACGAACCGGGATTCTGATCTGGCCCGGGATGTGATCACGGATGACATCACCCTCAACCGCATGGAGTTGGCGATTGAAGAACAGGCCTTTAAGATGCTGGCCCTGCGTCAACCCGTAGCCACCGACCTCCGCCTGACCGTGGCGGCCATGCGCATCGCCACGGAATTGGAGCGCATCGGCGATCAGGCCGTCAACATCGCAGAAAGGGCTTTGGAACTGAATAGCAGCCCCCCCCTGTCGCTCTCCATCGATATCAAGGTCATGGCGGATATTGCCCTGGGGATGGTCCGCACCAGCATTGACGCCTTTGTCAACCAGGACCCCAAGCTCGCTATGCAGGTCTGTCAGCGGGATGTGGAAGTGGATATCCTGGATGACGAGTATATTCAGAAGATCTTGGGGTATATGATTCAAGAGACCCGCTGGGTAATCCGGCTGCATCACTTCATTATCATAGTCCGGAATCTGGAACGTATCGCCGACCTCGCCACCAATATCGCGGAAGATATCGTGTTTATCGTGGAAGGGCGGGTCATCAAGCATCGGTGTGAAGACATGATGCTCTCTTAACCCCCGATTTGACCTTGGCCTGAGCCAGTTTCTCCTCCAAAAGCTGTAATTCCTGGGCTACCCGGGGTTGGGTCTTGCGATCCCGGTCCAGGGTTTGCAGGGCATGCACCACCGAGGCGTGGGAACGCTGGAACAGGCGCCCCAACTCCACCATGGTTTTTTCCGTATAGATGCGGCAAAAATAGAGGGCCATCTGCCGGGCCCGCACCAGTCGCTTTTGGCGCGACCGCCCCAGCAGATCCGGCAGGCTCACCCCATAGTAATCACCCACGATCTTTTGAATATCCGGGGTGTTCAAACGAGTATCCACGGCCTTCAAATCCTGGAGCACTTCCTGGGCCAAGCGGAGACTGAACGGTTCGTCCAGCAAGGTCGACCGAGCTACCAGGCAGTCCAGGGCGCTTTCCAGACGCCGCACGTCTTCGTCAACGTATTCGGCCACGCATTCCAAAATCTTCACCGGGACCTGCACGCCCCGATTCTTGGCCTTGGTGTCGAGAATATTGACCCGGGTGGGGAAGTCCGGCGGACCGATGGGCGTAATGAGGCCGCCGGTCAGCCGGGAGCGCAGTTCCTGGGAGATCTGGCTGATTTCCGCTGGGAGATAGCAACTGGTAAACACCAGCCGCTTATTCTGGCCGATGAGCGTATCCAGGGTGTAGCAGACCTCCGCCTGAATTTTCTCTTTGCCGCTCAAAAACTGGACTTCTTCCAAGAGCAAAACGTCACAGTCTTCCCGAAAGCGTTCCTTAAAGGTGGACATGCGCCCGTTTTTGAGGGCATGGACCATCTCGTTGGCGAAATTTTCCGCAGTGATATACCGCACCTTCCTCCCCACCGCCGACTTGGAGATGAAATTGCCCACTGCCTGAGACAGGTGACTCTTTCCCAGACCCGGTCCGGAGGTCAGAAATAAAGTGCGGTTATAAAAAGTATCATTGTGGGCCAGGGCTCGGGAAGCCTGGTAAGCCAGGCGGTTAGAGGCTCCGACCACGAACTGGTCAAAGGTAAAGGCGCGGTTTAATCCCCGGGCTCGTGGTTTTTCCTTTACCATCGGGAGGGAAGGCTGAGTTATCTGAACCGGGACCGGTTGTCGCGCCGGTGCGGTGAGCAACTTTAAATGCACCGGCAGGCTGCAGTTCAGGGCGATTTCCAGGGTATGGCGGATCTGCTTGAGGTAATTGGCCTGGATCCACCGCAAGGCAAAGGGATTAGGGCAAGACAAGACCAGCTCTCCCCCGGAGCCGGATTCAACCTGGAGCGGTTCGATCCAAAGATCGAAGGTAGCCGCGGGTAACTCAGTTCTGATGATCTCTTTGGCATCCTGCCAGATAGTTTCCATATTCCCCCTCGGCGCTGCTTGTGAAGGGCATAGTAACCTCGCCGGGAATCTGGGTCAAAGGGATTAGAGCGAAAAAAACCTTAGGCGTCTTTGTTATGAAAAGGTTAGGAATCCATTGCAGAAGGCAACATTGGCGCGGCTCTGGGCAAGTTAGATAATATACCAATTAATCTAATAAGTTATAAGGCACAAAAGGCGGGGCTAAGAGGGTTTCCGGGCTTGGGACCGGCTTCCTGAATTTTTGTAAATCTCTCGCTTTCGGGTTTTTTTGCGGTTTTTCATAGGGCGCAAGAATTATCTCAAGCAAAAATCGTTAACCTGTTAAATATATTATAAAATAGTTAAATAGTCCTGGATCCCAATTATTATCTGGGGAGTCGGCAGTGAAATCCCGGTTGGGCCCCCTCGGCTACCGTTGCCTTGACAAATCTTATGGAGGGGGTATCATGGCCTCAGGTTTGCTGAAATCCTTTCTTGAGGGCCGCAATGATCAATTACGTCGCTTACCGCAAGTTTGCCACCCTGAAAAACGGCAAACGGGTCATGTTCCGTTTTCTCAACGAGCAGGACCGGGATGGCCTGGTGCAGATGTTTCAGGATGCCCCGGATGAGGATACCCGGTTCCTGAAGCAGGACGTCAAGGATCTGAATCTGGTCAATAAATGGGTGGACCAGCTCAATTACCGGAAGGTATTGCCACTGGTGGCAGTTGACCTGGAAAACAACCATATCGTTGGGGACGCTACTCTGCATCGGGGCAAGCATGCCGCCAAGCACATCGGCGAGATTCGCATCTTCGTATGCCGTGGCTTTCGGAACCTGGGTTTAGGGTCATTAATGCTCGAAGAGGTCCTCAACCTGGCCTTGCAAGAAAATCTCATGTGGGTGAAGGCCGAAATTCTGGCGGAGCACAAAAAGGTGGTCAAGGCCTTTAGAGCCAGGGGTTTCGAGCAGAAGGCCATCCTGGATGATTATTTTCTGCGCAAAGACGGGGTGACCCACGACGTGGTCTTGATGATACGCCCGGTGGTAAAGCGAGACGACGCGGAGTTTTAGGGGTAACGGCGCAATAGGGGAGGGCAGGGGAGAACTGCAATTACTCTCCTGCCCTCCTGGCATTCTGGGGAGGCTCTTGCCATGGGCCAGGTAGCATCGGGTTTAACCATCTTTCTTCAGGAGCCCCCGGCCTGGGCTGCAAGCGCCCGTTTAGGGCTCTTGAGCCACCCGGCCAGCGTTGACTCTGACCTGACCAGCGCCCGGGAACTGGTGTCCCGGCGGTTTCCCGGCCGGCTCAAAGTCCTGTTCAGTCCGCAACACGGCCTCCTGGGGGAAAAGCAGGACAACATGATCGCGTCTGCCGATTTTGCGGACCCGGTCCTCCACCTGCCGGTGGTGAGTCTTTACGGACCCCGCATGACGCCGCCGGCCGATGCCCTGGCGCTGGTGGACGTGATCCTGGTGGATCTTCTGGACGTGGGCACCCGGGTGTACACCTTTGCCGCCTCCCTGGCCAAGGTGCTGGAGGCCGCCGCGCCCCTGGGCAAAAAAGTGGTGGTGCTGGACCGGCCCAATCCCATCGGCGGGACCCAGGTGGAAGGCAATATGCTGCGGCCCCAGTGGGCCTCCTTCGTGGGACCCTATCCGTTGCCCATGCGCCATGGTTTCAGCTTGGGGGAATTGGCCCGCTATTATAACGCCACGCAAAAAATCGGCTGTGACCTGGAGGTGATCCCGGCGCGGGGCTGGCGCCGGCGCGACTGTTATGACGCCGCCGGTCTCCCTTGGGTGCTCCCTTCTCCCAATCTGCCCACCCTGGATGGCGCCATCGTCTACCCCGGCCAGGTCCTGCTGGAAGGCACCAATCTCTCGGAAGGCCGGGGCACCACGCGGCCGTTTGAGCTGTTCGGCGCGCCCTTCTTGGATCCCGGGCGCACCCTGGCTCAACTGAAGAGCGTCGAGTTGCCCGGTGTCATTCTCAGGATGGCCTGTTTTGAGCCCACCTTCCATAAATGGGCCGGGGAACTGTGCCGGGGGTTTCAGCTCCACGTCACCGACCGCCGGACCTTCAAGCCCTACTTCACCACCCTGGCCCTGCTGGTTGCGATTCGCCACCTCTACCCCGAGCAGTTCGCCTGGCGCCAGCCGCCTTATGAATACGAAACAGTGCGCCTGCCTTTCGACCTGCTCACCGGCGACGACGCCATCCGCCGGGGTCTGGAAAACGGCCTGAGCGCGGCGGAGTTGGAAGCGTCCTGGCACAAAGACTTGGTGGAATTTATGGAGGTGCGGCGGGAGTCTTTGCTGTACGAGGATTTCTAAGGCAGACCGGAATCACTTGAGGAGTGCGGCCACTTCCTCCGGGGCGCGGGCAATAACGGCAAGAAAAGCTCGCGCCGGTTGGTCAGGTTGGGAACGACCTTGTTCCCAATCCCTAAGCGTTCCCAGAGGGATATGATAGCGCGCCGCGAATTCTTCCTGGGTTAACCCCAGGGCTCGGCGCAGCGTCTTCACGCGCGGCACCGGCCGGAGTTGCGCCTGCCGTTCGGGCGTCAACGGCGGGTTATCGGGATCACTCTCTGCGGCAACCTCAATGTCCGCCTCACTCATTGGCGCAACCGGTGTAACTGGCAAGACCTCTTCGGTGCCGTCGGGTTTGCGCTTCATGAGCTTGCCATTATCTTGCATTCTCGCGGTAGTAAATGTCTTTCTCATGCTTTGTTGCCCTGCGGGCTGAGATAATACGAAAACTCTCGCCGCGCTCCGTGTAAACGACACTCAAAATCTGACCGCCGCTCATGCCTAAAAGAATGACTCGCTCCTCGCCATAGGCGGCTCTTTCGTCAATCCACTCCACGGCGAACGGATCACGAAAAGCATAAGCGACCTGCTCAAAGGTCACGCCATGCTTGCGAAAATTCGCTGTAGCTTTGGCGTCATCCCATTCGAAATATAACATAATAAACTACGGATTACCAGTAGTTCTGTGAGCCGTCAAGCCTTCTTTTTGTCTAGGCAACCTTTGGCTTCAGGAGCTGAACCACAATCTCGGCGGCCGTTTGCCAGCCACAGGTCTTAATAATATCGAGCCATTTGGAATCAAGTGTCATCCGTTATGCTCCGTTTAAAAAAAATAAACATCCTGAAAAATTTCTCCGGTCCCCCCCCACAAAATTCTTCGGACCCCAATCATTTCGGAAACAGGCTGCGGATCGCCGCGGCCAGGGTTTCGACGCCGATGAGTTCCAGGCCGGGGAGGTCGCCCAGGTGTTCTTGTTGGCGGTGGGCTAAGAGGGCTCGGGAAAATCCCAGTTTTTGGGCCTCTTTGAGGCGGATTTCGGGGGCACTGACGGCCCGGATTTCTCCGGTGAGGCCCACTTCGCCGAAGATAACGGTGTCGGCGGGGACCGGACGGTCCAGGAAGGAGGAGGCCAGGGCCAGGGCCACTCCCAGGTCCAGGGCGGGCTCGGACAGGCGTACGCCGCCGGCCACGTTGACGAACAGGTCCTGGCCGCCCATGGCCAGACCCACCCGCTTTTCCAGGATGGCCACCAAGAGCGACACCCGGCCCGGGTCCACCCCCATGGTTTGCCGCCGGGGCACGGCTAAAGACGACGGCGAGACCAGGGCCTGGACCTCCACCAGGATGGGGCGGGAACCCTCCAGGCTGGGGACCACCACCGCGCCGGGGACCTCCAGGGAGCGCTCCGCCATAAACAGGCCCGACGGGTTGGTCACTTCCACAAGGCCTGCTTCCTGCATCTCGAAGACCCCCAGTTCGTGGGTGGGGCCGAAGCGGTTCTTGACGGTGCGCAGCAACCGGAAGGCGTGACTCCGGTCACCTTCGAGGTAGAGCACCGTATCCACCATATGCTCCAAGACCATGGGGCCAGCGATGGCGCCTTCCTTGGTGACATGGCCGATAAGAAAGGTGGCGATGCCGTGGAGTTTGGCCTGCTGCACCAGGCGGAAGGCGGTTTCCCGGACCTGGGTCAAGGAGCCGGGCGCGGCGGGCAGGGTGGCGGTGTAGAGGGTTTGAACGGAATCCAGGGCCAGAAAGGCGGGCTGAATCTCTTCCACGATCTTGATGATGTTTTCCAGGCAGGTTTCCGTGGCAACCAAAAGCCCTGGAGATGAGACCCCCAAGCGGTCGGCCCGGAGCTTGAGCTGAGATTCGGACTCTTCCCCGGAGATGTAGAGACCCTGGAGACCCTGGAGACCCTGGCGGCAGAGGCGGTCCAGCACCTGGAGGATCAGGGTGGATTTGCCGATGCCGGGATCGCCCCCCAAAAGGACCACGGAGCCGTGCACCACGCTGCCCCCTAAAGTGCGGTCGAATTCCGTCAAACCGCTCACCTGGCGGACCTCGGGAGGGGCTTTGAGCTTGATCAACGGCTGGGGGGCGCCGCGCCGGGGCGGCAGGTTCACCTCAGAGACAGGGCCGGTGGGGGTCACCTCTTCGGCCATGGAACTCCAGGTGCCGCAATCAGGACAGCGGCCCAGCCATTTGGGCGCCTGGTACCCACAGTTCTGACAGATAAACACGGACTTTCCGGGACGGGCTGCCATGGACTCCTTTCTTTATCCTTATAAAATATTACTCAGAAAGGTAATTCTATTCACCCCCACCCCAACCGCCCCCATCAAGGGGGCGGGAGGACAAGGCAGGACCTTCCTTAATGTCTTGATTAATAAAAAACCTGATTTAAAAAAATTATGGCAAGCTGTCTACGTGACGAGGCTTCCTTATGCCGTAGAGTGGCCAGCGAACCTTCAGGCGTTAAGGGTATGCTCAACATATGAGAATTTGTGAATAAAAAAATTTTGGTTAAAATATAGTTAAGACGTCGATCCGCCGTGACTGCGTCTATTAAAAATCCAGGGCCGCCTGCGGCCCTCAGCACTTTTTCCGGGAGATTTTCTCATCGATAGTCATGATCGTTCTGGCCATTTTACCCCAGCCAAGGTTCCCATGGCAACCAGGATTCTCCGGGACAACCTGACTCAGGGTCTGTCTTCCCTGGGGGGGCGGTGGTCTTTGAAGACGCTGGGGCAACTGGCAGAGGCCCGATCCCTGCAGGTCTACCTGGTGGGGGGCTCGGTGCGGGAGCTGGCCTTGGATCGCGCCGTCCAAGACCTGGACCTGGCGGTCTCGGCCCAAACCCTGGAGCTGGCCCGGGACCTGGCTTCGGCGCTGGGCGGCACCTATGTTCTGCTGGATGAGAGCGAACGCACCGCCCGAGTGGTGTGGGAAAGGGAAATCCTGGACCTGGCCGAATTTCGGGCCCCGACCCTTCAAGATGATCTCAAGGGGCGGGATTTCACCCTGAATGCCATGGCGGTGGCCTTGGACGCGGTTTTGGGTCAGGCGCCCCTGGAACTCATCGACCCCTGGGGCGGTCTGGAGGATTTGGCCCGGGGCCGGTTGCGCCTGGTGGCCTCGGAAAATTTCCACGACGACCCCTTGCGGCTGCTGCGTGCCTATCGGTTTGCCGCCACCCATGGTTTTCAGATCACCCCGGAAACCACGGACGCTATCCGGCAGTGGGCGCCGGAATTTTCCCGGGTGGCGGGGGAACGGATTCATCAGGAATTATTTACGCTTTTGGAAGCCCCCAGGGCGGTACCGGTGCTCACGGCGATGGAGGCGGTGGGGCTTTTGGCCCAGGTGTTTCCGGAGCTTTCGGCCATGAAAGGGGTGGAACAGAATGGCTACCATCATCTGGATGTCTATGGTCATTCTTTGGCGACCGTGGCCGGCATGGAGGATGTCCTGGCAGCCCCGGAGGCCTATTTCGGAGCGATCGCCGGGGAGGTGGCCCGTTATGCCCAGACGCGTCCCAAGACAGTGCTCTTGAAATTGGCCGCCCTGTTCCATGATGTGGGCAAGCCTGCAGTGCAGGAGCGCCGCAGCAACCCGGACCGCTATAGCTTTTATTACCATGAAAAAGTGGGTTTGGAGATTTTTAGCCGGGTAGCCGCAAGGCTGCGGTGTAGTCAGGCGGAAATTAAAACGGTCGCCACCCTCATCCAGATGCACATGCGGCCTTTTTTATTGTTGCCGGCTTTTCGGGAGCGGGAACTGAGCTTCAGAGCCCTGGGGCGGCTGGTGCGGGCGGCCCGGCCGGAGCTCCCCGGCCTCTTTGCCCTGGCCATGGCTGACAGCCTGGCGGGCCAGGGGCCCCTGAAACCCGCCGATTCCGAGGCGGTATTGGCTGATCTGGCGGCGGCGGCTTTTCAATTTTTGCAAGAGCGCCTGGAGCCCCAAGAACGCCTGCCCAAGCTGATCAACGGCCATGATTTGCTCCGGTTGGGTCTGACCCCGGGCCCCGGGTTCCGGCGCTTGCTCACGGCCGTGGAAGAAGCCCAATGGGAGGGCCTGGTCCAAACGCGCGAGGAAGCCTTGGCGATGATCCAGCGGCTACTCTGAGTCATAGCATGAAGATCTGATCATTAATTTGTAAAATTTACAGATAATTTAAAATTAATGCTTTATTTTTAGAAAAGAATGTATTAAGTTTGGTTATATTTATTTTAAATTGAATAGCGGGAGATTAGATTATGGAGCCCATGCCTCCGGATACGGTCAATCGTGAGGCGCAAACCGGCACTCTGATCCGGTTACGGGGACTGTACCCCTCCCTGAAAACTGCTTTGCGGAAGGTGGCTGACGTTATTCTCAGACAACCGGAAATGGCCATCTACGCCTCAGTGAATGAGGTAGCGGCTGCCGCAGCAGTGAGTGAAGCGACGGTCATGCGGTTCTGTCGCATCCTGGGCTTTAAGGGCTTCCAGGATTTTAAGATCGCTTTGGCCCGGGAGATGGTTATCCCCTCAGCGCGCCACCATGAAGTGATCAGTGCTGAAGATGACGCCACTATCGTGCGCGCGGCATTTCAAACCAATGGCGCCGCCTTGAAGGATACCCTGGAGATTCTGGAGATCGAGGCCATGCACGAGGCGGCCCAGCTTCTCCTTAAGGCCCGCCAGATCATGGTGATCGGGGTGAGCGGCTCCGGTCCAGCCGTGACCTATACCGGTAACCGTCTCCTGCTGTTGGGTTTCAAAGCCTATGTGTGCACCGACTTCTATCTCATGTTAATGGCGGCTTCGCTTTTGTCGCGGGAGGACGTGGTGCTGGCCATCTCCAACCTGGGAACCACCCGGGAAATATTAGAGACCGTAGGCATAGCCCGGGAAAGGGAGGCCAGGGTCATCTGCATAACGAACAATTCCTTGTCGCCTCTGGCTCGCACCAGCTCCCCGGCCCTGATCACGGCTTCCCGGGAGATGACCATGCCTGAGGAAGCCGTGGCTTCCTTGGTCTGTCAAATCTCTATCCTCGACGCCCTCTTTGCCTTGATCGCTCAAGCCCAGGGGACCCAATCCCGAAAAACCCTGGACGGGATGGAGAAAGCCATGGTCAAGGTCGGGGTGATACGCTGAACTGCCAAAAAGCCCTTGCTGCGGGCGGCGTCAAAGGTTAAAGTCCTGGAAAAAATCTGGTCTTTTCAGGACTATCCATGTCAACTCAGCAACAATTGAAGCAGGATATCGTCTGTATCTGCCGGCTGCTGCACCGAAAAAATTACCTGGCCGCCACCGACGGTAATGTCAGTGTGCGCCTGGATGACCGGTTGCTCGTTACCCCCAGCGGGGTGAACAAGGGCATCATGGAGGCGGAGCAGATACTCACCGTGGACCTTTCCGGACGGGTGCTGGAGGGGGAGGGGAGACCTTCCTCTGAAATCCGGATGCACTTGCTGGCATATGAGTTGCGCCCGGATATTGGGGCCGTGGTGCACGCGCATCTGCCTTACGCCACCGGTTGCACCCTGGCGGGGATCGATTTGTTGGAACCAATCCTGCCCGAGGTGGTGATCACCCTGGGGGGGATTCCTACCGCGCCCTATGCCACCCCTGGTACTGAAGAAGTCCCGGAGGCCATCCGGGAGTTCATCCAGGAATATGACGCCATGCTCTTATCCCGGCACGGCGCCATGACGGTGGGGCGGGATGTGGTCGACGCCTACAATAAAATGGAGAAGCTGGAACACACCGCTCGGGTGGTTTTGGCGGCGCGCCTCCAGGGACCGGTGACGCCTCTGCCCGCGGCGGAAGTGAAGAAGCTGCGGGATATCGGGGCAAAGTATAAAGCAGAGGGGTAAATTTTTCCGGTTCCCTCGTGCTGCTTGAGGGTCAGCAAAATAACGTGCTTAAATTATTGTCTTAATCAGCATACTTTTCTGCTGACCAGAAGTTTGCATAAATCTGCTGTATCTGTGGCTCACAGCGTTGTGCCTGTTTATATGCCAGAATGACCTGATACACATAGCCTGGGGTGCAAGTAGCATTATACACGTGCAAAACCTTCCTGATATTCCCGTGGTATTTCTGCATCAACCTAGCCAGGACCGCCGCCCCGCCCATGATATTTTCCCGGGGATTGCGGGCGTCTACCCCATATTTTCGGGCAGTGCCCTTTTCCAATTGCATCAGGCCGTAACATCTCCCCCGCCCTGATTGCGCCTGCGGGTCATATCTCGATTCGATGGCACAGACCGCCTGGATGAGAAATGGTGAAATCTGGTATCGCTGCGCCGCTTCCTTGATGTAGTCCCAGTACTGCTGCTTCAGGTTCAGTTTCCCTATTCTGGGAGGGGTCTGGGGCCAGGGTTGGGCCCAGGCCGGGACGGCTAAGAGCAATAATATAACGACAGTCTTCATTTTTATTTTCCTCCTCGGGTTCGGTTTTATAGGGTTAAATATCGGGTGCGAGCTGGAGCAAGAGAGTTGGCAATGCTCTGGGGAGTGTTGAAAGGTCTGCCCGCTTGATGGCTGACAATGAAGCAGCTCTTATGGAATTGCAGGTTTCATTATATAACATTTAAATTTTTGCAGCGCAAGATCTTTTACCATAAGTGCATAATAGATGAACTGGAAGGCCAACCCAGGCCCATTGGAGACTAGAAGAATCGAACTCTCTTGCAGATCGGCGCCGGCTTTTGGGGTATGAGTGATAGAGAGGTTCTGGAGCGTGAAAAAAAGACCGTTTTTTCTCCTTGCCATCTTTCCTTCCAGTGATTTTATCGTTAAACTCATCTCGATTTCCTTGATAAACTGATGTGATGCGAAGGGCTGCATTCGCCTTCGTCAAATTTTCCCCTGGAGGTTTGGATTGCCTAGCCGTTTCTTTGCCCATCTGATAGCGACCGCCCTATCTCTGGCGCTCGCCCTGGCAGGCTGCGCCCTGAATGTGGCCCAAGCCGCGCCGCAGGAACCCGCGGCTGCGGTCGCCCCGGCCACCCCGGTCCCCGCCGCGCCGCCAGTTGCGGCCCCGGCTGCTCCCGCCACCCCCGCAGCTCCTGCTGCTCCGGCAACTGCGCCGGTGCCGGCCGCCCCGGCTATGCCGGCCCCGGTTGCAACACCTCCCTTAACTGCGCCCGCAACCCCGGCGCCGCCGTCGCCGGCCCCTGGTGCAGCCACGTCCGTCCCGGCCGCCAAACCCGCCGGGACCGCCCGGAAGAAGGGCGCAGCTAAAAAGGCGAAACCCGCCGAAACGGCGGAGGCCAAGGTCAAGTACTTGGCCGGCGAGTCCCCCGAGTATGCTGAGCGGTGCGGTTGGCCGGTGCAACACCCGCCAACGCTGCCGGGTTCGATCCTGCCGGAAAAAAGGATCGTCGCCTACTACGGCAACCCGCTATCCAAAAAGATGGGGGCGCTGGGCGAGTACCCCAAAGAAGAGATGCTACGGCGGCTAAAGGCGGAGGCGGCCAAGTGGGAGAAGGCTGATCCGTCGTTGCCGGTACAGCCCGCCCTGCACCTGATCGCGGTGGTGGCGCAGGGGGCGCCGGGCAAGGCCGGCCAGTACCGGATGATCATGCCGGACAAAGTCGTCAACCAGATATACGATTGGGCCAAAGAAGAGAAATTCATCATGTTTATCGACATCCAGACCGGCCAGGACAACCTCCGGACCATCCTGCCGCGCTTCGAATGGCTGTTGAAGAATCCGGACGTGCACCTGGCCATCGACCCGGAGTTTAACCTGATCAAAAGCGGCCGGGTGCCGGGGACCAAGATCGGCACCTATGACGCCGCGGACATCAACTATGCCTCCGGGTACCTGCAGGAACTGGTGAAAAAGTACAATCTGCCGCCCAAGGTGTTCATCGTGCACCGTTTCACCCGCAACATGGTCACCAATGCCAATAAGATCGTGCTGCGCCCCGAAGTGCAGATCGTCATGAACATGGACGGCTGGGGCGCCCCCTGGTTGAAGCGGGATTCGTACAAGGATTACATCGTCAAAGAGCCCGTGGAGTATACCGGCTTCAAACTGTTTTACCACAATGACACCAAAAAAGGTGACGCGCTGCTGACGCCCCAGGAAGTGCTGCGGCTGAACCCGAAGCCGATTTATATCCAGTACCAGTAAGGGCGGGTTGCACGTCTGCACCAAAGTCAAACGGGGCAGGCCCCCACCAGGGCGGCCTGCCCCGTTTTTTGCTCAGTTTAGCCTCGCGTTTCCAAGCTAAGTTCGGAAAACAGCATAGGTCTCCTGGAAAAACTGCGCCCCTTGCGTTAGGTCTCTCAAACTCATTTTCGACAGCAAAAGGCCATTTTCGTTGTTTGATGCGGCCTAACTGGTTGAAATAACAGAGGGTGGATTTTCCAGAAGGCACAAATGTATGCTTAAATTTTCCCACCATTTAACATATTGTTATCACAATACTATTTTTTCTTGCTGTCGAAGATGAGTCAAAATGGTCCAAAAAAGAGGCACGGCCATAATTCTTATTGCTTCACACCCGCAATTTTATCCGCGTACTTTCCACTTATCTTATTCGGGATCACCCCGCCGACTAAGCTTCGGCCCACCTGCAAGCCCTTTAAAGTCAGAATCTCTTGGATAATCGCCTCCCGGTCGGCGGCGTATTGACTCATGGGCTGCTTTAGCCCCGCGCCAATAATGTAAGGATATTCATCATAATAATGGACCAAAATCGCATCTTTCACCGCCAGAGAAGCCGCGGCCTCTGCCGGGCGGGCAGTAACTATCCGGTCATAGTAATATTGCCAGGTCGCCAAGTATTTATCATCCTTGAACCCCTCCCGCATGGAACAGCCGTGCAGGGTGGGAATAATCTGAAACTCACCAGTCTTGTCAAGGCCCAAATAAACAACGCCGTAGGCCGTATAGACCCGATTAAAGTCGGTGTAATCATTTGGATTAGCCGTAAACCAAGACGGCATTGGACCATTACAACCGGTTAGATGACGGAAATACCCTGAATAATAGCGCTCATATTGAGGATAAAGCGTCCTGGTTTGAAAATAATATGTTTCAAACACACTGGGTTTTTTTTCTACTCTCCCTGCCATTAAATCATAGGGGTGGTTATCGCCCATGCTTAAAGACCAATAAGCTAATGGAACACTATCGTTAATAATCATGGCATACTCATACGTGCCAGTGTGGATTGGTAAGCCATTAACTGATCTGATATATTGTGCTTTGGTAATGGCCCAAGCCACATTTGATGTCCCTGGTTCATCTTGACCCTTCAAATAAGGATCAAAGCCCTTGGCTTGCATCATGTCGGTTATGGCTACGGTGTAATCGCCGGCATCGAGATCGGCTTGGGTATTTCCTGCATAAATTGCACAGAATTTCATGCCAACGGTTTTCGCTATTTCTACTTTCGTGCTGACATAATCGAAGTATGTCGTATCGCCATATCTGCTGGCGTATCCGCCACGGTTGTCAGAATTGCAACAAATTTGAACTCCGGTAATCCCGTACTTAATCATCTCCGCAAAGATTTGTTGATATACGTCCCAGCGTTTTGCAACGGACCAATTAAGGCCCAGAGCAGCCCAATAATCAACATCGCTTTCCTTTGCACTCCAAGGGGTAGCTATGTTTTCAGGATTATTGGCCTCCCGGAGAGCAAACGGTAAAACCGTAAAATTTAAAGTTAAAACAATGGGAGTAACAATCTCAGTGGCGGTAATGGTTACGGTGCCGGTATAGTTGCCAGGCGGGGTATCGGCGGGGACATACAAGGTAAGCCCGAACTGTTTGGCCGTGTAAGCCGCCATGCTGGTATCCACATGGTCTTGTTTAATAAAGGTCGGAATCTTGAATTGGCCGATGGTGGGGTCCAGTTGCGGGTTAATCTGAGTAACCCCGTCAAAGATATCGCAATGCAGCATCAACTCCGGGCCATAAACCGGGAGCGGGTCTTTGACGGTGCTGTCGCTGGGAGTGCCCTGCCACCAGTTCCAAACTACCCGAAGGTCCAGGTTGGTCTTGAGGATGGTGCCGGGACCGGTAAGGGCGGTGTAGTTTAGGGCCATGTTGTTAAGGGCGATGCGAGGATAGAGATTGAAAAACACCGTCTCATACTCGCCCAAGGGTACCTTGTAAGCAAAGGTGGTCTTGATATCCCCTGTCGCCGGTACATAACTGGGCATTACCCAATCAAAGGCCGGGACCTCAAAGGCCAGGACATCTTCGCCGGGGTGAATCGCCGGGTCCAGAACCGGGCAATCCGCCGGACAAGTGGCGCTGGTCTCATGGTTGCCAGCGAACCCGTCATTAGCAAAGAGAGAATCATAGAGGGTAATGTCTGCCGGTCTATTCGGATTAAAGAAATATTGCGGGAACGGTGTCACCGGCAACTCTACGGTGTCGTAAATCCGCAGTTTAGCAAACTTGGCCCTTAGTCCTTGGTCTTTATAATTACGGTTGCCCAAATAGAAGAGGTTGCCAGGAACAAAACTATCCGGGGTGAAAGCTTTAAACCAAGTAACCGGACTAAACTGCTGGCCCATTTGGAGGATGACATAGCTGTTTTTCTGGACCACAGTTACAGCGTTCAGACTCCCTTTACAGCTTACCGAGGCAAATTCCACAAACCAGCCCTGGGCGGCTGGGTTGCCGATTAACGTGGCGTGCCATCCGGTCATGGCATTGATGGCATCAACAATTTCACCCAGATTGGCTTGGCCCCACGGAGACCCAAAGCTATGTTCAGCGTTGTCAATGAGGCGCAAGCGGCCAATTCCAGAATACATATCACAAACTGCCGTAGCTGTTGGATTAGTCCCATCGTAGTAAACCGAAAGGGCGTTGGTATCCGCCTGGGAAAAATCCCAACATAGTTTGAACCTGTTCCATTGATTACGGCCAAACTCCTTGGGAAAACTATAATTACCATAAGCGCTAAAATACCGGTAGTCCGGCTTACCTTCATTTATATAATGGCCAAAAAGGATTTGCCCCTTTTGCGTAGCTGACTTAAAAACCGACCCTATGCGGCTATTTACGTTGTAATTAGCGCTCCATTGTGACTGATAAACTATCCGAGCAATGCTCGTGCCAATGTCGCCAACAGTAGTATCCCATCCCACCGTGGCCAGCCAAAATTCTATAGTCCCTTTCTGCTGGTTAACTAAATCCCCTGGATAGGCAATCCAGGAGTTTGCGTCCGGCGCATTGACTGCATCTACTCCACCGGGCCCGCCTCCGGTCAATATTGAGATATTGCCATAAGTGCCGCCTGCCGCGGTAATATCAGCTAAAGACGGGAAGTCTTGCGAAAGGACTAATGCCATTACAGCATCCCCCCCATTTGTTTCAATCCACTTGCAGTAATCATGGTCCCGCAAACCGACATGGCCACACCCCTCCCTGACGGGGTGTCGTAGGGAACTGCTGTATAGTTCAAAAGGTCGCCAGCGGCTATCGCAACATTTTCAGCGTAGTTGCCAGTTGTAGCTGGGTCGGCAATATTGACCTTGAGGTTGGTGGGTAACCCGTTTTTATATAGGATGAGGTCATAATTGCCATTTGGAACACCAGACAATATGGCATACATTGCTTTGGCAGTGAAGGCTTGGGCCGCTACCTGTTGCGCCGGGACAAATGAAGTAGTATCCCAAGTAACGACGGAAGCATAAACTGGCGCATAGGAAGTAACAGTGGGGCTTGGTGCTGTATACACGCCCCCAAGAGGCAGAATAAAGTCCCCATCCGTATCCGCTTCAAAGGTTATCCCGCCCCAAAAACTCCCGGCAACTGGAGCCGGGGAAACGCTCATGGTGGACTGGATACTGATCAAATCGCCCGCACTTACGGCTACTGAGGTCGCACCGGAAGTTTTATAAACTTCAGTGTCTGAGAAGGTCATGGTTACTGCGGTATCAACCCCGTTCTTCCGAACAGTTAAGGTTCGGGTAGCTCCGGTCCCTGGAGCCACAGATAACTTGCCACAGAGGTTTTTAAACGTCCCAGCGCAGGGCATGATTAACTGCGTATTAATTTCGTAAGCAGAATCGTACAAAGCATTGTTATTAAGGTCGAGATACTGCGTCAAGGTGGTGGACAGGGTGGCCCCACCTCTACCCATAATCGACTGTTTGGCACTGGTCCCCTCGAACTGGAGACCCCAGGCGGCGGTGGCAGTGGTAACGGGGACCCCGGCAACATCTATCCTCAAGCCAATGGCATTATTACCCGCATCAATATCAGCCTGGGTGATGGTAACTGAGTTGACCGCATCCTGAGCGCTCTGCTGGGTATCGCCGCTGATGGCGCAAGCCAACGAGGTGTTGACCAAATTTTTCCGTATGGTGAAGGTCCATCCGGCTCCTACCCCGGCCGGTAAGGAAGTCTTGAACCAAAGATTGCTGAAGGTTCCGGGAGCTGATACCAAAAAAGTAGCATCTCCACTGTAGCTCACCAGCGTCCGAGTCCAGGCCCAGGCATGCCTGGCAATCGTAGGGAGATTGTCCCTTGAATTGCCAAAGAGTAACGATTTCATATATTCTCCCTATTTCGTGTACTCGATGAAGACCGTGAAGCTCAGGTTCAGGGGAGTGCCGGTCGGACTGGAAGTGACCAGTTCTATCAAGTCATCATCAGCGAGGGTTACATCCGCAGGATCAGTAGTGCCCGGCGTGGTTGTAACACTGATGCCGGTGAATCCAGTGGCCGCTGAACCATTGACGTTGATTTGCGCCGCCACCGAAGTCCCACTGCTGATCTGATATTTACAGGCCACCAGTTTGGCGCTCTGGCCGCTTGGCAAGGAGACCCTGAATCCCGGAAAAGTCCTGGCATCTACACCATCCAGCATCGTCCAGGCGTGGGGTAGCCTTATGGTGGTCCCACCTGGAGCAACGTAATCAGTCCCCGCAACAGCAGCCGACACCGTGCCGGAACCGTTGGCCTTCATCAGGCCAGAAACCATACCTGCACCGCCATTGACGGCCGAAAGCACCCCCATAACCTCAGAGGCCAAATCCGTTAATCCGCTACCAATTTCCACCAGCAAGCCGTTGACGAAGATTCGCAGGATATTGACGTCTTCGGCATAGCCAAGCTCTTGTAACTGCTGTCCAACAGTATTCGGGGCGGTCTGAGTTACGGTCCCCGCAGAGGTAGGGGAAACGTAAACCTTCCCGCCCTGAGAGGACCCCACGGTCCAGGCCCAGGAATCGTTGCGGATATAGCCGTTATCAATATAGGTGACGGTGTCGAGAGCATTGCCCCCCACCACCACAACTCCTACCGCAGCCATAGTTCCGACGGCATCCGCTTTAGCTGGATATAGCCGTTTATCTGCACTACCTTGATAAACTGCCTGCCCGAATGATAGGGTGGCACCTGCTATTCCTGTTAAGGGTATCCCAGAATAGGATAAGTTAGCAGTAGGAATGCCCCAAGTGCCGCCGCTGGCAGCCGGCGCCCATTTGACCCCGGCGGCCTGCGCAGCGTCGGCAGTAAGGACATAGGTATCCATCCCCACAGGAAGTCTTGAGGGGGTTCCAGAGGCGCTGAACGTGATCAGATCGCCTTTGGCGGTGCCGACACTTTTGGGAATTTGTGCATCATTGGTGACGTTCGCCAGGCCCACTTGCGCAGGAGTCCCAATGGTGCCGG
>DZCR01000155.1 GCA_022736495.1 Desulfobacca acetoxidans
GGAGCTGGAAGAGATTGTGACCTTGCAAAGCAGGCCCCATAAGGGGATTGAGGTCATTTTCCGGACAGAGACCATTGATGCCGGATATGAGATTCCTGAAAAGGGCCCGGCCTTGGACTGCCTCCGGGTCGCTCTTTTGGACCACGGTCTGCCCTGGAAAACCGATGCCTTTCGAAGCCATTCCGATGCCAACCAGATGTTTGCTTCGGGCGCAAGGCCCATCCTGCTTGGGCCGGGACATCTTGAAAAGGCCCATACCCAGGATGAATCCGTGTCCTTCCGGGAGGTTCACACCGCGGCGGAGATCTATCTGGATTTCATCCACCGGCTGTTTGCAGCCCCCTGATACCGGTAATCCCGCCAGGGGAAAAGAATTTGGAGATTGTGTTAACGATAAACACAGGAGGAGACCATGAAACAACAGATCGGCAAGACCAATGCGCTTTACCCGTCTTTGACCACGATCCTGGGCACCACGGTCAAGGGCCGGCCCAATTTTATCACCATTGCCCATGTGGGCATCATGAACCACGGCGACCCCCAGTACCTGTCCTTCGGGGTGTCCAAAACCCATTTTTCCAACCAGGGAATCCTTGAAAACAAGGTCTTCAGCGTTAATATCCCCTCCCGGGACCTGGTGACGGAAACCGATTATTTCGGGATCATGACCGGGAAGAATACCGACAAATCCTCGGTTCTGGAAACAGCCGTTATGGACGGATACGAAGCCGCTCCCATCTTGAAGGGCTGTCCCGTCAATATGATCTGCAAACTGGCCCGGGTCATTGATTTTGAAACCCATGATGTTTTCATCGGGGAGATTGCGGCCACCTGGGCCGATGAGGCGGTTCTGGCCGACGGCAAGATCGATATCGCCAAGGTGGACCCCCTGTTATTTGATATGAGTTCCCTTAAATACTGGGCCCTGGGCCAACCCGTGGCCGGGGCCTGGAATGCGGGAAAGGCCCTGAAAAAAAAGAATGGATGAGGCCGTGAATTCAGACAGGGATCAGGGGCCGGGGATGGGCCGGAAGGTTGACCGGCCTTATTGGGTTTTGATGCTTTCCATCCTCACCCGGGCGGCCCACCAGATCGGTGCCGGGGTATTCCTGGCCTCCTTTCTTTTCAACGAGTCCCTGGCCCTGCCGCCCTTTTACCTGGTCCTTGTCCTGGTCACCGGGGGGATGCTGCTGGTCACGGAAGGGATGCGGCACCGGCAGTTTTTCAGGGAACTCATCGGCCTCAGCACCATGGTGAAGCTGGTCCTTCTGGGCATGGCCGTTCACGGCCGGGCCGGGGGAGCAGTCCTGGTGGTCTTATCCTTTATCCTTGCCTCGGTCTGCTCCCACCTGCCCAAACATATTCGGCACCGGCTGATGTTTTAGCGGTTGCGGGAGGCTGCTTTCAATGGCATGTATTTCGGTGAAAGCAAATGGCAGAGATGGTAGCCTATGTCATGGTATTAGAAAAATGTTAGAACCAAGACGGATTAAAATATTTCTTGATTTTGTCCGACGGCGATGCCATATTTAGGCAAGGGCTGACGAGTCTACGCCTGAACCAATATCAAAATTTAACGAAAGGGGAAACAATGAAAAATTTTTTTATTCATGCCTGTCTTATTTCGCTTTTTATGCTTTGTGCCTATGGAATTGCCGCAGCCGGTGAAGGGGCCACCCAGGACGAATGCATGGCAAAATCCAAGGAAGCCGCCGAATTGATCAAATCCAAGGGGTTGGAGGCTGCCCTGGCTGCCATCAACGACCCGAAGGGCCCCTTTGTCTGGAAGGACTCCTATGTGTTTAGTATTGATATGGAAAAAAAGACGGTCATCGCACATCCCGTCACGCCTACCCTGGTGGGAAAAAATCTGATGGGAATGAAAGATGTGAACGGCAAAATGTTTTTTGCTGAATTCCAGAATGTCGCTGCCGGCGCCGGTTCCGGATGGGTGGACTATATGTGGCCGAAACCCGGTGAAAAGGACCCCTCTCCCAAATCCACCTATGTTTACAGGGTGCCGGGCCAGAATGTTTTTGTAGCGGCCGGATATCATAAATAAGTCTGCCATTGGATTCAAGTGAATAAAACTTGCCGGTTCCGAAAGGATTCAGATCTTTCGGGGCCGGTGAATCCTCTTATATCATAATTAAAGGAGATGAACATTGGGTCTGCCGAAATTCAAAATAGCCTTAACTATTAGAGCCAAACTGATTGTTTTTACGGCTGTCGGGATACTGGGGGTGCTGTCCATTATCCTGATCGACAAGTATTTTGACAGCTCGAAAAGGGAAGCGATCGCCCTCGGACGCATCAGCCAGGATGTTGCCGGTTCGATTTTGAGCCTCATGGCCATTGAGGAGCAGTTGATCGGTTCTTCGGATAAAAATCTGAATGCCTATACCGCGGAGCGGGAGACCCTGAAAAAAGCCATGGCCCTCCTGAAGGAAAAGGCAAATCAGGAGGATATCAAAAAGGCTGCGGAGGCCATATTCACCCTGGAGGACCGGCACGCCTCGATTTTCAAGGACATCCAGGCGGCACTGATTGCCATCGACCAGACCAAAACAGAGTATAACGCCACCAATGAAAAGATTTCAGGAC
The DNA here is from genome assembly GCA_022736495.1 of Desulfobacca acetoxidans. The sequence goes on from DZCR01000155.1 coordinate 2,605, forward strand.
TTTTTAAAACGGTGGTGGAGGCCATTGATAAAAAGGATACGGAACTGTCCATGCAGGGAGATCAGCTTACTCCCGATATTATTTCCCTGAGGAAAGAAACCGTTGATTTCATGTCCTTTGGCAATGAACGGCTGATCAACCTTTTAGGCAATCTGTTTATTCTCAATGATCTTGAGAAATATCTCCAGAAAAAAGCCGACCTCGCAAAAACCATGGACCCGACCCTCAACAATCTGGTCACCATCTATGGGTCCGTCGGTTCCAAGGAGTACAGCCGAGCGCTGGAAACAGCGAAGGCCCTGCTGGTCGCCACCCGGGACCAGGAAACCAGCCTCCTCTCGGCATGGGAAAAAACCAGGACCCTGATGCCTGAACTGAAAACCACCGGCAGTGAGGTGAAAAAAACCGCCGTCAGTATAGCCGGGATGGCGGACGGGGAGCTTCAAAAAGACATAAAAACGGCCACCCACGACAATTTTTTAATTACTCTGCTGGTGATCGCTGCCCTGCTGGCATTGAGTGTGATTATCACCCGGGGGATCATCAAACCCATCGGGCATACTGTGCAGATGCTCAAGGACATCAGCCGGGGTGAAGGGGATCTGACAAAACGGCTGGACAGCAGCAGTCAGGATGAAATCGGTGAAATGGCCCGGTATTTCAACCAGTTTATTGAAAAATTACAGGGCATTATCGGCGATATCACGGCCAATGCCGATACGGTTGCCTCAGCATCAACGGAACTGGCGTCCGTATCAGACCAGATGGCATTAAATTCGAAAAACACATCTGAAAAATCCAATGTCGTGGCCGCTTCCGCAAAAGAGATGAGCGTCAATATGGGCGTTGTGTCCCATGCCATGGAAGAGACCTCGGGCAACCTCCAGATGATTGTCTCGGCTGCCGAGGAAATGTCGTCGACCATCCAGGAGATTGCCAACAATACCGCCAAGGGGAATAGCGTCACCCAGAAAGGGGTGATTACCGCGGAAGATGTATCCCGGAAGGTGAATGACCTGGACAAGGCTGCCGGTGATATCAGCAAGGTGACTGAAACCATTGCGAACATCAGCGAACAGACCAATCTCCTGGCGTTGAATGCGACCATCGAGGCTGCCCGGGCAGGTGAGGCCGGGAAAGGGTTTGCCGTTGTTGCAGGAGAGATCAAGGCCCTTGCCCTGCAGACCTCCCAGGCAACCAATGAAATCAATGCCAAGATATCCGATGTTCAGACTACCACGGCGCATTCCGTCGCAGCGATCAAGGAAATTGTCGGTGTTATCAATGAAATCAACGAGATCATGACCACCGTTGCCGGCGCCATTGAGGAACAATCCGTCACCACCCGGGAAATTTCTAAGAATGTCAGTCAGGCCGCTTCCGGGGTGAATGAAGCCAATAACAGCATTAACCAGATATCTGTTTCAACCGCCGAGGTCACCGGAAATATTTCCCAGGTCAGCCAGGATGCGGAACAGATGAGCGCCGGGAGCAGTCAGGTCAATGAAAGCGCCAAAGACATGTCTAAGCTGGCGGAAGATTTGAAGCGGATGCTGGGTCAGTTCAAAATTTAAATACGGCTCTCCTCGCCCCCTTCAGGGAAATCTCCATGGGGGCGCGTCGGTCTGATCCGGCCTCTTGTTCCTTTTCGGATCATTCGCTGCGCAGGGCCTCCACCGGGTCCAGGCGGGAGGCTTGCCAGGCCGGTACCACGCCGGATACAAGACCGATGAAAACCGCCAGGGCTTCAGCCAGGAAAACATAGAGCACCGGGGTGTGGGTGGGCAGGGAAGGGAGGGCAAGGCTTAGGATAAAGGCGCCCCCCATGCCGAGAATCAGGCCGGCCAGCCCGCCCATGGCGGACAGGGCCGTGGCTTCCCCCATAAAAAGCAGAAGGACCTGGCCCCGGCCTGCGCCGATGGCCCTCAGCAGGCCGATTTCAGCAGTTCTCTCTCGGACGGCAATGGTCATGATGGTCAGGATGCCGATGCCGCCCACAAACAGGGAAATTCCGCCCAGGGCCCCCACGGCCAGGGTCAGGACATTCAACATCGATCCCAAAACATCCAGCATGTCTTCCTGGGTAGTCAGGGTGAAATCCACGATGCCGTGGCGGCCCTCCAGAATGGCCCTGGCTTTGCGGCTGACCTGATCCGCCGGGATGCCTTTCTGGTAGAGAAGATCGATTTCCATGAGGCTTTCCCGGTTGAACATGGCCAGGGCCCTGGCCACGGGGATATACACGGCGTCATCCAGGTCGAAGCCCAGCATCTGGCCCTTGGATTCCATGAGCCCCATGACCCGGTACCGCTCCCCGCCGATGCGAACCGGTTTTCCCAGGGGATTTTCGGATTTGAAGAGTTCGTCTCTCACCCGGCTGCCGAGAACGACAAAGGCTCTGGCCGAACGGGGGTCTTCATCCGGAAGAAACCGTCCGCCGGCAACCCGCATCTGCCAGACTTCGGGTACCCGGTGATTCACCCCAAAAATATAGGTCCGCCGGGATTTCTCCTTGTATTCAACTTCGCCGTTGCCCTGGACCAGGGGGACCACGCCCAGGACTTCGGGGATTTCCTCCAGGGCCAGGGCATCATCCAGGGTCAGGGGCCGGACATTGCTGATCATGGCGCCGGGTGTGCCGTGGGTGGTGGTCACGCCCGGATTGATGCCGATGATATTGGTGCCGAACTGGGTAAATTCCGACAGAACAAACTGGTGAATGCCTTCGCCGATGGAGGTCAGAAGCACGACGGAAGCAATGCCCACGGCAATGCCCAGGGCTGTGAGAAAGCTCCTCATCCGCTGGCTGAAAACCCCGCTTTGGGAAAGTCTGACGGCATCTGAAAATCTCATGGCTGGGTCCTCATCGTCTGGATAGGGCCTGGACCGGGTCCAGGGCTGCTGCCCTTCGGGCCGGAAGGACCCCGAAGAGGATGCCCGTAATCTGGGCCGTGCACACCGAGGCGGCCACGGACCAGGCCGGGATATGGACCGGGAAATCCGGGAAGAGCCGGAGGATGACGCCCAGGCCGGAATAGGCAAGGCCCAGGCCCAGGAGGGCGCCGGCCATGGAGAGGATGGCAGCCTCGGTGAGAAAAACCCCCAGAACCTGGGACCCGGTGGCGCCGACAGCTTTTAAAAGGCCGATTTCCGATTTTCGCTGGGAAACGGAGATGAGCATGACGTTCATGATGAGGATTCCGGCCACGGCAAGGCTGATGGCGGCGATGCCGGCCACGGTCAGGGTCAGGGCCGTGAGGATCCGGTCAAAGGTGGACAGGATGGCATCCTGGGTGATGACGGTGATATCGTCTTCGCCGTCATGGCGGTCCCGGATGGTTTTCAGCACAGCCTCCTTGGCCCCCTGGACATCGTCACGGTGTTTGGCTTCGATCATGATGCGGAAAAGGGCCGAGGTATTGAACAGGGATTGGGCCGAGGCCACGGGGATGATGACCAGGTCACTCATGTCCAGGCCGATGGACCGGCCTTTGGGGGCCAGGATGCCGATGACCCGGAAACGCCGGTCCTGGATCCTGATCCACTCCCCCAGGGCGGACCCGTTGCCGAAAATTTCGGTTTTGATTTTATGGCCGATCACCACTATGCCGGTGTCGATGGACGGGTCCTGGACCGGCAGGAATTTACCCTGTCCCATGGCCAGTTGCCGGATCTCGAACATATCGCTGGTGGTGCCCAGGATGGTGACTTCCCGGTCTTTCCCATTCCAGGAAACAGGGGCAGACCCGACGACAATGGGGCCCACCTTGGCAATGGAAGGGTTCCGGGTCAGGGCCAGGGCGTCTTCCAGGGTCAGGTCACGGGGGGTCTGGCCCAGAAGCGGGGGCGGTCCGCCCGTGGTCTCCGACCGGCCCGGCAGGACAAAGAGAATATGGGTGCCCAGGGAGGTGAATTCCCGGTTGACGTAGCGCCTGGCCCCTTCCCCCAGGGAGGTCAGGAGCATGACCGAAGCCACCCCCATGGCCATAGCCAGGAGAACCAGAAGGGTCCGGGCGGGATAGCCGGTCAGGGCCCGCATGCTGAAGATAAAGGTATTCCCGGCTTTCATGGCAGGTGGTCCGGTGATTGATCGGACAGGATACGGCCGTCGGTCATGACAATGCTGCGCCGGGCCCGTTCCCCCAGGGCCGGGTCATGGGTGACGATGATGAGGGTAATCCCGGATCGGTTGAGATTTTCCAGGATTTCAATGACGTCGCTGCCGGAATGGCGGTCCAGGTTCCCTGTGGGTTCATCGGCCAGGATCAGAGAAGGGCGCATGATGGTGGCCCGTGCGATGGCCACCCGTTGTCTCTGGCCGCCGGAAAGCTGGTCCGGGCGGTGTTTTGCCCGGTCTTTCAGCCCGAGCACGCCCAGGGCTTCGGCGACCCGGGGCTTTCGTTCCCTGGGATCCATACCGGCCAGGATCAGGGGGAGTTCCACATTTTCCGCAGCCGTGAGCCTGGGGATGAGGTGAAAAAACTGGAAGACAAATCCGATCTTGTTTCTCCGGACCAGGGCCTGGTCCTCGTCGGAGAGAGAGGTGATCCGGTCCTTTTCAAACTCATAGGTTCCGGTGGTGGGCCGGTCCAGGAGGCCCAGGATATTGAGCAGGGTGGATTTGCCCGAACCCGAAGGCCCCATGACGGAAATATATTCGCCTGATTTCAAGTCCAGGCTGACATCCTTCAGGGCATAGACCTCTTCTTCTCCCACCTTGAAAATCCGGTCGATATGCGAGAGACGGATCACTTTTTTTCACCCGAAAGAACCGCCTTGACCCCGTCTTTAACCCCGGCCTGGTCCACATTCACCACCACGGTGTCATGGGCTTCAAGGCCGGACAGGACTTCGGTGAAATCCCAGTTGGAAATGCCGGGGCTT
>DZCR01000156.1 GCA_022736495.1 Desulfobacca acetoxidans
GGGGGCTTGGGGGAGGGGGAAAAGGCACTTACGAAAAAGTCCTTTGCCCCCTCCCCCAAATCAAAACCATGACCTATACCTCTAAACCTGTATCCCCCGATGCTTCAATCCATCGCATCGACTACCAAAATGAGCTCAACCCGGCCCAGTACGAGGCGGTGACCACCAAAGAGGGGCCCATCCTGGTCATTGCCGGGGCCGGGAGCGGCAAAACCCGCACCCTGGTCTATCGCCTGGCCTATCTGGTGGAGCAGGGGGTGGATCCCAGCGCCATCCTACTCCTTACTTTTACCCGCAAGGCCTCCCGGGAGATGCTCACCCGGGCGGTGCATCTCTTGAACCAGGCCCTGGGCCAGGTGGTGGGCGGCACCTTTCATGGAGTCTGCTACCTGTGGCTGAGGCAGTACGGCGAGCGCCTGGGCTACCCCAAAGGGTTTACGGTCATGGACCGGGCGGACCAGGGTGATCTCCTGAAGCTGCTCAAGGAGCGCCTGGGCTTCAAGCAGCTCTCCAGCCCCTTTCCCCGGAAGGAAACCATCGCGGAACTTTTCGGGGCGATAGTGAATAAAGACCTGTCCCTGGATACCCTTTTGGCGAGGGATTACCCTCAGTTCCTGGACCACCGGGACCGCCTGGCCAAAATGGCCGCGGCCTACCAGGACGAAAAACGGCGCCACGCCTTGCTGGACTATGACGACCTGCTTTTAGAAGGCCGCCGCCTCTTAACCGAGCACGACGATCTGCGTCAGCACCTGTCCCGGCGTTTCCAATACCTGATGGTGGACGAATACCAGGACACCAACCGTCTCCAGGCCGAGCTGGTGCGCCTGCTGGCCTCCACCCACCAAAACGTCATGGCCGTGGGGGACGACTCCCAGTCCATCTACTCCTTCCGGGGCGCCAATTTCCGCAACATCATGGATTTCCCCGACCTCTTCCCCGGCACCCGGATTATCAAGCTGGAAGAGAACTACCGCAGCACCCAGCCCATTTTAGACCTGGCCAACGAGATCATCGCCGGCGCCCAGGACAAGTACACCAAGTGCCTGTTCACCCGGCGGGCCGACGGTGTGCGCCCGCGCCTGTTCCGCGCCGACTCGGAAAACGAGCAGTCCCGGCTGGTGGTGGCCCAGGTGCAGGCCCTCCAGGAAGAAGGCACCCCCTTGAACCAGATCGCGGTGCTCATCCGGGCGGGCTACCACTCCTTCGACCTGGAGATCGAACTGGTGCGGGCCGGCATTCCCTTCATGAAGTTCGGGGGCTTCAAGTTCATGGAGAGCGCCCACATCAAGGACCTCCTGGCCCACCTCCGGGTGGTGGCCAACCCCAGGGACGCCATGAGCTGGAACCGGGTGCTGCTCCTGGTGCCCGGGGTCGGCCGGGCTGCCTGCAACAAATTCAACGCTCAGGTAGGCAGCGGCTTTGAATTGGAAGACGCCATCAAGTGGCTGCGGGCCCAACGCCGACCCAAAGAATTAAAGGACCTGGCCGACCTCACGGCCGGCCTGAACGCCCCGGGCCAGACTCTGATGACCCGGATGAACCAGGCCCTGGCCTATTACGAACCCCTGGCCAAAGCCCGCTATGATGATTACCCCAAAAGAATGAAGGACCTGGAACACCTCCTGACCATCACCGCCCGCTACCGGGAGTTGCAGACCTTCCTGAACGACCTGACCCTGGAGCCCCCCAGCAGCCTGGCGGACGTGGTCACGCCCACCGATGACTACCTGACCCTGTCCACGATCCACTCAGCCAAGGGCCTGGAATGGGACGCGGTGTTCATCATCTGGGCCGCGGAGGGGCGCTTCCCGGCCTTCTATTCCCAGGAGCGGGACGAGGAAATGGAAGAGGAACGCCGCCTCATGTACGTGGCCGCCACCCGGGCCCGCAACTACCTGGCGCTGATCTTTCCCAGCATCGGCTACAGCCGGCAATTCGGCATGACCATCAATTCGCCCTCCCGGTTCATCGCCGATATCCCCCGGGACCTTCTGGAACCCTGGCGGGCCGAGGTGGAGGAGTGGTGAGGGGAATAGTGTGGCCCGTGGCCGCCATTTCTCGTTGTGCCTAGCACGCCTTATAATGTAGCTGTAGATTTAAAATAGTATCCCCTGGAGTTGAAAAGCTATCCCATCCAATTCGAGAATATCGCAATCTTGTTCATCCTGGAAACGAGATTCGCAGTAGATTAACTTTTGATGCAGAGGAAGCAAAGATTGCACTCGAGGTGTTGAATATTGTGTATCGTGATCTCAAGCCATGATGTTGGATTGTCGCGGAATCTATATCATCACCGGCCCTGTCCAATCTGTCCGTAAGCACGGCAATTTAAGGATGAAATAACGTAGGGGCGATCCGCCGGGTCGCCCAGGGCAAGTCTAATGGCAAAAAGGAGATCAATCCAATGACCGCGCCACCTGCATTTTTGGCCCTCGTCGTCGGCGGTTCCAGCGGCATGGGCAAACAGACCGCTAAACGCCTCCTGAGCCGGGGCGGGGAAGTCTTGATCGTAGCCCGGAATGCGGCGAAATTAGCCGAGGCCAAAGCCGAACTGGAAGTTGACGGCCCGGTTAAAACCGCCGCTCTCGATCTATATGACGAGTCTCAGGTCGATGCCTTTATCCATCAGGTAAAGCAAGAAACCCGCCATATCAAATATCTGGTCAACGCCGCCGGGGTCTTCAAACCTACGCCATTTCTGGACCACACCAAGGCCGACTACAACAAATACCTGGACCTCAACCGCAGCCTGTTCTTTATCACCCAGGCAGTCGCGGACAACATGAAGCGCCACGGCGGCGGCGCCATTGTCAACATCGGCTCCATGTGGGCCAAACAGGCCATCAAGGCCACGCCGTCCTCGGCCTACTCCATGGCCAAAGCCGGGCTCCACGCTATGACTCAGCATTTAGCCATGGAGCTGGCCGACTATAAGATTCGGGTCAATGCCGTCTCCCCGGCGGTGGTGGTCACCCCCATTTACGGCGAATTCATCGATCCCGATAAAATTGAGGCAACCCTGGCAGGTTTCAACTCCTTCCACCCCATCGGCCGGGTGGGGCGGGTCGATGACGTGGCCGCGGTGATCGATTTTCTGCTGTCGGACGAGGCCGGTTGGGTCACCGGGGCCATCTGGGATGTGGACGGCGGGGTAATGGCAGGCCGCAACCAATAGGCGGGAAAGTGAAACTTCAACCCCCACTCTCAGTCATAAAGGGCCGCCACTGCCCGTCATTATCATTCAAACAGAATGCGAGATGACACCACCCCCATCTGTCCGCTCCCCGGCCTGGGCCACTGTGTCCGGGAACGCTGCAATTTCTGGGATGAAGAGAAAGAGGAGTGCGCCAGCGATTGCTTGGAGGCCCACAATCCCATGGAAGCCGCCTCCGAACTCGACCCCGGTATGTCCTGCGTCATCTTTTGTTATGAAGATTATGATTGAAAATGGTCACCACCAACACACCAGGAGCACAAAAAATACATTATCCCCTGGCAAATACCAAGGAGCACTGGTAATCTATCGGTATCATGGTGATCTTGGCGTCGTGGTGAATGAAAATGAACCAGATCTGTCTTTCTCCTGCGATTGACCGACTCATTGACCTGGCCCTGGAGGAAGACCTGGGGTCCGGGGATGTCACCACCCAGGTTTTAATTCCTCCGGAGTTGCAGGGGGAAGCCCATATCCGGGCCAAGGAAACTCTGGTGGTGGCCGGTCTGCCGGTGGCCGCCCAAGTTTTTCGTAAGCTGGATGCGACATTGGTATTCGAGCCTGAAAGGACTGACGGCCAGGAAGTTTCCCAAGGCACCGTCCTGGCCCGTCTCTCCGGCTCCGTGGCTTCCATTCTCACCGGCGAGCGGGTGGCCCTCAATTTTCTCCAGCACCTCTCCGGCATCGCCAGCTTCACCCGGAAGATGGCGGCCCAGGTGGCTGGCTCATCCGCCTTTCTGGTGGACACCCGCAAGACCACGCCGGGCTGGCGCGTCCTGGAGAAATACGCGGTGCGCCTGGGCGGCGGCCACAATCACCGCTTCGGCCTCTATGACGGCGTGCTCATCAAGAACAATCACCTGACCGCGGTGGGCTCCATCAGTGCGGCAGTCCGTCAGGCCCGGGAGCGAGCCCATCACTTGCTCAAGATCGAAGTGGAAGTAACGGATTTGGACGGACTGAGGGAAGCCTTAAACGCAGGCGCCGACCTCATCTTACTGGACAATATGGACGACGCCACCCTTAAACAAGCCGTGGCACTGACTCAAGGCCGGGCAATTCTTGAAGCCTCCGGTTCCATGACTAAAGACCGCCTGCCACAGGCGGCAGCCACGGGGGTCAACTTCATCTCCATGGGGGCTCTGACCCACAGTGCTCCCGCCGTGGACATCCACCTGCGCCTGCTGAGGACATGGAAATAATTTTTGGGAAGGGGGCTAAGGGCAAAAGCCCTTACCCCCTCCCCAAACCCCACCCCCAATCCCTTACATGGGCCGAGAGGGAAGTTTGAGGGGAAACCGGGAACCCTTACGAAAAACGTCCCCCGGTCCTCCCCTCAATTATTCTTTTCCCAATTCTTTCGACCGGGCCGCCGCAACGCTGACCGCGTCCATGACCACGCCCCGGAAGCCGCCTGATTCCAGGGCATGGACGCCGGCGATGGTGGTGCCTCCCGGGGAAGTCACCAGGTCTTTCAGGAGTGCCGGGTGCAGCTCTTCTTCGTGACAGAGGCGGGCCGTCCCCAGGACAGTCTGGACTGCCATGGTGTGGGCCAGAAATCGGGGCAACCCCATTTTTACCCCGCCATCCGCCAGGGCCTCGATAAACACCGCCACGAAGGCCGGGCCGCTGCCGCTCAGGCCGGTGACCGCGTCCATGAGCCTTTCTTCCACCACCACGGCCTGCCCCACGGCCTGGAAAAGTTCCAGGGCCAGGGCCAGATCATCCGGGGTGACGCCGCTCCCCGGGGCCAGGGCCGCCATCCCGGCGCCCACCAGGGTGGGGGCGTTGGGCATGACCCTGATTATGCGAGACTCGGGGAAGGCCTCTTCCAGGAACTTCAGGGAGACGCCCGCGGCGATGGAAATGATGAGATGCCAGGGCCGGGCAAATTCCTTGACTCCGGCCATAACAGCAGGCAATATTTGCGGTTTGACCCCCAGGACCACCACTGGGGAGTGCATCACTTCGGCGTTATCCAGGGCAGCCGCCACCCCCAGGTTTTCCATCTGGGCCTGGCGGGCCGGGTCCGGGTCATAGTAGATCAGATTCTCCGGGGCCACACATCCACCCCCAACCAGCCCACGGATGATAGCCCCGCCCATGTTGCCGACACCGATAAACCCAAGTTTTATGTCCGCCAAACGCCCTTTATCCGGTTCTGCCATTGACACCGCCCTCATCTCTCGTCATATTTGCAAGTAATGATTATTGTGGCATACTCGCCCGGAAGATTACATGAAAAAAAAGGCCACGCCCCCCAAGGCGACGGCTGAGGAAAACCTGATGAAACTTCGTAAATTTCACAAGAGACGCCTGGAGGATCTACCCGCCTTCACCTTTGGGGTGGTTATCCTGATGCTTCTGGCCTGGGTGGGTGCGGGGCTGGGGGCCGATGCCGGGGCTTTGCCGGCTCATGATTGGAACCAACAAAATCTAAAACGGATCACGGTGCCTGCGGGTGACAACTTGACTTTCGCAGTCCTGGGAGACAACCGCAGCAACCCCCGAGTCTTTGCACAAGTTCTTCAACAGATGAACCGCGATCCCAGCCTGGCCTTCGCCATCGATGTGGGAGACCTGGTGGAGATCGGCACGGTGGAAAATTTTCGTGCTTTCCTGGACCAGGTCCGCGGCAACCTGCGCCTTCCCCTTTTAACGGCCATAGGCAACCACGATCTGGAAAAAAATCATGGTTTCGGACTCTACCGCCAAATTTTCGGACCGGATTATTATTCCTTTCAGATCAAAGATAACTATTTTATCGTTGTCAACGATGTCGAGAAAGCCGGGGTAGGCAAAGCACAGTGGAATTGGCTGGAACGGGAACTCAAAAAATCCCAGGCCTTTATGACCCGCCTGGTATTCCTTCATACGCCCCTCTTTGACCCCCGGGGCGGGGAGCATCACCACGCCCTGTCGGAGAAAACCGGACGCCGGCTGGCTGATCTTTTTCGCCGCTATCACGTCACCCATGTCTTTGCGGGTCACATTCACAGCTACTTTTCGGGAAACTGGGAGGGTGTTCCTTACACCATTACCGGCGGGGCCGGAGCGCCGTTATATGGCACCGATCCCCTGCATTACTTCTATCATTACCTCAAGGTCAGGCTCAGGGACGGTAAAATCCAGATTGAAGTGCAGCGTCTAAACGAGAAAGGACCTGCGTAACGCTATGAATGATTCATCGGTAAGACCCATTCTGGCCCTGACCATGGGCGACCCGGTGGGAGTGGGGCCGGAAATCATCGTCAAAACCCTGGCGGACGCCGGGATTTACCGGGTGTGCCGCCCCCTCGTCATCGGCGACCTGCCCGCCCTGGAGCGCGCCCGCCTGGCCCTGGACCCGGCCTTGAAAATCCACCTGGCAGACCGGCCAGGAGCCGGACGCTACCAGTCCGGAACCCTGGACCTCATGGCCCTGTCTCAACTGGCGCCCCATGACCTGGAATACGGCTGCCCCACCCCGGCCTCCGGCAAGGCCATGGTGGGTTATATCCTCACCGCCATCGATCTGGCGATGGCGCAAAAAGTATCCGGCCTGGTCACCGCGCCCATCAGCAAGATTTCCATGAAGTTGTCGGGCTACGACTATCCGGGCCACACCGAGCTTTTGGCGGAGAAGACCCAGACCCCCGAGTTTGCCATGATGCTGGCCGGGGGCGACTTCCGGGTGGTCCTGGTCACCATTCACTGCGCCTTGTCCGAAGTGCCCAAGCGCATCACCCAGGAAGGGCTGGTGCGGCTCTTTCATCTCACTTCCCGGGCCCTGGACCGGGATTTTGGGCTCAAGGGCGTGCCCCTGGGCGTGGCGGCCCTCAACCCCCACGCCAGTGAAGAGGGCATGTTCGGCCACGAAGAAGCGGAGATCATCATTCCTGCAGTAAAAGAAGCCCAGGCCGCGGGCCTGGCGGTGGAAGGCCCCTTCCCCGCGGACACTCTGTTCTGGCGCCACTACCAGGGGGAGTTCGCGGCCATCATCTGCATGTACCACGACCAGGGGCTCATCCCCCTGAAACTTTTGCATTTTATGGATGGGGTGAATGTAACCCTGGGCCTGCCCATTATCCGCACCAGCGTGGACCACGGCACCGCCTACAACCTGGCGGGCAAAGGCTCTGCCTCCCCCGATTCCCTCAAAGCCGCCATCCTCATGGCCGCCGAGATGGCGAAGCGAAGATTTGGTGGGAAGTAGTAAGAGTTGGAGGGAGAGGGTAAGGGCACCCGCCCTTACCCCCTCCCTCCAAACCTCCCT
>DZCR01000021.1 GCA_022736495.1 Desulfobacca acetoxidans
TGCCTGTCTGAATGCTCAAACCATTACTTTTTCGGAGCTAAGGCAATAAGCGTTTATATTTAAAGCTCTCCTCCAAGATTGCGGAGATGCAACTTATATTCCAGGCAGGCCCGGATATAGTCCCGGAACAGGGGGTGGGGGGCCAGGGGCCGAGATTTGAATTCCGGGTGGAACTGGCAGCCCAGGAACCAGGGATGGTCCCGCAGTTCGATGATTTCCACCAGCTCCCCGTTGGGGGAGGTGCCGCTGATAACCAGGCCGGCCTCTTTGAGCTGATCCCGGTACTCGTTGTTGAACTCGTAGCGGTGGCGATGCCGTTCCATGATCTTGGTCTCGGTGTAGGCCGTTCCGGCCAGGGACCCTTCCGTGAGGACGCAAGGATAGCTCCCTAGCCGCATGGTGCCGCCCTTGTCCGCGGCCTTATCCCGGCGGATAATGGCGTCTTGGCGGTAATCGTACCACTCCCGCATCAGGTAGATCACCGGGTGCTCGGCCTCGGGGAAGAACTCTTCGCTGGTAGCTCCGCTAATATTGGCCCTATGCCGGGCAAACTCCACCACTGCCAACTGCATGCCGAAGCAGATGCCGAAATAAGGAATTTTCTGTTCCCGGGCGTAGCGGATGGCCAGGATCTTGCCCTCCACCCCCCGGACCCCGAAGCCCCCGGGCACCAGGATGCCGTGGAGGTGGCCCAAGAGACCTTCGGCCCCTTCCCGCTCCACCCGCTCCGAATCGATATAGGTCAGCGCCACCTGGGCTTCATTAGCCAGGCCGCCGTGCACCAGGGCCTCGTGCAGGCTCTTGTAGGATTCCCGCAGGTCCACGTACTTGCCCACGATGCCGATTTCCACCCGGTCCTTGGGATTCTTGATGCGGGCCACCAGTTCTTGCCAAACTTCCAGGCGGGGCGCCCGAGTCCAGATATTGAGGGTTTCTATGAGGCGGTCATCCAAGCCCTCCTGATGCAGCAGCAGGGGAATTTCGTAAATATTTTCCACGTCCTGGGCGGTGATGACCGCACCCGGCTCGACGTTACAGAACAGAGCGATTTTTGCCTTGATGTCCTGGCTGAGGACCTTTTCCGTGCGGCACAGGAGGATATTGGGCTGGATACCGATGGAACGCAATTCCTTGACGCTGTGCTGGGTCGGCTTGGTCTTGACCTCCCCCGCGGTTTTGATGAAGGGCACCAGCGTCAGGTGGATGTAACAGACGTTTTCTTTGCCCAGGTCGCCCTTGAGTTGGCGAATGGCCTCCAGGAAGGGCAGACTCTCGATATCGCCCACGGTGCCGCCGATCTCGATGATGGCCACGTCCGCCGAGGGGGCGATCTTCATGATGGCTTGCTTGATTTCGTCGGTGATATGAGGGATGACCTGCACGGTACCGCCGAGGTAGTCCCCGCGCCGCTCCTTGGTAATGACGTTATAATAGATGCGCCCCGAAGTGAAGTTGTGCTCCTGGCCCAGGGTGACCCCGGTGTAACGCTCGTAATGCCCCAAATCCAGGTCGGTTTCCGCCCCGTCTTCGGTGACATAAACCTCGCCGTGCTGGAAGGGGTTCATGGTGCCGGGGTCCACATTGATATAGGGGTCCAGTTTTTGAAAGGTGACCCGGAGCCCCCGGGCTTCCAACAAGGCGCCAATGGCCGCCGCCGCCACCCCCTTGCCTAACGAGGACAGCACCCCACCGGTGATAAAAATGATTTTAGTTTTCACAAGTCCCTACATATACCTCCGTAACCCTGATGTCAAGACGGACCCGCGCCTTGAGCAGGGTCAAAGCGGGACGGGAGTTGCCACTGGAGGCGACCGCAGCAGTGGCCGGAAGGCTTGGCGCATAAGGGACCGCGCTACTCATAAGAAAAGGTCGCGGTGGTACTCAATTTGATCAGGGAAGCGGCGATAATGATTCCGGCCGCCAGCAGCAGCAACACTATCAGGGGATAGGCGATGAGGCGATATTGAGGATATCGGGCTAATCTCGCCCGGAGCCAGACCACGCCCCGGGCAAACTCCTCGGAGAACAGGACGATGAACAAGAGAAAGCCGGCGTAAAAAAGGATTGTCCAGATCATGTCGTCCCAGAGAAAAAATTATCTGCGTACGAGTCCTGAGCCAAAGCCAAGCCTGTTACCCCCTGATATTTCTTAGAAATTATTCTATCATTTCCCCGGCCGGAGAGAAATAGAGCCGGCTGGCTTTACGGCAAGGGCACCAGCTCCACCCCGCCCCAGGCGCCCAACTTCTCGCCCACGATGACCACCGCTCCCAGGATATCGGGGAGACTGGCGGCCCACTCCAGGGCCGGGCCGATGGATTCGGGACCCTGGACCCGGTTCCCCAGGGCGGTGGCCGCGGCGTCGGCTAAGGCGGCGCTGGGGGCCAGAACACAGGCGGCGTCTGCCCGGCCGAAGCTCAAAGAATGCCCCACGGTGGCCGACGAGGTGCATACCCCTAAAGGGCTGACCGCGGGATCGAGGCTGAGGCCCACCCGGTGGCTCAAAGGGGACTTGCCGGCAAACAGGGCCACCGTGGCCGGTTGGTTGAGGGCCAGAAAAAGGTCGCCGCCATTTTCCACAATGACTTCAGGGCTCAAGGGGGCTAGGCGTCGTCCGACCCTGGCCGCCAAAGCGCCGGCCACCGCGGCCATGGGACCAACGCCGACGGCCGCGGCCGCCGCGATCATCTCCCGGACCACCGGCGGGGCAAACGGGTCCGCGGGCCAGGGGGTAAGGGCGGTGAGAAAGCCGGGATGCCCGGCAATGTAGGCCTCCAACTGTTGCCGTTCCTGGATGACCAAATCCCGAACCTCTGGGGAAAAATCCCGGGCGGCTAAAATCCAAAGATCAGTCTCCTTCACCGCCACGCGAAACCCCACCAACCCCGGCCGGGCCATGCGGGTGCGATAGGTGCGGGGTTCAAAGGGTTTGACGGGCATGGCTTTTTGGGTCTAAACTTTCGACTCGCCTCTTATGGCTCCAACCTTATTGCTGATTGCCACAAATTCCGCCACGCTCAGGGTTTCGCCCCGGCGCTTCAGGTCGATGCCCAGCTCGGCCATCAGGGCACGCAGCGCGTCCGGGCTCAGGCCGACGGTCTCGGCGTGGGCTGCCAACGTGTTGTTTAAGGTTTTGCGGCGCTGGCCGAACGCGGTTTTGACCAGCTGGTGCAACAAGGTCTCGTCGTGCGCCGCAGGATCGGGCGGCCCCGGCAGCAGCCGCACCACCACCGAATCCACCTGGGGCGGCGGGAAAAAATTGCCCGGGGAGAGCGCAAAGAGCCGCGTCGCCCGGAAATAATACTGCATGAGGACGGAGAGAATGCCGTAATCCTTGGTGCCAGGCAGAGCCGTAAGGCGCGCCCCCACCTCCAGTTGCATCATGAGGATGGCCCGGCTGATGGCCGGGATATGCTCAATCAGCCTGAATAGCAGGGGAGAAGTGATCTGATAGGGCAGGTTGCCCACCACGGCCAGAGGCTGGCCCGCCGCCTGGCCGGCCTCTTTAAAGTCGAAGTCCAGCACATCCTGGCAGAGGACCTCGACTCCGGGGGTTTTGGAAAACAGGTCTTCCTGGAGGAATCTGGCCAGGTCGGGGTCCCATTCCAGGGCGATGACCCGGCGGGCGGCCTGGGCCAGGAAGGTGGTAAGGGCCCCTAACCCCGCGCCGATCTCCACCACCGTGTCCTCACCCTGAAGGTTAAGAGCCGCAACAATGCGCCGGGCCTGGTGGGGATGGAGCAGGAAGTGTTGGCCCAGGGCCTTCTTAGGCTTCAGGCCCAGACGCCGCAGGAGGCTTTTGGGAGAGGTTGAAGACATCGAGAGCCCTTTGGGCCTTACGCCGTTGATAGCGCTGCACAATCCACAGGGTCAGGAAATAGGACACCAGGGCCGGAGGCAGGGCGATGATGACGCCGCCCACCTGGAGGGCCACGCCACCCTGCCAGAGCACCCGGAGCCACGCTTCAAAACTGAAGCTCTCCGGAAAGATCAGGGGCTTGCCGCGATACAGCAGAAATTGACCCACCTTATAGGCGGCGAGGTAGATGGGTACAACCGTCAAAGGATTGCCCACCTGGATGCCGATGATGGCAGTGACCGGGGAGACCCGGAAGAGCGCAGCCAGAGACAGGGCGGCCACCAGATGGAAGGGGATGGTGGGGGTGACGCCGATGAACACCCCTAGAGCCATGCCCCAGGCAAGTTTCCGGGGGTCTTCCTGGAGGCGGAGGAATTTCAGCCATTGGTAGCGGAGGGCGCGTCGCAGGTCCATAAGAAGAAGGCTAAGGGGTAGATGCCTGACCGGCGCCGGCCCCTTCCTCCTTGAGCACCCGGCGCAGCACCTTGCCCACCAGGCTCTTGGGCAACTCGGTCCGGAATTCGATGATCTTGGGCACCTTGTAGACCGCCAGCAAGCGCCGGCAGTGGGCCTCGATATCGGCGGCGGTTAACGCGACCCTGGCTTGGGGGACGATTACCACTTTGACGGTTTCGCCCCGGTAAGCGTCGGGCACCCCGAAAGCCGCAGCCTCTCGGACCCCGGGGTGCTGATAGAGCACCTCTTCCACTTCCCGGGGGTAGATTTTGTAGCCCCCAGCAATGACCAGGTCCTTTTTCCGTTCCACGATATAAAAATAGCCGTCCTCATCCATGCGGGCCAAATCCCCGGTGTAAAGCCAGCCGTCCCGCAGGACCAAGGCGGTCTCGGCGGGATTATTCCAGTAACCCGGCATGACCTGGGGACCTTGGATGACCAATTCCCCCTCTGCGCCGGGCGGCAGGTCCAGGCTGCCGGTCTCCTGGTCTACCACTTTTGCCAGGGTGCTGGGCAGGGGGATGCCCATGCTGCCGCGCGGCCTTTTGCCCTGGATGGGATTGAAATGAGTAATAGGCGCGGCTTCGGTCAAGCCGTAACCCTCCAACATGGTGCAGCCGCTAAGGCTCTCGAAGCGGTCCCGTACTTCCAGGGGTAAGGGGGCCGAGCCGCTGATGCAGGCCCAGAGGGCGGACAGATCGAGCTGGGGCAGGCGGGGGTCGTTGATCAGGGCCACAAACAGGGTGGGGACTCCGGGCAGCATGGTGGGCCGGTATTTCTGCATGGCCTTTAAGAAACTGTTGATCTCAAAGCGGGGCAGCACGATGATCATGGCTCCCTGGGACATGGGCCAGTTGAGACAGGCGGTGAGCGCGAAGGAGTGGGAAAATGGCAAGAGGCCCATGACGCGCTCTTGGCCATACTGCACCCGGGGCAGCCAGGCGTTGATCTGGGCCACATTCGCCATCAAGTTAGCATGGGTCAGCATGGCGGCCTTGGGGGTGCCGGTGGTGCCGCCGGTGTACTGCAGGACGGCCAGATCAGATGGTTCCGGCAAAGAGGCGCCGGTCAAGGGGGGATGTTTCAGCAACTCCCGCCAGGAGGAGCGGCCCGGCGCCGGCTCAAATCCCAGGGCCAGGCCGTCCCGCCGGGCCTTGAAGGGATAGAGCCACTTCAGGGGCCAGGGGAGGCTATCCGTCAGACCGGTAATGATGGTCTGGGCCAGGTCCACTTGCCCCTCAATCTCCTGAAGCTTTGGCAGAAAGTGGTCCAAGATTACTAGTTGCGCGGCGCCCGAGTCGGCCAGTTGGTATCCCAGTTCCTTGGCGCTCAGCAGCGGATTGAGCATCACCGCTACCGCGCCCAGTCGCAGCACCGCCTGATAGGCGATGACCAGTTGCGGGGTATTGGGCAGAAAAATGCCGACCCGCGCGCCTTTGGATAGGCCCAGGCTCATGAAGGCGTGGGCCAGGCGGGCGGAGAGGGTGTTCAGTTCGCCATAGGTGAAGGTCCGGCCGAAAAAGACCAGGGCCGGGGCTTGGGGAGATCGTTGCGCCGCATGCAGCAAGAGGGACGGCAAGGAGGTTGTGACCGGCCCCACCGTCAGGGGCACTCCCGGGTCATAATGCTGCGCCCAGGGCAGGGTCATCAATCACCTCCCTTAATGCTGGTGTGAGCCTCCTTCCTGGCATGCTGAGCAGGTGCAGGCTTGATGTTCTTTGAGATCCTCAGGGGTGGACTCCCGCACCTGGCGGATGGTAAAGGAAACTTCCAGGTCTTTGCCTGCCAGGGGATGGTTAAAGTCGATGAGCACGGTTTCGGGCCGTACTTCCTGAATGATAAAAAATACCGGTTGGCCGTCTTCGTTTTCGGTCTCGAATACCAGACCCGGCTTCACCTCAACCTCCGGAGCAAAGTCGGAGCGAGGAACTTCCATAAGCAGTTCGTCGTCAAATTCGCCGTAGGCCTGTTCGGCAGAGAGCGTGACCACATGGTGGTCATTGGTCTTCAGACCCAGCAGGGCTTCCTCCAGGCCCGGAGGCATGGCCCCCCAGCCCATACAGAAAGAAATTTCCTCCGGCTTCCCATCGGGGGGATAAGTTTCGTCCTCCCCCAGGTTGATAAGATAATCGATGGTCACAAATGAATTTTTATCAATTTTCATGATGATCTCCTGAGGCCGGAGGCACTCCGCTCTCTGTATGGTAAACGATGCGCAAACCCGGAACCTGATAACCAAGGCCGGCCATCGCAGAAAAGGCCGCAAAAAAGGGGCTTCGAGTCCTGCTTACCGTTTGGTACCCATAATAATCCGGCCGGTATTGAGCAGATTACACGGTATGGTTTTTTGAACGGATATGCCCACGTCTTTCATAACCCGGATGACATCCAGATCGGTGGTGAAACCGACGCGGACGAATACCGGCGCCATCACGTCTTCGACGCGGCCCCATAAGCTGCCGTTTTGGGACCTGGTATGATTCACCGCAATGATCTGCCCTCCGGGCTTGACCACCCGGTGGATCTCCCGGCAGACTTTGTAAGGATCTTGCACGGTGGTGATGACATACGCGGCCATGACGAGGTCGAAATGGTTATCGGGAAAGTCTAGATGGGAGGCGTCCATGACGTGTAAGTCAAAGCGACTGCCGCTGTTGAGATTGGCGGCTTTTTTCCGGGCTTGTTGGATCATGGCCTGGGAGATGTCAATCCCCACCAACCGGGTTCTGGGAGGGTAAAACTCCAGGGTGTTCCCAGGGCCGACGCCGATCTCCAAAACCTTCTGGTGAGGGGCTCGGGGCACGTATTTGAAAGCTTGCCGGCGGCCGGGGCCCAGGATTTTGCCGAAGACATAATCATAGAAGGGTGAATAAAACGAATATAATTGTTCCATGTAGCGCGGATTAACCTGACATTTCATATAAAATCCTCATTTAGGGGAATAGACTGATCGGCAAGGCGTATCAAAAATGCCTCAGGGGAAGCGCGTACCCTCCCCAAAATACTCAATTTTAGCCCAAGATCGCTAGAAAAGTAAATCCAAAAATTTTGCTGTCAAGACAGAGTATCATACGGGGCTGATCAACTCTACCTCCCAGGCATCTTGACCCTGGCGGTTTTCCAGGCGATAGACCCGGTCGCCCACTCCGACCTTGAAGCAGCGAGATACCGGAATCATCCACTGCTCCATAATCCGCTCGATTTCCACCCAGGTCTCTCCCCAGGTAAAACGCCGGGGGCGTTCGTGCAGTCGAAACCCGGAATATGGTTGTACCCGGCACAGCATCAGGTGAGGGCTTGAAAAGATCCTGGCCCCAAAGGATGTTAGTGACCCCGAAGGTCGTGGCCGGCCCTTTAGCCCTTGCGGGGCTAAAAGCCGTTGCAATAGTAGCACGGGTAATTTACAATGGCAATATCTTCAACGGGATTGTGCAGTTGGCCCCCTGCGGGGCGGCAAGCATCCCTTGGGGCGCGGTGGATAATATTTCGCGTTGGTTGCGGGAGAGGTTTTCATTCATGTCTTTTGGAAAAACCATGGGATTAAGGCGGGTGGTGATCACGGGCGTCGGCATGGTGACGTCCCTGGGGATGGACGTACCCACCGTGTGGAATCATCTGCTGGCTGGAAAATCGGGGGTGTCCAGGCTGTCCAGTTTTAATGCCGCAGTCATGGAGCGCTACCGCGTTCCCGACGATTTCCCCGTAATCGGCGGGGTGATGCATGATTTTGATCTGAAAAAACTTTTGCAGGCTCGCAAAGATGAAGTGACCAAAGAAGATTTGAAGCAAATTAAGTATACTGACCGCTTTACCCAGTTTGCCCTGGCCGCCAGCATGGAGGCGGTGCAGGACTCGGGACTCAACCTGGAGGTTGAGGACCCGGAACGGGCCGGAGTGATTATTGCCAGCGGCATGGGCGGCGTCAGCTCTTGGGAGGACGGGGTGCAAAAGCTCCTGTCCGAAGGCGTGCGCCGGGTTTCCCCTTTCCTGGTGCCCAAAATGATCCCCAATCTGGCGGCAGGCAACGTCTCCATCCGCTTCAAGGCCAAGGGACCCAATATGGCCCTGTCCACTGCGTGTGCCGCAGGGGCTCATGCCATCGGTTTGGCCTACCGTTCCATCCAATTGGGGGAAGCGGACCTCATGGCCGCCGGGGGCACCGAAGCCGCGGTGACTATTTTGACTCTCACGGCCTTTTATCGCATGGGGGCCCTGGCGGTGGGCTTCAATGATCGCCCCGAAGCCGCCAGCCGTCCGTTTGATATCAATCGCTGCGGCTTTGTCATGGCGGAGGGCGCCGGCATCCTGGTGCTGGAAGAACTGGACCATGCCCTGGCCCGTAAGGCCGAGATCTACGGCGAGATCGTCGGGTTCGGCATGACCGGCGACGCCCATCATATTACCGATCCAGATAAGGAAGGGGCCAGACGTTGCATCCTGCTGGCCATGAAGGACGCCAACGTCAGCCCGGAAGACATTGATTACGTCAACCCCCATGCCACGGCCACCCCGGTGGGCGACCGCAACGAGTCCTGGGCTCTCAAAGAAATTTTTGGCGACCGGTCCTCCAGTCTCAAGGTGAGCGCCACCAAGTCCATGACCGGCCACCTGCTGGGCGCGGCCGGAGCGGTGGAAGGCATTTTTTGCGCCATGGCCATCAAGCACGGGATGGTGCCGCCCACCATCAATCTGGACGACGTTGACCCGGACTGCGCCGGCCTGGATTTCGTCAGGGGCACGGCCCGGACAGCGAATATCCGCTATGCCCTGTCCAATTCCTTTGGATTCGGGGGCACCAACGCAGCCCTGGTGTTCAAACGCTTTGAAGGCTGAGAACGAGCAGTCAACGATCAGCATTAGCTTTGAGAAAGTGGCAACGAACCTGAGGCCACGTCGGACCTGGCATGTTAGTCCACCTTTACGAAAGGGGGGTAAAGCCTAGCTTTTTAATGCTACTATATTTGCAAGTATCCAAAGCTTACCTGGATTTCCTCTGGGTGTTCTTGAGGCATGATAGTAAATAAACGCTTAAACCCTTAAAAACTGACAGCTGACTGCTGAGCCCATGACCCCGCCCAACCCCATCCGCATCGCCATTGTCCTGGACGGTGAGGAATTCATCTGCCACGCAATCACGGCGCCATTTTCTTTGGAGGGGTACCCGCCGGTGGAACTGGCCTTGTACGGCGCCCATGCTCAAACCCCGGCAGGTTTGACAATAAAACTCTTACCGGAGTTGGATCCGCAAGAGTTCGACCTCGTCCTGGACGGTCAATCTCTGCTGGCGGGGCTGGCCGATCTTTCTCCCGGCCAAGCGGATAACTTCGTTCATGGTCCAGCGGCTCACTTGCTGCAAAAACTCGTCTGCCACCTCCAGGAGTTGCGCCAGAAGCAGGAAATCAACACTGGCATCATCAGTAGTGCTACTGATGGCCTGGTCACCATCGACGAAGACCACGTGATTATCGGTTATAACCAGGGGGCCGAGAAGATGTTCGGCTACAGCCGGAAAGAGGCCCTGGGCCAGGATCTGAAACTGATCGTGCCCCCACCCTACAAAGAATTCCATCGGAGCTATCTCCAGCGCTATCTGGCCACCCGAGAAGCCCACGTGCTCGGCAAACAAAGGCGCCTCACCGGCCAACGCCGGGATGGGCGAGCCTTTCCCTTAAGTATTTCCTTTTCTGTGGTGGAAATCCATGGCAACCTCTATTTTACCGCCATCATGCGGGACATTACTGAATACAAGGCCATGGAAGACCGGGTGCTCCAGTCTGAACGTCTGGCTGCAGTGGGCAATACCGTAGCCCATATCGCCCACGAAATCAAAAATCCCCTGCTCATCATCGGGGGGTTCGCCCGGCAGCTCCTTAGGGTTCCGGAATTTGACGACGTAGCCCGCCACAAATTATCCACCATCGCCGAAGAGGTGGCGCATCTCGAGGAGATGGTGGCGGCCATGCGCGATTTTGTCCGCCGGCCGCCGGCCCAGAAGCGTCAGGGAGATATTACCGCGGCCATAGCCGAAGTCCTGAATCTATTTCAGGACTCCTTTAAGGAGCATAATATCCAGGTGCGCCAGGTGGCGGAAACGGAGCTCCCGCCTGTAGCCTTTGACCCCGAGCAGTTGCATCAGGTTCTGCTTAACCTGTTCAAGAATGCTCAGGAGGCCATGCCCGGCGGTGGGGAGCTGACCATTGCCAGTCGGGTGCGAGGCCCGCATGTGGAGATCAGCATCACCGACACTGGGGCAGGTATGTCTCCCGAGGTTACCAATAGTATTTTTCAACCCTACTTCACCACCAAGGAAACGGGGACCGGTCTGGGCCTGGCCATCTGCCAGAGTATCATGCAGGAGCACGGTGGTTGCATCCTAGCCGCCAGCGCTCCTGGCCGAGGTTCCACCTTTACCATCCAACTTCCCCTGGAGGAGGCCGCACCGGGTGCCCGAAACGATCTTCCCCCGGGCCCGTCGCCACACGAGGTTACCCAGAGTTAGATGACTACCGCCATCAAACCCATCCGCATCGCCATCGTCTTAAACGGGGAGGAATTTCTCTGCCACCCGGTCAGCCTGCCCTTCTCGCTGGAAGGTTACCCCCCGATGGATGTGGTCCTGTACCGCACCTCGCCCGATCTCCTGGGCGGCATGCCGCTGAACCCTTTAACAGGTTTGCACCCGGAGCAGTTTGACCTCATTCTGGACGCACAGTTCTTGACTGCGGGGCTCAGCGATTTTTCACCGGACAAACTGAATAATCTCGTGAACGGCCCCGTCGTTAATTTTTTGAAAGGGCTGGTCTGCCAGATCCAGGAATTGCGCCAGAAACAGGAAATCAATTCAGGCATCATCAACAGCGCCACCGACGCCATCATCACCATCAATGAAGACCACGTGATTGTCGGTTTCAATCGCGGCGCGGAACAGATGTTCGATTACACCCGGGAGGAAGCCTTGGGCCAGGACTTGACTATCGTGATTCCGCCGCCCTATAAGGCGGAACACCGGGCCTATGTTCGGCGCTATGTCGCCACCCGGGAAGCCCGGATGATCGGTAAGCATATCCGGCTCACCGCCCTGCGCCGGGATGGTCGGGAATTCCCCATGAGCATCTCGTTTTCAGTGGCCGAGATTCGGGATAACCTCTATTTCACCGGGATCATACGGGACATTACCGAATACAAGGAGATGGAGGAACGGATGCTCCAGTCCGAACGTCTGGCCGCGGTGGGCAATACCGTGACCCACATTGCCCATGAAATCAAGAATCCGCTGCTCATCATCGGCGGATTCGCCCGCCAGTTGCTCAAGACCCCGAACCTGGAGGACAAAGCCCACCGCAAACTGACCATGATTGCGGAAGAAGTGAGTCACCTGGAGGAGATGGTGGCCGAAATGCGGGATTTTGTCCGCCGCCCCCCGGCCCAAAAACGCCTGGGCCAGATCGCCGACACGTTGCGGGAAGCCCTGGAGCTGTTTCAAGATACCTTTGCGGAACATCAGATCACGGTGCGCCAGGTGGAAGAAACGCCGTTGCCGCCCTTATTCTTCGATCCCAGGCAGGTGCGCCAGGTCTTTCTGAATCTGCTGAAGAACGCCATGGAGGCCATGCCCCGGGGGGGTGAAATCACCATCATTACCCGGGTCCGGGAGGCCAAAGCCGAAATCAGCATCGCCGACACCGGCGAGGGCATGTCCCCCGCGGTGGCCGAAAATATTTTTCAGCCTTACTTTACCACCAAGGAAAAGGGAACGGGTTTGGGACTGGCCATCTGCCAGAGTATCACCCAGGAGCATGGCGGTTCCATCTCAGTGGACAGCACCCCCGGGCGGGGAACCGCCTTTATTATGCAACTGCCCCTGGAAGGGGCCGCCCCGGCCTCAACGTAAATTGGTGCATAGTGGCTTCCTTGAAAGATAACCTGGCACGCAGTCCGGCCACCTCACCGTTACTGACGGTGCGCGGTCTCACCGTCCAGTTCGGTACCGAGCGCGGGAAGCTGCGGGCCGTGGCCGGGGTAAGTTTCGATCTGGCCGCCGGCGAAACCCTTGGGCTGGTGGGAGAATCCGGCTGCGGCAAGACCGTCACCGCCATGTCCATCCTGCGGCTCCTGCCCACGCCCATGGCCGAGATGACCGGGGAGATTCGCTTTCAGGGTGAAAACCTGGCAACCTGTCCCGACAGCCGGATGCGGCAGATTCGGGGCGACCGCATTGCCATGGTCTTCCAGGAACCCATGACCGCCCTCAATCCGGTCCTGACCGTTGGGGAGCAGGTGGCTGAGGCCCTGCGCCTCCACCGGGGCTTGTCCCATCAAGCGGCTTGGCGGGAAGCAGGCGCGGCCCTGGCCCGGGTAGGCTTTCCCGATGCCGCGGCCCGTTTAAGCCAATATCCGCACCAACTCTCGGGGGGGTTGCGGCAGCGGGCCCTCATGGCCATGGCCCTGGCCTGCGAGCCGGAACTGCTCATCGCTGACGAGCCCACCACCGCCCTGGATGTTACCATCCAGGCCCAGATCCTGGCCTTGCTGACCAGGCTTAAGGCGGAGTTGGGGCTGGCGGTCTTGTTCATCACCCACAACCTGGGAATTGTGGCCCAGACCGCAGACCGGGTGGCGGTAATGTATGCCGGGCTGATCGTGGAGCAGGCCCCCACAGCAGAACTCTTCCGCCAGCCGGATCATCCCTATACCCGGGGACTCTTGAGTTCGGTGCCGCGCCTGGATTTTAAGCATCCTCCTGGGGAAATTCTCTCGCCCATTAAGGGGCACCTGCCCGCGGAACCTCCGTCCGGCTGCCTTTTCCGGGACCGCTGCCCCCTGGCCCACGACCGCTGCCTGGCAGAGCCGCCCTGGGTAGAGGTAAGCCCCGGGCACGTGGTGCGGTGTTGGAATTATGCCTGAACTGTTGGCTGCTCACGACCTCTGTCGCTATTTCCGCCTGGCCGGCGCCTGGGGGAAAGGGCCGTTGCTCAAGGCAGTGGACGGCGTCAGCTTTGCTCTTTCGTCCGGTGAGACCCTTGGGCTGGTAGGAGAGTCCGGGTGCGGCAAGTCCACCCTGGGACGCCTGGCCCTGGCGCTGCTGCCCCCCACCAGCGGCCGTATCGTCTTCGCCGGGGAAGACCTGGCCCAGGTCTCTCATAAGCGCCTCAAGGAACTGCGCCGCGAGATCCAGATCATTTTCCAGGACCCGTATTCGTCTCTAAACCCCCGCATGACCGTGGGCCAGATTTTAGAAGAGCCTTACGTCATCCACAATCTGGGAACTCGCCCGGAGCGCCGGGCCCGGGTGGCGGAGCTGCTTAGGGAAGTGGGGCTGACCGAAGAGGTTTTAGACCGCTATCCCCATGAATTCAGCGGCGGCCAGCGCCAGCGCCTGGGGATCGCCCGGGCCCTGGCCTTGAAACCTAAGCTCATCGTGGCCGACGAGCCCGTTTCCTCCCTGGACGTCTCCATCCAGGCCCAGATTCTCAATCTGTTGGCGGAACTGCAGCAGCGCCACGGCCTCACCTATCTGTTCATCTCCCACGACTTGAGCGTCATCTCCCAAATCAGCAACCGGGTGGCAGTGATGTACGTGGGCAAATTGATGGAAATGGCCTCACGGGAGGTCCTGGCCACATGTCGCCTGCACCCCTATACCGAGGCCCTCCTGGCCGCGGTGCCCCGGCCCACCGCCGAGCGGACCTTTAAGCCGCCGGCCCTCAAGGGTGAGCCGCCCAGTCCGGTCAACGTGCCGCCGGGCTGCCCTTTCCACCCCCGCTGCCCTGAGGCCCAGTTGCCTCTCTGTAAAGAGACGGTCCCCGCCCTTCGGGAGACCGCCCCGGACCACTGGGTCGCCTGCCATTTTAGATAAAGGGACTAGAAGCTGGGATTTTTTTGGGAGGGGAACCCTTGCTTGGAAGGTTAGCGAGGATAGCTCTTATGCCTTACCTGATTATCTGCCTGGCTGCGTTTCTGGCTTCGGGCCTGACCCTGTTCTCCGGGTTTGGCCTGGGGACCATGCTGTTGCCGGTCATGGTTCTCTTTTTTCCCATCGACCTGGCCATCGCCCTCACCGCGGTGGTCCACGCCCTGAACAACCTCTTCAAATTCTGGCTGTTGGGCCGCCATGCCGACAAGACGGTAGTGCTCAAATTCGGGGCCCCCGCCATCCTCAGCGCCCTGTTGGGGGCCTGGGTGCTTCTGTATCTGTCAAATCTTAAGCCGCTGTTCACTTACCTGGCTTACGGCCGGGAACTCCAAATCATGCCGGTGAAGCTGGTGGTGGCGGTGCTGATGGTAATTTTCGCCCTGGTCGAACTGGCCCCGGGGGGCGCGCCGTTCTCCCTGCCGCCCCGGTATCTTCCCCTGGGCGGCGTGTTAAGTGGGTTTTTCGGGGGCCTGTCGGGACATCAGGGGGCGCTGCGCAGCCCCTTTCTCCTTAAGATGGGCCTGACCAAAGAAAGCTTTATCGCCACCGGGGTGGTGATCTCCCTGATGGTAGACA
Organism: Desulfobacca acetoxidans; assembly: GCA_022736495.1. The sequence goes on from DZCR01000021.1 coordinate 14,805, forward strand.
TTCCCCGGATCGTCATGTATGGCTTGACCTTGCCGGGGCTGCACCTGGAAGGGAACCACAGTCTCTTGGCCGCCGCCATCCTGGCCGCCTTCGCCGGGGCCTGGCTGGGCAACCGTTTGATGCGGAAAGTGACCCTGCGTCTGGTGCAGGTCCTGGTGGCCGCCATGCTCCTGGCTATTGCCGCAGCCTTGGGGAGCGGCCTTATTTAGGGAAGGAATACGGATGACCTGGAAGGACCTGCTTCGGGGTGAACACCTGGAACCCCCGCCCTGGCTTTACGCCCGCCTGGCCCAGGGTGCTCTGATGCGGTTGATCTACCGGCTGTTTGTGGACGACCTGGCCAGAACTTTGCCCCCGGGCGCCCGCCTCTTGGATGTGGGCACCGGTCCCGGCTATCTTTTGGGGTACCTGTCCAAGGTCCGCCCCGACCTGTCACTCTGGGGTCTGGATTTCGCTGGCGACATGATCCGCCGGGCGAAGCCCCGGCAAGCAGTCCTGGCCCCTCAGACCGCAGTTCGCTGGCTGGTGGCTGATGCCTGTCTCCTCCCGTTTCCGGGGAGAGTCTTTGACCAGGTTGCCGCCACCTTCAGCTTCCATATCTGGCCCTGCCCCGTGGCCGGGCTTCAGGAGCTGAAACGGGTCCTGGCGCCCGGGGGGCGGGCCTGGGTCTATGAGCTGCGCCGGGAGGCGACCGTTACGGCCCTGAAAGCCTTCGCCCGGGAAACCAAACTGCCTTTCCCCCTGGTCTTCCTGGGGTTTAAGATCGTCAGCCGGCATCATGCGGTGCCAGCCCCGGAGTTTGCCCAGGCCCTTAAGCAAGCGGCGGCAGACAATGGGACCTTGCGCGCGGTGCACCATATCTTCTGGCGGGCCGAACTGGAGGGATAAGACCACATAAACCTTTCTCTACGAGACGATTTTTATGTGGTCAGCAGTTCAAACCCCGCAGCTTTGACCACCCGGTCCAGGTCTTCCCGGGAGATTGTCGCGGCGCTGTCATAACTCACCCGGCCGCTGGCCAGGTCCACCTTGACATTGCTCACCCCTGCCAGACTATTCATGGCCTTGGTCATGGCCGCGACGCAATGGGAGCAACTCATTCCTTTCACGCGGATTTCCGGCATCAGTTCTCTCCTGATCGGTTTTTGAGGATAGGCGCACGCCGTGCACATCGGCCGCGCCCATTGCTATTCTAATCATTTTATGACTGTTGGCAAAAGGCCGGCGTTTCCGGTCCGGTGTGGGGAGGGCGGCGGGCGCACCCATGCCTATGAAGCCTCCCCAATAGGGTGACGAAGTCTCAAACAAGGGAGCCGGTGAAATTTTCAGACCAGGCTTGAGGCGGCGTCATTCCTGGTGCGGTGAGGTTGCGGCTAATAACTTGCACCCACCCGAGATGAGTTGGAATACCTGGTCGTCAAAGCCCACAACATAGGTGGAGTCGTCGAAATGCACGAAGGCTTTATTGGGCGCGCCAGCGACCGGCATAATAAGAGCCCGGAAGGGCTCCAAGGCCGTATTGTCTCGAACCACCACTTCGGCCCAGGAACGTACCGGATTTTTCTGCAGAAGGTCCTGAGCTTCCTTAGCGTTCAAGGCTCGTCGCAGTTTCAAGGACGTCAATTGCTTGAGGACAACGTCAAAACCCTGGCCGGCGGGACAAGTAACCGGCGTGCGGTTCTGCTTGTCCAGGTAGATAAGGGCGAATCTGTCCTGAGTCTGCCAACGATGCGCGATCAGCATTATCCCGGCGGAACGATAGGTGACTTCGGTCACCCTTCCCGGATCGACCGCAAAAACTTCCGCCCCCGGCGAAAGAGTTTGGCCGCCAGCGCCGGGCATTGCTCCCCACAGACCCAGCAAAACAGCTACCGTAATATAACCGGCGACCCGCAGCATAAGAGCACAATTATTTTACCGTTACTTGAGTACCCAGGGGGGCCCATTCGTAGAGGGTGCGGGCTGCCTCTTCTTCGAGGCGGACACACCCGTGGGAGCCGAACCACTCCGACACTCCCTTCTTCATGGCGCGCACCACTTCAAGAGGCACGGGGCCATGGTACTGATGCAGGGCTTTGCCGTCTTCCGTGAAGAACATGGCATAATCCATCTGGACATTATAGGTTTTGCTGCGGTAGGGATGCTGTTTGCGGAAGATTTTAAAAGTCCCTTTATCAGTGGGATGGTCGTCATCTCCTGACACGCAGATGAACTCGTAAACCTGACTGTCATCTTCGAAGGCTTGCACCATTTGTTCATCCAGATTGACGGCAATGCGTTTCATCGTAACCTCCCGGGACAGGGCTTTATGAGGGCTCCCCTGCGCCTCAAAAAATGCTTGTTTCAGTCTAGATCATCTGGCCTTTCTGCCGCTGCTCTCGTGGCGCTCTGGCCCACGCTAAGTGTATATGGAATCATAAAAGATATACAAGAGCAACTTTTTTTGTAAAAACCGCTACTCCAGCCCCCCCAAAAAAAATCCTGGCAACCCTGAACCAGGGGAGCGATGGTTGCCAGACACCGCACCCAGGAACAGGGCCGCCAGGGCGCCAGGGATAAGAAGAGGGGTAAAAACCCCTTGAAAAAAGGCCGGGTGAATCCGAGCGCACCCAACCAGGACGAGAGGGGGAAACGGGTCGGGAAACCCCTCAAAAAAAAGCTCAATTCCCCTTATTGGGGGAATTGAGGATTGCACCCGTCTCACTTGGTCCTCAAGTCGGCGGCCGGGGCGTATCTCGCGCCCATCCGTCCAGCTTACAGGCAGGTCTTCTGGCTCTTGGATCGCCCTACTCCCGGCGCCTTCCCGGGGGATTGTCACCCCCAGTGGTCTTCAGCCGGTTTCGTCCCCAATTACAGCGGCGGGACCGCGACGGTTTTGCACCGTCTTCCCTTTTAACCGATAGGACCTATAAGTTCACCCTATTTATTTCATTTTGCCCTGGGTGTCAAGAGAAATCGCCGGAGTTTGGAGGAAAACAAAGGTGTTCCGGTCCACTCCCAGCGACCGGGCCATGGGCGCACACTTGGCCTGGAGCAGGAACCAGATGCGAGGGTCATGCAGGTGACCCATCGTTTCAAAATGCCCCATGCCCTTGGCCAGGATGATCTGCGCCTTGTCATAAAGATTTTGAAATTCGGAGCTGACCTCATCGAGATCCAGACCCACGGTGCAGGCCCCGGTATCCACCACCGGCGCCATGGCCTCTGTGAGACCTGAATCTTCCAGGTCATCCCAGGTAAGATCATTTTGGATGGGCCCGCCCTTCACCACATAGAGCACCTCCCATCCCTGGCGCCGCAGCCAGGCCACCAGGGGGCGGTCGAAGAACTGCTCCCCGGCGTTGTCCGCCAGATAGAGGAGGAGGCCGGGAGGACCGGCAAGCGCCCGGCGAAAGCCAGGCAGGTGCGAGATGCCAAAGTCTATCGGGGCCTGCATCTCCCGGGTTACTTCTGCTTCGCCCCGGAAAAAATCAAACGCGTTACCCACCGCGGCCAGACGCAGAAGCGCTTCCAGGTCGTCGCCATAAGCTGGCGCCAAACGCTCCTGCATCCCGGCGGCAAACGTGGTCGCCGCGGTTTTCCGGGCGGCAAAGGGATCGGCGTTCCCGGAAATCTGAAGGATAACGGGCAGAAATTGGTTGGCGATGGCCGCAGGGATGGCGCCCGGCCCAAACTCCCGATCAAGGATTTGGCGAGCAGCCCGACTGGCTCGCCGCTGCACCTCCGGGTCAGATGAGGCCAACTCCGTGGCAAGGGCGACCAGCCGCTCCAGACAAGCATAGCACTCGGGCCTTATGGCCATGGGGCGTGAGGTTTGGCTTGATTTATCCATCACGGGTGTTCGGTGAAGTAGTACCTGCTCAAGGCCAAGGCTGAATCGGGGTTTCCGGGGTGGTGGTTTCGCCCATCATAGTTTGAATCTTGCCAAGCTCCCTAAAGCTTCCCGTAGCCGGTTGGACCAGGTAACAACAGATCCATGGGTGTCACGAACGTCTGAAAAGGATTTTAGCGGTAGGAGGAGAAGGTGGCCCCTCTTAGAGCAGCTTCGCGCCCAACTCGGCAATACCGGACCTTTCGCCCTTGAGCAGGGTAATGTGGCCGGAGATTTCTTCCTCCTTGATCCTTTCCACCAAATAACTAAGGCCGTTGGACGAGGCGTCCAGGTAAGGATGGTCGATCTGCTCGGGGTCGCCGGTAAAGATGATCTTGCTGCCCCGGCCCACCCGGGTGAGGATGGTCTTAATGACGTGGGGGCTCAAGTTTTGACTTTCATCACAGATGATGAACTGTTTAGGGATACTCCGGCCCCGGATATAGGTTAAGGCCTCCAACTCGATTTTGCCGTTGCTGATGAGGTAATCGATGCAGCCGTTGGGTTGAATATGTTCATTGCACAGATATTCCAGGTTGTCATAGATGGGCTGCATCCAGGGCCTGATCTTGTCTTCCTTGTCGCCGGGCAGATAGCCGATATCGTTCCCCAAGGGCACGATGGGACGGGTGATGAGGATGCGGTTATAGCGCCCGCTGCCTTCCAGGACCTTTTCCAACCCGGCCGCCAAGGCCAGGATGGTCTTGCCGGTACCGGCCTTGCCCACCAGGGTCACCACTTGGACGTTGTCATCCAGCAGCAATTCCAGGGCGAATTTTTGCTCCTTGTTCAAGGCCTTGATCCCATAAACCGCCTTGCCGTCATGGGCCAGTTTATGCAGTCGGTGGTTGCTATATCGGGTTAGCGCGGACTTGGACGAAGATTCGCTCAACTTCAATATACAGAACTCATGGGGGTGAAGATCGGCCTGGTCATAATCCAGAGACCCTTCTTGATAAAGCCGATCAATCTCGGCGGGGGCCAGATACAGTTCCCTGACGCCGCTGTATAACCGATGATAATCCACCTTGTCGCTATAAAAATCTTCGCAGGTTACCCCCAAGACATCGGCCTTGATGCGCAGATTCAAATCTTTGGTTACCAGGATGACCGGGTTGTCGCCATTCTTTCCGAGGGAGTAGGCTAATGCCAGGATCATGTTGTCGGTGGTATTTAAATCAATCCCATTGAGATGATTGTGGGATTTATGGCCGTTGATCTCAATGCGCACCGACCCGCCGCCCGCCAGTCCCACGCCTTCGGACAACCGTCCTCGCAGCCTTAATTCATCCAATTTTCGGGAGACTTCTCGGGCGTTTCTACCAACTTCATCGCTTCTTCTTTTGATACGGTCCAGTTCTTCTACTACGGAAAGTGGCAACACTATAGCATTATCTTCAAAAGAAAATAATGAGTCGGGATCGTGCAGCAACACATTGGTATCTAAGATATACGTCTTTCTCATGGGCGTTTATCCTCTATTCATACATTAGATAATGTTAGAACACCAAAAGGCAGCTTAGAAATAAATTTATCTAATAAAAACGCATAGATGTATTATGTCACCTGATGTTTGCTATTATGCCATAAACTTGCGGTTTTGGGAAGGGATTTTCCCTGGAGGGCATAACCGATCCAGGGGTGAAATGGTGAACTTTTGTTAAAACTAACTAAATCCTAATAAATACGACATTACCCCATAATATTGTTTTTCTACAAATTTCAATAAAGGGTTTATCTTGACGTCGGCAGGGAAGAGTGCCGGCAGAGCTTCGGATTGAGGCGGTGAGGAGGAGGCTTAAGATGTGGTATTTCATTTTCTTTACCTTGGGAGCAGTGGCGGGGGGGCTCGCAGCCATCATGAGGTACGAGACCAAATGCCGGGATTGTGGCGTACGGGAAAATTGCGAAGAGTTCCCCTGAAAGGGGCACGTTCCCTTTGAGACCCGCCTCGGCTTAGACCCCGGCCTGGGCCCGATTCATGGGGACCGCGTGAGATTTGCATTCTCCTGCCCTGCCCTCGAAAACTGCCATTCTGCGCGCAGAGATGAATCTCGTTTCCAACAAATTGAGATCATTCACCGCGCTCAGGATGACAGAATAAACTGGTTTTAAAATTGCTTGTCATGTTTCAGTTTTATTTACGTATAGGGCCACAGGAACAACCCGGTAGGGTCGTCCATCTGGCGCACCAGCGGCGTGGCCGACTTATATTCCTGGATGGCAAATTCGCAGGCGAAGACCAGCGTGCCTTCAGCCAGGTGGCCACCCACAGCATGACCATCTTCACCTGACAAAGTTATGTGGGCATGGACCATAGGTTTGCCGTCTTTCAGAGAAATATTCCCCGTTAAAGATAGAATTTCCCGAGGATTTAGCAAATCAATATATTGATACTGGCGCTCCGCCTGATTGTAATATCCTACCCGGGCCTGGCTGACCGCGCCGATGGCCTGGACTTCCCCTAAGGTGATGCTGTGCTGTCTGGCTGAGTTCTCCAGGGCCGCCAACAAATCCTCGCCTTTGGCCAGCCGCCCGATAATCTTGCGGCCGGGGGTTACCGTGATGTTCATGGTTATTATCCTCCCTTCTAACTCCCCTTCCAGCCCTTTGTCCGGGGCCGGGGGAGAGGGTTTGCAAGAGGGGCAGGAGCCATTTACGAACAAGCCCCTGCTCCCCTTTCCCAAAATTATCCTTACGGCAGCATGAACTTGAGCCAGTAGGCCTGGAGCAGGGTGATCACGGCGATAATCACGCACATGCCCATGCTATGAAAGAAGGTCCAGCGGAAGATAGCTCCTTCTTCGCCTACCAGGCCGGTGGCGGCGGTGGCTACCGCGATGCTCTGGGGCGAAATCATCTTGCCGGTAACGCCGCCGCTGGAGTTGGCAGCCACCATGAGGTGGGGATCAACCCCGATTTGCTGCGCCGTGGTCTTCTGCAAGGAGGTGAACAAGGCGTTAGAGGAGGTGTCCGACCCGGTGAGGAAGACGCCCACCCAACCCAGAAAAGGCGAGAAGAACGGGAAGGCTGCACCCGCGCCGGTAAAGGCCAGCCCCAGGGTGGAGCTCATGCCGGAGTAGTTCATGATGAAGGCCAGGCCCAGGATCAAGGCGATGGTGAGAATGGGGAAGCGCAGCATGTAAATAGTCCGGCCCAGGCAGGCAAAGGCCTTGCCAAAGCCGTATTTGGGCATAATGAAGACCGACAGCAGGCCGGCGATGAAGATGGCAGTGCCGGCCGCTGAACCGATGTTGACCAGATATACTGCGGGGTAGGGAGTATTCTTGGCCACGATGGGCGCAGTCTTGAGCACCAGGTTGTGGAGCAGGGGCCAGCTAAACGAAGTGCCGATGGGTCCCAGGACGGCCTTGACGGAGGTCAGGCCCCAGAGGAACACCATGATGGCCAGGATGACGTAAGGGGCCCAGGCCCGAACCACTTCCCCGGCCGAAAATTGACAAGTCACTGGTCCCGCAGGTTTTTCATCGGCAAAATGAAAGACCTGTTTCGGTTTCCAGAGGCGCAGAAAGATCCCCAGGCCGATGATGGTGACGATGGCCGAAATGATATCTGGCAGATAGGGACCTATGAAATTGGAGACCACAAATTGGGAAATGGCAAAGCAGAGACCGGCCACGATGATGGCGGGCAAGACTTCCGTGGACCGTTTCCAGCCGCACATGGTCACCGACAGCCACAGGGGCACAATCAGGGAAAGAAAAGGCAACTGGCGCCCCACGATCTTGCTGATGTGCATCATATCCAGGCCGGTAACCCCGGCGGCCACCACGATGGGGATACCGATGGCGCCGAAGGCCACGGGAGCAGTGTTGGCGATGAGGCAGACACCGGCCGCGTATCTCGCGTTGAACCCCAGGCCCACCAGCATGGCCGCGGTGATGGCCACAGGGGTGCCGAAGCCGGCGGTGCCTTCGATGAAGGACCCGAAGGCAAAGGCAATGAACAGGGCCTGGAGGCGGCGGTCATCGGTGACGCAGGCTAACGAGTTCTTAATAATTTCAAAGTCACCACATTCCACCGTCATGTTGTACACCCAGATGGCGGTGACCACGATCCAGACGATGGGGAAGATTCCGAAGGCCGCCCCATATGCCGTCGCGGAAATGGCATGACCCACTGGCATGCCCCATACGATGATGGCCAGTAATACCGCAGCCAGGGTGGCGAAAAACGCGGCATAGTGCCCCTTGGAGCGGCGAATTCCCAGCATGTACAGGAGAATGAACAGCGGGATGGCCGCCACGATGGCGGATATGCCCAGGCTCCCCAAGGGGTTGTAATGTTGCAACCAGGTCATCAGCTTACCCTCCCATATGAGAAATACTTAAAATAAATTAATGGATGAAGAATCCGGTCGGCACCGGGTTTCATCTTACCTTCCTCAACCCTGCTCAGGAGGCTTTTGCGCTTCGGCGATGGCTTCGGCGATGTGCTTGACCTTGACCTTGCTGCCGCGCTTGTCCATGCCGCCCTTGAGCTGCAGGATGCAGCCGGGGCAGTCGGTGACCAATAAATCCGCGCCGGTCTCCTCCACGGCGTCCAGTTTTTTCTTGAGCACTTCGGCGGAAAGCTCCGGAAAATCCACGGAGTAACTCCCGCCCATGCCGCAGCACGTGTCTTCGTCCCTGGCGGGCAGGTATTCCAATCCGGCAATGGCCAGCAAATCCCGGGGCTCCTGCACCACCCCCATGCCCCGGCAGAGGTGGCAGGGGGAGTGGTAAGCCACTTTCTTGTTGCCGCCCCGGAACCTCTCGGCCTTCACTTTGAGGACCCGGGTCAGAAAGGAGCTGAAATCAATGAGCTTACCCACCAACTGCTCGGCTTTCACCGCGGCCGGCGTACCGGCCAGGAGCTTGGGGTAGGCCTCTTTGATGTGGGAGCCGCAGGAGGCGCACAGGGTGAGGATATAATCATAATCCGCCGGGTCTAACGCCGCGAGGTTCTGGAGGGCCACTTCCCTGGCCACTTCTTTTTCCGCCATCATCTTGGCGGGCAAACCGCAGCAGGTCTGTTCCATGGGATACTCCACCTGCACCCCCTGGTCCTGCAAAGCCTTTAGCAGGGCAATACCCTGCTCGGGGTAGACAAAGTCCACCAGGCACCCGCCAAACAGGGCCACCCGGTAACGGGGGTTTTCCACCTTCTGATAAAGCTTGGGCCAGAGGTCCCGGAAAGGCGTCCGGGCAATAACCGGCAGGCTGCGGAATTCGTGCTCCTTGCCGAAAAAGAACGGCAAGTGCCGCATGAACCCATCTCCCCGGGCCAGAGGCCGCTGGGCCAGGGAGGCCCGGCGCAGAATAAAATGAAACAGGCGGCGGTCCTTTAAGACCCGGCGCAGCAGCTTATTTTTCAGAGGCAGCTTCTCCTCCCCCTGCAACACCTCGCAATAGGTTTCCTTAATAAGGTGGGGCAGATCGATGCCCGCAGGACACACCGCTTTACAGGCCTGGCAGTTGAGACAGTTCTGCACAATGGCCCGGTCGTTTTTGCGGCCATGGTAAAAATACGTCAGGATCAGGCCGATGGCGCCGATATAGACGTGGCCATAATTGTGGCCGCCCACCAGGCTGTAAATGGGGCAGACGTTGGCGCAGGAGCCGCACCGTATGCAGCGCAGGGCTTGGGAAAAAATGGGGTCCCGGGAGATGGCCAGGCGGCCGTTGTCCAGAAAGACGATGTGAATTTCTTTTTTGCCCCCGGACGCGGTACGGCATTCGTTGGCCCCGGTGATCCAGGAGACGTAAGAGGTGATAATCTGGCCGGTGGCCCGGGGCGGCAGAATCTTAAGGATGCGCAGGGCGGAATGCAGATCGGGCACCAGTTTGTCCACCCCAACCAGGGCCACGTGAACCCGGGGCAGGCTGGTAGTCAGGCGGGCGTTACCTTCGTTGCTGATGATGCCCAGGGTGCCGGTGGCCGCGATGGCGAAATTGGCCCCGGAAATCCCCATATCCGCAGTGAGAAATGCCTTGCGCAGCTCTTGGCGCGCCACCTTCACCAGGTTTTCGATGTCAGGTTCCTGGGGTTTGCCGGTGACTTTCGAAAACAAATCCGCCACTTCCTGTCGGGACAGATGAATCGCGGGCATAACCATGTGGGACGGCCCTTCGTGGCGCAACTGAATGATCCATTCCCCCAGGTCCGTTTCCACCACCTCGAAGCCATCTTTTTCCAGGTGATCGTTTAAGAAAGTCTCCTCCGCGGTCATGGACTTGGATTTGACGATTTTCTTGACCTGGTTATCCCGGGCGATACCCGCGATGATCTCGTTGGCCTCCCTCGCGGTGGCCGCCAGGTACACCTTGACCCCGGCAGCTTCGGCCTTGGCCTTGAAGACCTGGTAAAGCTCTTCCAGGTGAGGCAGGGCTTCATCCTTGCCCTGGGCGATCTCCCGGCGCAGGCCCTCCACATCTACCCCCTGGAAGATGCGGCCCTGGGTTTCTTTGTAAGCGGTGGCAAACGTGCCCATGGCGGAGCGCAGAAATTGGTTATCCAGGGCCTTTCTCAAACGCTTTTTGTAATCTTTGAGATTCTGGGCGGTATCGATCATGATTCCCGGTCCTTTAAAATGAGTATGTGCATTTCCTGGGGGCCGTGGACGCCGATGGTGAGGACCCGTTCGATGTCGGCGGTGCGGGAGGCCCCGGTAATGAAGGCCAGGTAGCTCGGGGGCGCTGCCATCAAACGGACCAGGTCCGCTTCCAGGGCCATCGAATCCGGTCTAAGGCGGGATAAGGGTAAGACCGCGATGTGGGTTTCCGCCAACATAGTGGCCAGGCGCAGATCTTCGGAGCTGGAATCCAACACCAGGCTGCCGGTCTCCGCGATGCCCCAATCGACGAGGGTGAGGGCGGTGTGCAGGTCGGCGTGCTCCCGCAGGTTCTCCGTGACCAGCTTCACTCCGGCCTGCCGACAGGATTCTTCCAGAGCCGCCCGGTCTGAACCCTCCCAACCGAAGGCCGCCATGGATTTGCCCCCTTGTTTTGTGGTAAGATCCGCGGCATAATCAAAGGCCCCGGGCAGGTCCGTGATCTCGGTGATCACTACCTGGACGGCCGCGGCCTTGTCCTTAAAGAGATTCAGGTCAGTCTGTGGCCCCATAGTTTTAAGCCTCTAGGTTATGGTGGGAAGTTTGGCGGTGGCCGGAGGGGGCCACCTGGTTTATGGTCTTACCAATAAGAAAAAGCGGAAATATTGCAGAGTTGATTATTGGTCTGACCACTTGACAATATGGTATGAAACCGTAAAATAGATGTCAAGGGAAAAAATTGTCGGGGCGCAATTTTTAGGTGCGGAGGGTAAGCATGACGGCGTTCCTTAAGCCCATCAAGGTGAAGCGCGTTTCGGACCAGGCCTTTGAACAGATCCGTGACCTCATATTTCGGGGCCAGCTCAAACCCGGGGAACAAATCATGCCTGAGCGGGATCTGGCCCAGGCCTTGGGGGTAAGCCGCCCCACGGTGCGGGAGGCCATCAAGCAACTGGTAACCATGGGGCTTCTGGAGCATCGCCAGGGCCAGGGAACCTACGTGCGCTCCATTCATGAGCAGCGGGGACTCAATCCGTTAGCCGCCATGATCGAAGGCCACAGCCCCACCCTGGAAGAACTCCTGGAGGTGAGGATGGGTCTGGAAGGCCAGGCGGTGAGCCTGGCGGCCCAGCGGGCTACCCCCGAAGACCTCCAGGTGCTGGAAAAGGCCCTCACCCGTATGCTGGAGGAAAATCGGGCCGGGCGCCTGGGCATCGAAGAGGATGTGTCCTTCCACATGGCCATCGCCTATGCCACCAAAAACACGGTTCAGGTCCACATCATGAAGACGTTTTACGACCTGCTTCATTATGGCATCAAAGAAAACCTCCACTATCTCTATGAAGACCCCGCCAACCTGGAAATCATCGGCCAACAGCACACTGAGATCCTCCAGGCCATCAAAGATCATGACCCTGAAGCAGCCTACGCCGCCATGAAACGGCATATCACCTTTGTCCTGAATTTCTTCCTGGAACGGCAGACAAAAAGCTTCCTGCCGGGAAGCGCCGCCTTGGCACACGAATCGAATTAACGCGCCTGTTTCCCGGACCGATAGAGATCAGACCACTTCGCCAGAAAAAAATTATTCTTGGTTTATAAAAAGGTCTTACCAATTGACACAGGCGCTGGAAGACAATATTATTTATATAAATTAAATATCCTTAACCCTCCCTCACAAGGAGACCGCTATGGTCAGTGATAGCCTGGTAAAAGAGTTCCAGCGGCTCCTGGGGAAAGAGCAGGTCTTTCTTCAGGAAAGCGACCGTCTTACCTATGCCTATGACGCCGCAGTGTTGGAACCTGTCATGCCGGCCCTGGTGGTCAGGCCCAAATCTACCATGCTTTTAGGCCAGGCAGTGCGATTGTGCAACGACAACGGCCTGCCGTTGACTGTGCGGGGCGCGGGGACGAATTTGAGCGGCGGCACCATACCCCTGCCTGGGGGGGTGGTGGTGCTAACCAATGCCCTGAATCAGATTGTGGAGATCAACGAAGCAGACCTGTACGCCGTGGTGCAACCTGGGGTCGTTACCGCCAAGCTGGCCCAGGCGGTGGAAGCCAAGGGCCTGTTTTATCCCCCGGACCCCGGCAGCATGGCGGTTTCCACCCTGGGCGGCAACGTGGCGGAAAATGCCGGTGGCTTGCGCGGTCTCAAATATGGGGTCACCCTGGATTATATTATGGGCCTCAACTTTTTCTCGGCCGCTGGGGAAACCGTAAAAACCGGCTCCCGCACCGTCAAATGCGTCACCGGCTATAATCTCACCGGCCTGTTGGTGGGCTCCGAGGGCACCCTGGGGGTCATCTCCGAGATTATCCTGAAGCTCATTCCCTTGCCGCAAGCCCGGAAGGCTATGCTGGCCAACTTCGGGAACGTTTCCCAGGCCTCGGAAACCGTAGCCGCCATCATTGCCAACCGCATCGTGCCGGCCACTCTGGAATTCCTGGATAATTTCACCATCCGCACCGTGGAGGACTATAGCCACGCCGGTCTGCCGGTTGAGGCCGCGGCCCTGTTGCTCATCGAAGTGGACGGCCACCCCGCAGTGGTGGCGGAGGAAGCCGAGAAGGTGGAGGCTATTTGTCGTCAGAACGGGGCCACCAAAGTGCACACCGCCAAGGATGACGTAGAACGAGACCGGGTTTGGAGCGCCCGGCGGGCGGCGCTCTCGGCCCTGGCCAAGCTGAAACCTACCGTGGTTCTGGAGGATGCCACTGTGCCCCGCAGCAAAATCCCGGCTATGATTCGGGCCATACAAGAGATCAGCCAGCACTTCGACCTGCCCATCGGTACCTTCGGCCACGCCGGGGACGGCAATCTCCATCCCACCATCCTGACGGACCGCAGGGACGCAGCCGAATGGCATCGGGTGGAGGCCGCCGTGGACGCCATCTTTGAGGCCGCCTTAGGGTTTGGGGGAACCCTTTCAGGGGAGCACGGTATCGGCACAGCCAAGGCCCGGTTCATGGAAAAGGAGGTGGGCCAGGGCACCATCCTCTATGCCAAGCGGATCAAGGCGGCCCTGGACCCCAAGAATATCCTCAATCCCGGGAAAAGCATTGGGGAGTAAAGCAGTTGTCAGCTTTCAGCTATCAGCAGTCAGACTAAAAAAATCAAATTATCCCAATTTGCCGAGACTTTTTTTCCGGCTGACGACTGATCGCTCCTAGGAGAGAAATATGTCCAGCATCAAAGAGCTGGCCCGGCTCATGAAAGAGTTGGAAGACCAACTGGTGACCTGCATGCGCTGTGGCCTCTGCCAGGCGGTGTGCCCGCTGTTCGCCGAAACCGGGCGTGAGGCCGATGTGGCCCGCGGGAAACTGGCTCTCCTGGATGGCCTGGCCCAGGAAATTCTCAAGAACCCCCAGGGGGTCCAGGACCATCTGAACCGCTGTCTGTTGTGCGGCTCCTGCGCCGCCAACTGCCCCAGCGGCGTGAAAGTCCTGGATATTTTTATCAAGGCCCGGGCCATCCTGGCGGGCTATATGGGGTTGTCCCCCGTGAAGAAAGTCATCTTCCGGGGACTGTTGAGCAAGCCGGAATGGTTCAACCGCGTCCTGGCCTGGGGCGCCAAATTTCAGGGAATTTTTGTTAAGCCGGTGGACGACTTGCTGGGCTCGTCCTGCGCCCGGTTCATGTCGCCATTGTTGGCCGATCGACACTTTAAAGCCCTGGCCCCCGTGCCCTGGCACCGGCAGGTGCCCCGGCGGGACACCGCACCCGGGGGTTCAGGCCTCAAGGTCGCCTTTTTTGTGGGCTGCCTCATCGACAAGATCTTTCCCCAGGTGGGGGAGGCAACGCTCACCGTATTGGAGCACCACGGAGTGGGCGTCTACCTCCCCGCCGGCCAGGGGTGCTGCGGCATTCCGGCCCTGTCCAGCGGCGATACCCAAACCTTTAAGGAACTGGTGCGCCTCAACCTGCAACTGCTGGACGATCCCGCCACTCCCTGCGACTATTTGGTCACGGCCTGCGCCACCTGTAGCTCCACCATCAAAAAGCTCTGGCCGCTCATGATGCAGGACGCCGACCCGGAAGAACAGGCGCGGGTCGCCGCCCTGGCGGCCCGGACTCTCGACATCAGCCAGTTTCTGGTGGATGAGG
>DZCR01000022.1 GCA_022736495.1 Desulfobacca acetoxidans
AAAAGCGGACAATTCATCTGCCATGATTTGCGGTCATATCATTTGCTATCAACACAACACTCTTTTAGGGCCTTAACTTTTCCCGAGTGCTTCAGACAAAACCCCTTGGGGCAGGCTGACGCCTGCCACTGCCTTTGTCCCAGTGAATTTTATCAGAAGTCCTATTTCTTAAAAAGTAAAGCTTAGCTTGGCAGATACCTCGCCCCGCGTTACTGCGTTAAAGCCGCCGCCGGCGGCAGCCCAAAGGTCTCGGCGTAACGGTCCCAGAACTCCTTAATTTCCAGGCGGTGCTCCTGGGTGCCCTGCTGTTCCACGGCAAAGCTGGCCAACACTGCGCCCATGCGGGCCGCCTCCCCCCAGCCCAGACCCGAGGCCAGACCCTTGAGGAGACCGGCCCGGTACGCGTCGCCGGCGCCGGTGGGGTCTATCACCTGTCGGGCCGGTACCGCCGGGACCGCTTCGCTGCCGCCCATCGTCAGTAATTGCGAACCCTGATCCGCTTTGGTTGTGATGAGATGGGGGGTGAGTTCCAGGACTCCAGGGATGTCCAACCCCGTCTTTTGCCGGAACATCTCCAACTCGTAGTCGTTGACGATGAGCGCTTGGCCGCCCCTGGTCATCTCCCGCAGGTCGTCGCCGCCCCAGGCCGGGATGCTCTGCCCCGGATCAAAAATGTAACCCACGCCCCGGTTTTTATAGAACCGGGTATAGGCCAGCATGTCCTCCAGACCGCCCGGCGCCACGATGGCCAGCGCCGCCACCGGGTCCAGGCCTGCGAAGCCATACTCCGACGTATACTTCATGGCCCCGGGATTGAACCCGGTAATCTGGTTGTCGGACAAATCCGTGGTGATATAGGCCCCAGCCGTGAACTCCTGGGGAATCTCCTTGACGCCCGCCAGGGGCAACCCCAATTGCTCCAGCCACTTACGGTACGGGCCGAAATCCTTCCCTGCGGTGGCCAGAATATAGGGGCGCTCCTGCAACAAGGCCAGATTGTAGGCGATGTTGCCTGCGGTGCCGCCGAAGCGCTCCGTCAAACCGTTGACCATGAAACAGACATTGAGGATGTGAATCTTCTCCGGCAAAATATGGTCCACAAACCGGCCGGGAAAATCCATGATCCGATCGTACGCTAAAGACCCGGAAACAAAGATACGCATGGTGTGCCTCGTTTCAAAGTCAGCAGTTAGCAGTTAGGAAAAAGTCCTACAAGGTTGACTTTAACCGGTTAGTCCTCTATACGCCCTATTCCCCGATTTAAGCACAGGTCAAAACCCCGATTTGCTGCTGCCCGCACTTACTGCTAACCGCTAATTGCTAACTGCTAAATATTCTTTCGCCTCCCCCACCGTGTACAATGAGCCGGTAACCACAATGCGGTCCTCGGGACCGGCCAGGGCTTGGGCCTGGTGGACCGCCGCCGCAACCTGGGGGATTTGCATAATTGTCAGCCCGTAGGCTTGGGCCCGCCGGGCTAGGTCCTCGGTGGTAGCGGCCCGGAAGTATTGGGGCTGGGTAAAAATGACGGTTTGGGCCAGGGGCAGAAGCCGGGCCAGGATCGTATCCACGTCTTTGTCGGCCATGACCCCCATCACCAGAATAAGGCGGCCGGCGCCCCGGGCCTGTTTCAGGTTTTGGGCCAGGACCAGAGCGGCTGCGGGGTTGTGGGCCCCATCCAACCAGATGCGGGGGTCCTGGGTAAGTTGCTCCAGGCGGCCCGGCCAGCGGGCTGCCAAGAGACCCTCTCGGATGGCCACCTCGGCCACGGGAAACCCGGCTTTGCCGAGCAATTCCACCACGGCCAGGGCCACTGCGGCATTACCGTACTGGTGCCGGCCCTTCAGGTTGAGGGTCAGTCCGGCAATCTGTTGCCCTATACCCAAATAATCGAACGCCCCCGTGGATTTTCCCCTGGACCTGAAGTCAACCCCGCCCTGGTAGAGGGGGGCGCCCACTTCCTGGCAGCGGTGGCGGAACCGAGTGAGCACCTGTTTCTGCCGGGCCATGGTGACCAGCGGCGCCCCGGGCTTGATAATCCCGGCTTTTTCCCCGGCGATGGCCAAAAGCCCTGCGCCCAGGTGTTCCTGGTGGTCCCAGGAGATGTTGGTGATCACCGCTACCAGCGGCTGCACGATATTGGTGGCGTCCAGCCGGCCCCCCATGCCGGTTTCCAGAATGATGGGGGCGGCGCCTTCCTGCAGGAAATAAAGAAACGCCATGGCAGTGGCGAATTCAAAGAACGTGGGGGGTTCGGCCTCATCCACCGCAGCCCGCACGTCGTTGATCAGGGCCAGCAAGCGCTCCGCCGACACCTCATGGTCTCTGAGGCGGTAACGCTCGTTAAAACTCACCAGGTGCGGCGAAGTGAACAGACCCACGGGATAGCCGGCCCGAGTCAAGATGGCGCTAAGCATAGCCGCCACCGACCCTTTCCCGTTGGTGCCGGCAATATGGATATAGCGGCCCTCCTGGTAGGATAGCCCCAGGTGGGCCAGGAGGCTCAGGGTGGAAGACAGGCCAAACTTGATTCCGAACTTCTGCAAATCAAAGACCCAGGCCGTAGCCTGGGCCAGATCGGTAAACGCCGTCATGCCGGCCCCCCTTAAAACTCTTTGTATTCGTGGCTCATCACCGTCTCGCCATCAGGCTTGAAGCGAATAACCAGGGTGCTGCGCAGAATCTTGCCCTCAGTCTTGACGGTAGGCTTCTTGATCTGCTTTTTGTCATCGAGCAGATAAATCTGATCGGATTGAGGTTGAATCTGACGTTCGTTGGGTTTATACGGCATGGCGGGTGCATCCTTGAAGCTCTTATACACGTAAGTAACACCATCTGGGCCGCGGTCTATATCCTGGGGATCCCCGAACAGCGTGAGAATCTCCAGTTTAGTGGTCTTACCGTCCTTGATACGCTCCACGTGCCGCGGGTCAATGGTCTCACCGCTGACGATGCGCCAGGCCCCCAGGAGACCGGGCAGCAACAGGATCAAGAGCACCAGGGCGATACGGCGCCCCCCCCGGCCCCGGGCCGGGAACCGGTCGCCGGCCGGTTGCAGTTTGGGGCCCATCCTTAACTCATGCATAAATCATCCACCTCCCGTAATCACGCGGCCCGCCCCGCCTTAACTGAGCAGCACCGCAATAATGCCACTGAGAAAGATAGCATCAAAGGTGCCGGCCCCGCCGATGGAGGCCACCGGCGCCCCCAGTTGCCCGATCTGCTTCAGATTCAGCAAATCCGCCCCGATCAAGATGCCCATGGTGCCGGCAATATAGGCGCAAGGTGCCCTCAGCTCCGGGGGGCATAAGAGATAAGCCCCCAGGGCCGCCACCAGGGGGGGCACCAGACCCGGCACCCCGATGCCCATGCCGCGCACCGGCCGGGCCAGGCGATTCACCACCAGGGTCACCACCACCAACAGAATCGGCAGGGCAATGCCAAAATCTATCTGAGAAATAAGATACAACGACAGGGCCAGTGGAATCAAGGCCCCACCCATGTTCACCGCCAGAATGGTCCCGTGGGTCTTGTCCGGGCGCGGCGCCCGATACCGCATACCAAAATAGGAAATCACCTGCTCCCCCACCAGATCCCGGCTCTCCAGGCGGTAAATGGGGATGTTCACCAGGCTGCCCAGCAGGGTCAGAATGAGGAGCCAGAACACGAGGCTGGGGGAAATGCCCAACCGCAAAAAGGCCTCGCCGATCAAGCCCACCATCAGGAAGGGGAGCATGATCAGCGCCACCAGGAAAAAGCCGACCATCAGAAGAAAGATTAGCGGTGGAAAGATCATCTCTGCCTTACTCTCGTCCATTCAGCCGGTAGGACCGGATCTTGAGGTTCAGTTCATCCAGGGAGATGCCCAGGATTTCTGCGGCTTGTTGGCGCTGGCCCGCCACCCGCGCCAGGGTGCGGCTGATCAATTGCCGTTCCAGTTCTGGCAACTCCAGTTCCTGCTCTTCGCCGCCGCTTGAAAAACCGCCCCGTTGCTGCATAGCCGCGGGCAGATTCTCCAGAGTAAGGACGGTTCCCCGGCAGAGGATCACCGCCCGTTCTATAACATTTTCCAGTTCCCGGATATTGCCCGGCCAGGGATAGCCGCGCAAGGCCCCCAGCACCTCCGGCGCAAAAACGATACCTTCCCGACGGTTTTTCTCGCTAAACTTCGTGAGGAAGAACGCCGCCAGCGCCGGCAGGTCCTCCTGACGCTCCCGGAGCGGCGGCAACATCACGGGAAAAACATTGAGGCGATAAAAAAGGTCGTCCCGAAACCGGCCTTCCCGCACCATCTTTTCCAGGTTCTGGTTGGTGGCCGTGATGATGCGCACGTCTACCTTGACGGTGTGCGTGCTGCCCAGGGGCTCGAACTCCCGGGCCTGCAAAACCCTCAGAAGCTTGGCTTGAATAGGCAGGCTCAGTTCACCGACTTCATCCAGAAACAAGGTGCCGTGGTGGGCCAGGACAAAGCGCCCTTCTTTCCGGTTGGTCGCCCCGGTGAAGGCTCCCCGTTCATGCCCGAAAAGTTCGCTTTCCAGCAGAGTCTCAGGCAGGGCGGCGCAATTGACCACCACAAAGGGGCCGGCTGCCCGGAGGCTGTTCCGGTGGATGGCCTGGGCCACCAACTCCTTGCCGGTGCCGGTTTCACCCAGGAGCAGCACCGTGGCCTCCGAAGGGGCCACCATCGCCAGGAGATCGAAAATCTCCCGGATACGCGGCGAAGTGCCTAAGACCCCTGAAAAATCAAACACTCTCTCTCCCGGATCGCACGAGCCCATGGACAACCCCGTGGCAACGGCAGGCTGTGGCGATCAAAACTTTGCCCGT
The DNA here is from genome assembly GCA_022736495.1 of Desulfobacca acetoxidans. Next base: position 4,828 of record DZCR01000022.1, read on the forward strand.
AAGGGCGTCCAGATCCCGGGCCAGGTCCAGCAGTTGCCCGGGAGTATACCCCCCCACGCCCGGGGCCAGTTGCCGGCTGGGTATAACCTTTACCTGATATCCGGGCAGATGGAAAGAGGCCAACTCCTGGTGGAGAGGAAGATCTCGCGCCGCCCCGGTGACGGGACAAATCTCCGGTTCGGCGCAGTCGTCAGGGCACAGGTGTTGAGCCCGGCTCAGATAAAGCTCGCCTTCCGGGCCGCGCTGAACGGTGGGGACCAGATGCTCCAGAACCTCCGGCACCGCCAGCGGCTGCCAGCCCAACCCCGCCAGGGGACCTTGCAAGAGCCAATGATAGGCCACGTGCACCGGCACCATCGGCAGAATCCAATCCCACTCGACGTCGTTTTTCAGGTGCTGCACCAAAAAGGCGATAGCCTCGGCCTCCACCTGCCGGCAGCCCGCACCGCCTCCTCCGGCCGCCAACGCCATGGGAATACGATCCACCACCAGGAAACTGGCGGCGGCATCCAGCCCGGCCAACCGCTCCAGAGCCAGGCGGCCGAATTTTCCACTCCCCAGAATAAGATACCTGGCCATGGAAATAATCACTCCTGGCGCGGAAAGACCCCCACAACGGTGGGCAGCCAAAACTTCTGTTCACCGATGAGATTACCGATGGAATTCTCCCAGGACGGGGGCGAAAAATATTCGAAGCCCTTGGTTTTGATATAGAGTTGCGCTTCCGTGCCGCCATCAAGGTTCAGAGCGGAATCGATGTTGAACTCGCTGCCTTTGAGGAACACGGCAAACTCATGCAAGGTAAAAAATCTATTGGAGGTGTTGAACACCAGGATGTTGCCGTTGCGATCCGTGGCAATCACCGTGCGGTGAGCGTGTTTCTCACTATCGTTTATCCTGATCTTGCCCTTATAGTCCAGCAATAACGGGAAGGATTGCACCCCCTGAGTCCAGGGTAATTTTTTCGGGTCAACCGGGGTGGTCCGGAGATCCAGGATGGTGGCCCGGGGCAGGTCAGGCGACATGCCTTTGGGTTCCGCCACAAACATCCCCCGCATCTGCCGGTTCCGGGTGGGGCCGATAGGTTTGCCGTCCACAATCACCAGGCCGCAGGGCTGGCCATCTTTCTTATAATAACTGCCGTTGAACACGATGGGGGCTCGCAGTTCCTCTTGCCAGGCGGTAATGGCCTGGGGCGCCCCGTGAAACACTCGGAAGGCATTGGCGGCAGGGTCGATCTTTACCACCGCCAGCTCGGTCGCCACCTCGCCATCCCGCCGGACCTGCACCTGGGTAAAGGTCAGGCCCCGGCCGATGACCCGCCAGGTGGGGGGAGTATGCGTTAGAGCCGCCGCCCCTACCGGCAGGACTGCCCCCGCCCACAACCAACCTACCACAACAAGAGCAAAAAACCTGGCGGTCACCGCCTCTCCTTGCAGCCCGGCGAAATTTCGTATATTTTACCATGCAAAGGGAAATTGTCCATAAGCTTGAAGATATGTCTATTCGCCTGGCTGACTCCCACGCTCATCTGGATTTGGAAGAGCACTTCCCCGATCAGGCCGCGGTCCTGGACCGGGCCCGGCAGGCCGGGGTGGACCTGGTGATCAACGTCGCCGTCGGTTTGTCTGACGCTCCCCAGGTTATCACAACCGCGCAGAAAACTCCCGGAATCGTTGCCGTCATCGGGGTCCACCCCCATGGCGCAGGGGCCATGACTGAAACGGACCTGGAAGCCCTGGACGCTTTGGCGACCGATCCCCAGGTGGTGGCCATCGGGGAGATCGGGCTGGATTTCTACCGGCGCCGGTCTCCGGAAGAGGTCCAGCAATACTGGTTCCGCCGCCAACTGGAGTTTGCCCTCGCCCATAAAAAGCCTGTGGTGATCCACACCCGGGAGGCCACCTCCGTGACCCTGTCCATCCTCCGGGATTACCGGGGCCAAATGTCCGGGGGCGTCATGCACTGCTTCGGCGGCAGTCTGGACGAGGCCCACGCCTTCCTGGACCTGGGTTTTTACCTGTCGTTTTCCGGGACCCTGACCTACCCCAAGGCCGGCCCTTTGCGCCAGGTGGCTCAACACCTGCCCCTGGACCGGATCCTGGTCGAGACCGACTGCCCTTACCTGCCGCCCCAACCCTGGCGGGGCAAGCGCAATGAACCGGCTTACGTGGTGGCCACGGCCCGACAACTGGCTGATATCCGGGGTCTGGCCCTGGAAGAAGTCGCAACCCACACCTGGGCCAACACCCTGGCGGTTTTCGGGTTGGCAGAAGATGCGCTTCAGGGCCTGACGCCCCTGACGACCACACCATGAACCCCATCGCTCAGAATCTGGCAGAAGTTCGTGCCGCCATCGCCGCAGCCTGCCGGAAAGTGGGCCGCGACCCTGCGGAAGTGCGCCTGGTGGCGGTGAGCAAGACCGTGGACGCCGACCGCGTCCGGCAAGCCCTAGCCGCGGGCCAAGACCTCTTTGGGGAAAACTATCTCCAGGAGGCCAAAGACAAAATCGCCGCCTTGAGGCGTCAGGCCAGCTGGCACCTGGTGGGCCATCTGCAAACCAACAAGGCCAAGCCCGCAGTGGAACTCTTCGACCTGATCCACGCGGTGGATAGAGGCAAGCTGGCCCGCGCCCTGGATGCTGCCGCGGCTCAGTTAGGCAAGGTTCAGGACGTTCTCATGCAGGTCAATCAGGCCGGCGAAGAGACCAAATCCGGGGTGGCCCCCGAAGCCGCAGCGAATTTGCTTAAAGAGGTAACCCAACTGCCCCATCTGCGGGTTATGGGATTGATGACCATGCCGCCGTGGTTTGCCGATCCGGAGGCGGTGCGCCCCTACTTTAAGGCCCTGCGGGAACTGCGGGACCGGCTGCAAGATGAAAGCGGCCTGCCCCTTCCGGAACTTTCCATGGGCATGTCCAGCGACTTTGCGGTGGCGGTGGAGGAAGGGGCCACCCTGGTCCGGGTAGGCACCGCCATTTTCGGCCAGCGCCGGTGAGAATATCTCAGAGATTAATTTTGTGGGAAAAACCTGCAACAGTTTGGTGGCCCAGGTTTTCAACCTGGGACAGTTTCCTTCCCCTTTGCTAAAGGGGTAAGGGGGTTACCAAAAAAGTAATGCACGATAAAGAACCCCTGAGACAAGATGCCGGCTCGGTGTCTCCGAAAAGCTCCCTGACCGCCTGCTGCTGCAGCCGGAACTTCACCTGAATGACGCCATTTGGGGCTTTCCCCTTCCCATGCCGTCTCGACGTTGTTCGCCTTTTTGTCTTGCCCTGTGCCTGTTTGCGGCTGACCGCGCCTAAAGGAGTTGAGTATGTATGACATTCAGCATATTAATTGGGATTTGGTCAGGCTGGCGATCGCCGCGGCGGTGGGCGCGGCCATCGGTTTTGAACGAGAGACCCATGGCCAGGCTGCGGGGCTCCGGACCTTCATCCTGGTTTCCGTGGGCGCTTGTCTCATGATGATGCTGTCCCTGGAAATGGTAGCATTGCACCGGCATCTGGCCGTGGACCAATCGGTGGTCCGCCTGGACCCGGCCCGGATTGCCTCCTATGCCATTGCCAGCATGGGTTTCCTGGGGGCCGGCGCTATCATCACGGGCAAGGGTTCGGTGCGCGGCCTGACCACCGCCGCGGGCCTCTGGCTGGTCACCGGCCTCGGGCTCTCCATCGGTGCCGGCTATCTCATGCCGGCCCTGTTTGCCGCGTTGATCAGCCTGATCATTTTGTACGCCTTGCGCCTCATTAAAAAGGTTTTTGCCCACGATCTTTACACTATCCTTACTCTGAAATATCTCGGGGTGGAAAACCCTTTGGACCAGATCACGCAAATCCTCACAGATCATGGCATCCACATTCAGTTTACCAACTACAAGGTGGAGCCTCTTACCAACTTATCGACTTACTGCTTACGATTGCAGAGCAAAGACAATATCGAATTTCCTCTGTTGCTTAAAAACTTCTCTGAAACTCCGGGCTTGCAGGAAATTCATTTTCAGGAAGGCGAAGTGCCTTAAGAGATGAAGAGTAATGCCTAAAACCAGACCTTTTTCCCCCGGCGCCAAAATCGGCCTGACCACCACCATCCCGGTAGAGGTAGTACTGGCCGCTAATCTGACCCCGGTGGATCTGAACAATTTGTTTATTGCCTCACCCGATGCCCCGGCCCAAGTGTCCCAGGCCGAAGGCGCGGGTTTCCCCCGCACCCTCTGCGCCTGGATCAAAGGAATTTACGCCGCACTCAAGGCCCACCCCGAGATTGCCGCGGTGATTGCCGCCTGCCAGGGAGACTGCTCCAACACCCAGGCCTTGGGGGAGATTCTGGAAGCAGAAGGCATCGAAGTCATCCACTTTAAGTTCCCCTACCCCCGCAACCGGGAACAACTGGCCCAGGAAATCAACTCCCTGATGGCCCGTCTAGGCGCCACCCCCGACGCCGTCGCCCAGATGCAGCAGCGCTTAGGGCCCATCCGCCAACAACTGCGCCGCCTGGATCGCCTCACTTGGCAAACCGGCCAGGTAACCGGGCGGGAGAATTTCTTATGGCTGATCTCTTCCTCTGACTTTGCCTCCGATCTTGCCGCCTACGAACGCAGCTTGGCGGCTTTCCTGCAAGCAGCCGAACCGCGGCCCTGCGCCAATGGCCGGGTTCGCCTGGGGTTTGCCGGTATCCCCCCCATCTTTACCGACCTCTGGGACTTTCTTACGGAACTGGGCGCCGCAGTGGTCTTCCATGAATTTCCCCGGCAGTTCAGTATGCCTTATGAGACCGGCGACATGGTGGACCAATACTTGCGCTATACTTACCCTTACGACATCCGGGGCCGTCTGGCCGACCTGGAGGAGGCCGTGGCCACCCGCCGCTTGGACGGCCTGGTGCACTACACCCAAAGCTTCTGCTTCCGCCAGATGTTCGACCAGACCATCAGGGATAACCTTAATGTCCCCATCCTGACCATTGAGGGCGACCGCCCCACCCCCCTCGATTCCCGCACCCGCATGCGCCTGGAGGCCTTCGTCGATGTCCTGCGCCCCTAGCAGCATTTGGGGAAAGAGCGCGGGACCAGGGAGCCCCGGTCTTCCCCTAGAACTCGCCCGCGGCCTGGACTTTGGCAGCCGCTCCGTGAAGCTGGTCTACCCGCGGGAACGTGGGGGCGTAGGAAGACGCCGTTGGGACAGCATCACTTTTTATCAGAATTATCTGGTGCGGGACCATGGCCAGCTCGCCATCGACTGGGAACGGTTGGGTTTGCCCGCCCCCGCGGCCCTGGTCGCTACGGGCTACGGCAAAAATCTCCTCAAGGCCCATTTTCCCGCCATCACCGAAATTCGGGCCCATTTTCTGGCGGCCAGGTTTGTCACGGCCCTGGATCATTTCATCCTCCTGGAGATCGGGGGCCAGGACACCAAGGTTCTTTACATCCGGGAAGGTCGGGTGTTCGATTTCCTCACCAACGACCGCTGCGCTGCGGGCACCGGGCGCTACCTGGAAAACATGGCCCGCTTTCTCAAGATGCCCCTGGCGGAATTTGCCGGGTACTGGCAGGACCCGGTGGACGTCTCCCAAACCTGCGCCATCTTCGGAGAAACCGAATTGGTAGGCCACCTCCTGGAAGGGGTGGCCCCGGCTCGCATCGCGGCCGGGGTCAACGCCTCGGTGGCCCGCCGGGCCCTGGCCATGCTGCGCCGCTACCGCTGCCCCACCCTGGTCTTTGTGGGAGGCGTGGCCAAAAACCGCGCCATGGTCCGGCTGCTCCAGGACTTGAGCGCTTTTCAGGTAATTGTGCCACCCTTCCCCCAATTCAACGGCGCCCTGGGCTGCGCCCTGGAAGCGTCCCGGCAAAATTTATTCCCCTCGGCCCTTGTAAAAGCGGGTCAAAGCGAGGGGTGAAGAGAACATATTTCTGGACAGAACCTTGCAAAACCTCGCTCAAAACCCCAAGTTCTTTCTCAACCAGGAAAAGGTTGGGAACCGCGGTCTTAAGTCTCCCTTGGCAAAAGTGGTATTTAGAGTGATTTTAATTAGTTACATAAATCCTCCCCACCTCTCTTTCCCAAAGGAGAGTAATTATTTCCCATCTTAAACTGATGAAAATACCATGAACCATTGGCCCGCCTCTGATCCCCTGGCCCAGGCCCTCCGGCAAATGCTGGCAACCCAAGGGCTTTCCCGATCCCCGGCCCGAGAGGTTTATGGAGAATCTTTGCCGTCCTCCCGCCAGGTCATACGGTTCACCTTGCCTGAAAGGGGTGCGGTGGTAGGTAAGTTTTTTTCTGCTTATCCGCCGCAAATCTCCGCGGACCTCAGTCTGGCCCGGGAATACCACAACTATAGGCAGCTCCCGGCCCTGGGCCTTACCAATGGCCTGACTCCCCGTCTCCTGGGCCGCTGGCCGCAAGGGTCTTTGGGACTCCTGTTGGAAGCGGTGCCCGGCCCGGATCTGGATAATCTCATGCACCAGGCGTGTCTCTCTGGGGACCTTGCGCCCCTCGAGTGGGGCTTGGAAAAATTGGCGCACCTGCTGGCCATGTTTCACTCCCGGCCGGTCCCGGCGCTGCCGGTCGTGCCAGCCCCCGCCCTGGCCTACCTGGATAAAGTGATGGGGCAATTGCAAGCAGCCGGGCTGTTAACCCCGGAGGACTGGCAGGCCCTGACCTCTGAACGGGCCTTTTGGCAGACCCGCTTTCGGGATTTTGCCGACCGGCAGGTGCTGGTGCACGGCGACGCCACCCCCACCAATTTCCTCTTTCCCAATGGCCGGGCCGTGGCCCTGGACCTGGAGAAACTGCGAGTCGGCGACCGCCTTTGGGACGTGTCCTGGGTGGCCGGCGAACTCAAGCACGCCTGGGGCTGGCGCCTCCATAACTTGAGCGGGGCTGAAGCAGCCATCGGGCATTTCTTCAGAACTTATCTGGCAGCCGCAAACTGCGCTCCCGTCCTAACCGACCGCCTCTATAGCCTGAACCCCTTTTACATGGCCCTGGCGGAACTGAGGATTGCCCGGAACCTCTATCTCAGCATCGACTACCGCCGGGAACTGGTGGCCGAAGCCAGACGCTGCCTGGCCGGCGGCCGGAAAGTGCATTGATTTACGGATTCAGGCGCAATGCTGTCCACGCAAAGAGAGCACTCAAAATGTCGGGAGGACACTGCCCGCCAAAACCTGTTAAAGGACAGCCGAGGGCCGCTATCCCACATTTTTTCCCTTCTAAGGGAGGTTCCCTGCAAAGTACAGAAACTTTAAGTGAACTGTTTTGAATTTAGGCATAATATAAATGTTGGTATTTTAAGTTACCGTTTGCAGAATAGGGATTTAGTGCAACAATGTCCGGAAAGGTTGTGCAAATGCCTGAATAATGGGTTTCAAAAAAGTCCCCCCATCTGTCATTCTGAGGAGCGCCGCGACCGACAAATCTCCAAACAATTCGCTCAGGATGACAAAGGGGTGGACCGCAGACCCGAACTTGACCGCTCCGATTAATAAAAGGAAAACGGGCCTAAACCATGAAAACCGTCTTGATCATTGCCGGCTCCGACCCCGGCGCCGGCGCCGGCCTGCAACAGGACCTGAAAGTGGTCACCCTCCTGGGGGCTTACGGCCTCACGGTGGTCACAGCCCTGACCATCCAGAACAGCCAGGGGGTCCAGGCTGTCCACCCGGTGGCCCCAGAGGTGGTGGCGGCCCAGTTGGACGCAGTATTGGACGATTTTTCCGTGCATGCGGTCAAACTAGGGATGCTAGCTACTGCCGATATTGTGCGTCTCGTGGCGGGACGACTCACGGCTCTCGGCACGTCTCCCCTGGTGCTGGACCCGGTGCTGGCCGCAGGCGGCGGCTTCCCGCTGCTGGGTGAGGCCGGCATCAACGCCCTGAGAGAAGAGTTCTTCCCTCTGACTTATCTCCTTACCCCCAATGCCCCGGAGGCCGCCCGCTTAACCGGAATCGACATCCAAACCGCCGAAGACCTGGCCGAAGCGGCTCGCCTCCTGCAGGATTTGGGGCCCCGCTGGGTCCTGGCCAAGGGCGGCCACCTGCCAGGGGACCCGGTGGACGTGCTCACCGACGGCAAGAACACCTATCACCTGCCCGGGCCGCGCCTTACCGCGCCGAATAACCACGGCTCCGGCTGCCTGCTGGCCTCCGCCTGCGCCGTGGGCCTGGCCCAGGGCCTCTCCCTTCCCGAAACCGTGAACCGGGCCCGACGCCTCACGGCCCAGGCCCTCAAGTACGGTCTGCCCATGGGCCGGGGCGCCGGCCCGGTAAACCCCTACGCCCCCTTTGCCCGGGACCTGGCCCGCCTGGAAGTGCTCAAGGATTTGCAAACCGCCGCTACCCGCCTGGAGCAGGAAGATTTGAGCCCCCTCATTCCGGAGGTCATGAGCAACCTGGCCTACGCCGCCCCCTACCCGGAGGGACCCCAGGACGTAGCCGCGTTTCCGGGGCGCATCTTGAAAAGCCCCCAAGGCCTGCTAATTCCCGCGCCCCCGGCCTTCGGCGCCTCCCGCCATATCGCCGCCATCATCCTCACCGCCATGGCCACGCACCCAGAGCTGCGGTGCGCCATGAACATAAAATTCTTCGTAGGCGTGGAAGACCTGGCGCCGCTGCTCCACCTCAAAGCGGCCAGCTTCGACCGCAGCCAGGAACCCCCGGAGGTCAAAGCCCGGGAAGGCGGCACCCTGGCCTGGGGCGTGGCTTCGGTCCTCAAACCCGGGGCTCCGCCGCCCGATCTGCTCTACGACCGGGGTGACTGGGGCAAGGAACCCATGATCCGCATCCTGGGACCCACCCCCATGTCCGTGGTGGAAAAAGCCCTGGCCCTGAAAAACGCCTTACAAGCGGCGGGAAGGCTGTAAAGAAATAAGGAGAAGAAGTTCAGGGCGAAAGCCCTTACCCCCTCCCCTTGAACCTCCCCCAATCCCCTACAGGGTTGGGAGGGGTTTGGGGGAGGCAGGGACTCGCGTCCCTGGCCCTCCCCCAACAATAACCTCACTTCTCTGTCAAAACGGCCCGGTAGAGGGCCTGGCCGATGCAAAAGTCGGCCAAAAGGACCATGATATCCGGGAAGGTGGTGAGCAGGAGCCAGTCGAAGAAGTGCTGGCCGGGCATAACTTTTATCTGGCCCGCCAGGGTGGCGCTGAGGGAAAAATCCGCCATCATGATGATCCCCAGAAAGGCTATAAAGCTGTTGAGCAACAGACCCAGAAGCGCAGTGCCCCGGAACAGAAACAAAGTGCTCACCAGGATTAGGTCGATCGCCGAAAAAAGGTTAGGCCACAGATAGGTAAGGTCTTTCGGCGGATGAATCCGAAAATGCAGCATGGTGGCGCCTACGGCCAGGGCCACCAGGGCCACCCAAAGTTGTCGGCGTTGGGTTGTCACGGGCTCACCTCAAAACTTCACGACATAGCCCAGGCAGAATATCAGGACGATAATGATTGCGTGCAGGATGAACCAACCCGGCCGGGGAAACAGCACATGAGGCAGCCACCGGTTCATAGATTATCCTTTCAGAAACGAGGCGGTCAGACGTCCGGCGGTATAGATCAGGGCAAACCCCAAAAAATGTACCACCCACCATCTCCACGACAAAAATTGCCAGCCTGTCCTCATGGCCTCACCTCATGTAGGGTGCGCCCTGCGCACCATTCCTTTGAGCCGTCTTAGGCGTGTATATGGGTTGCCATGGCACCCGCAACAATTAATAACATAATATGAGGCGATCAAAGCAGGATGCGGCGAGTTATGCTTGCCCCGCCCAGGGGCTTTGGCGGAACCAGTCATAGGTCTTGTGTAGGCCTTCTTTGATTGGGGTCCGGGCCTGCCAGCCTAAGGCGCTGATTTTGCTGACGTCCAAGAGTTTTTGCGGGGTGCCGTCGGGGTAGCCGAGGTCCTGGACGATGCGACCCTGGTAGCCGATGACCTCCGCCACCAAGTTGGCCAGCTCCAGAATTTGCAGATCCTGGCCCACCCCAATATTGATGATCTCCCCGTCCTGGTAGTGCTGCATCAAGAAGAGACAGGCGTCCGCCAAGTCATCCACGTAGAGAAATTCCCGCCGGGGGGTGCCGGTGCCCCAGATGGGCACCTCCGGAGCCTGCGTGATTTTGCCATGGTGAAACTTGTGGATCAGGGCCGGGATGACATGGGAATCCAGCAGGTCAAAATTGTCCCCGGGGCCATAGAGATTGGTGGGCATCACCGAAATAAAACAGGTGCCGTACTGCCGGTTATAGGACTGGCAGAGCTTAATGCCGGCGATTTTCGCCACTGCGTAGGGCTCATTGGTGGGTTCCAGCTTGCCATCCAGGAGATAGTCTTCGTGCATGGGCTGGGGACAAAACTTGGGGTAGATGCAGGAACTCCCCAGGAACATGAGCTTTTTGACGTCATGCCGATACGCCTGGTGCACGAGGTTGGCCTCAATCATCAGGTTGTCGTAAATAAACTCCGCCGGGAAGGTGTCGTTGGCCCTGATCCCCCCTACCCGGGCAGCCGCCAAAAAGACGTATTCCGGACGTTCCTGGTCAAAAAACTCGGCCACCGCGGCCTGGTCCCGCAGGTCTAATTCCGGTAGGCTGCGCCCCAGCAGGTTATTGAACCCGGCCGCCTGCAAGCGCCGCCAGATGGCGCCCCCCACCAGACCCTGGTGTCCGGCCACATAGATTTTGGCATCCGGTTGCATCATGCTGTTGCTCCCCTTCCCCGATAATCTCCGTGCCCCGCATCGTGCTAGCGCGGCGAGTTGCCCCGCCCCAGGGGGCCGAGGTGATTTTCCTGCCGCAGACGCGCGATCACATCCTGACACTGGCGCATATCCATCAGGGCCTGGAGATCGGCATCCACCATGAGGCGCACCAATTCCTGGAAGCTGACCCGGGGCTGCCAATTCAAGATTCTTTTGGCCTTGCCGGCGTCGCCCCACAAGAAATCCACTTCCGTGGGCCGGAAGTACTTGGGGTCGATCGCGACATAGTTCTGCCAGTCCAGGTTAACGTGGGCGAAGGCTTCTGCCAAAAACTCCCGGACCGAATGGGTCTCGCCGGTGGCAATCACGAAGTCTTCCGGGGTCTCTTGCTGGAGCATGAGCCACATGGCTTCCACGAAGTCCGGGGCATAGCCCCAATCCCGCTTGGCATCCAGGTTGCCCAGGTAGAGTTTTTCCTGCAAGCCCAGCTTGATCCGGGCCACGGCCCGGGTGATCTTGCGGGTCACAAATGTCTCGCCCCGCCGTGGCGATTCATGGTTAAAGAGGATGCCATTCGTAGCAAACAGGCCGTAAGCTTCCCGGTAGTTGCGCACCATCCAGTAACCGTAGAGCTTGGCCGCGGCGTACGGGCTCCGGGGACGCAGGGGCGTCTCTTCGTTCTGGGGCGGCGGGGAGTCGCCAAACAGTTCGCTGGAAGAGGCCTGATAAAACCTGGTCTTGATGCCGCTGCGGCGAATGGCCTCCAGGAGCCGCGTGACCCCCAGGCCGGTGACATCTCCGGTGTATTCGGGCATGTCAAAGCTGACCCGCACGTGGCTCTGGGCGGCCAGGTGGTAGATCTCCTCCGGTTGCAGATTATAGATCAAATGGCTGAGTTGGCCAGAATCGCTCAGATCCCCATAATGGAGAAAAAACCGGGCCCCCGTTTCATGGGGGTCCACATAGAGATGGTCAATGCGCCGGGTGTTGAAAGTACTGGACCGCCGCACCAGGCCGTGCACTTCATAACCCTTGGCCAAAAGCAACTCAGCCAGATAGCTGCCGTCCTGCCCGGTTATCCCCGTCACCAGGGCCTTTTTCCCCTGCCCCATCATGACCCCCTTGCATTTCTTAATCTCATCTACTGATTACCTTCTCTTCCAGGCCATCGCCGCTCTCGCAAGTTCGCCTGGTAAAATATATTGCTTTATTTCCTCTTCTTAGACTTTCTCAGGGTGCCAGTAATCATCATCCAGACGCATGATATCGTCCTCTTCCAGGTAATCCCCCGTCTGCACCTCGATAATCTGCAAAGGCTCGATGGTGGGATTTTCCAGACGATGCGGGGTCTTCTGGGGGATGTAAACGCTTTGGTTACTGGACACCAGCCTGAGTTCCTGGCCGAGGGTAACCTGGGCCGTGCCGTCAACCACCACCCAGTGTTCCGCCCGGCGTTGATGGACCTGAAGACTGAGTTTTTTTCCCGCATCCACCACGATGCGTTTGACCTTAAAACCCGGGCCTTCGTCGGTGACCGTATAGCGGCCCCAGGGACGTTCCACCGTGGTGTGGTGCACCGATTCCACCAGCTGTTGGCGGTGCAGCTCCGTCACCAGGTCTTTGACTTCTTGGGCCCGATCCCGGTGGCAAACCAGGGTGGCATCCGGGGTGTCCACCACGATAGTGTTTGTTAAGCCGATGGTGGCCACCAGCCGGTTTTGCGCCCAAAAAACGCAATCCTGGCTATCCTGGTCCAGGACCCGGCCTTCCCTGACGTTGCCGCGCTCATCCCGGGGAAACAGTTCGTACAGCGCTTCCCAGGTCCCCACATCGTTCCAGCCCATCTCCACCGGCACCATCACCACATTCTCAGCCTTCTCCAAAATACCGTGATCAAAAGAGATGCTGGGGAGGCGCGGGTAGATATCGTCCAAGGAGGCCTGGTTCTCCGGATGCCGCAGTTGGTCCAGCTCGCGGTACAGTTCCGGTAAATAGCGGGCGCAGGCCTCTAAGACGACATCTGGGCGAAACAGAAACATACCACTATTCCAGAAGTATCTCCCATCATCCAACAACTCCTGAGCCTGAGCCAGTGGGGGTTTTTCGATAAAGCGGTCGACCCGGTAGGCCCACCCCTGGTCATCTAACGGCGCCCCCTGCTTGATGTAACCGTAGCCCGTCTCTGGGCGGTTAGGCGGAATTCCAAACGTCACCAGGTAGCCGGCCTGAGCCCAGCCGGCGGCGAGATCCAGAGCCCGGAGCAGGCTGGCCTGGTCCCGGATGAAATGATCGGCCGGGAACACCGCCATAACCCCCTCCCCAGCCTCCTCCACCAGGGAAATTGCGGCCAGCGCCACCGCGGCAGCAGTATTGCGGCCCTGGGGTTCAATCCAAATCCGCACCTCATCCCAGCCTTTACGATGCAATTCCTGATGAATGAGCCCGGCCTGGGAAGCATTGGTCACCACCGCCAGCCGCGAAGGAGGAATCCGGGGGAGCAAGCGCTCGACGGTGGATTGCAGCATGGATTCCGAGCCCAGCAGACGTAATACCTGCTTGGGGTACTGCGACCGGCTCAAAGGCCAAAAGCGCGTCCCCCAGCCTCCGGCCAGGATCACGCCGTATATGGGGATACTTGAGGCATCCATAGTGACTTCCTCTCCTATAAATCGTATCAATTTACCATACCCCATCGATGCCGTTTGAAAAACCCTTGATTTTGGCGATCAGGGAGCAGTGCACGAGGAGAAGACGATAAACTCCCGTACCTTTGGGCCAACCGACTGGTGCCGCCCAGGCTCTTACCTTCTTGCATATCCAAAGCCTGGGCAGCGCTCAGAATGACCTTACTTCCACCCGGAAGTTTTGACAGAGTTGGTAATTAACTATAAGCTATTTTAATTCAATTATTTACCCTTTGGGGACAGGCTATCCAGCAACTTTTGAGCGTCCACCCGCTGCGGGAAATTGCCTTTGCTGTCCAGGGCCTTTCCCAGGTTTTCCCGAGCCGCGGCCACCTCTCCCAGCTTAGCTTCACACCAGCCCAAATGGTACAAAATGGTGGGTTGGGTGGGTGAATGTTCCAAAGCCTTTTCCAAATTGGTCTTGGCCTCCACATAATTCCCCTGTTTGCACAGAACCCACCCTAACGTGTCCAGGAAACTGGGTTCTTCGGGATAGTCCTCCAGGGTTTGAGTTATCAGTTTTTGGGCCCGGGCCAGGTTTTCCGGCGTAGGTTCGTATTCGGCGATCAAATAGGCCTGATTGTTTCGGGCCAGAGGGGTAAACAGGTTGCGGGCCAACAGACTATTATAAAGGTTGATCGCCTTATCATACTTATGCTCCCGCTCATAGACCGTTGCCAACACCAGGGCAAAGAGTGGGGAAGCTTTGGGATCGGCCACCTTCTCTTCCAGCTGCTGCATGGCCTTCTCCCGGTCTGGCATCTGTTGATACGCCAGGGCGAGCAATTGTAGGGTGGCCGTTTGCCGGGGATTCAAGGCTATCGCGGCTTCCAGTGGCGCGATGGCAGCTTGGGGCTGCTTCTGGATGATCAGCAGTTCCCCCAACATTTGCTGCAGTTGCGGATTTTTGGGGCTGCGCGCCAGGGTTTGACGTACTGCCGCCAAGGCCTTATCCGGCTGTTTTTGGTCTTGATAGATGCTCACCGTAAGCTGCAAGGCCGGCAAAAAATCCGGGTTCACCTGTAAGGCCTGGGCAGCTTCCTTCAGGGCGTCAGCCATCTTTTTGGTCTTGGCATCCAGAATTGCCTGCTGAAAATAGCCTTGCGGGTTCTTGGGTTCCAGATTGATGATTTTCTGAAAGGTGGCCCGTGCCTGGGCATAATCACCTTTGAGGACATAGACATTCCCCAGGGCTACGAGATTAGGAATATCTTTGTCATTGGCCCGCAGATAACCCTGGATAGTATTGATGGCCCCTTCATAATCCTTGTCCTGGAGATACATGCCGTAAAGGAATTTCCGGGCTTCCGAATAATCGGGTTTGATTTGCAATGCTTTTTTGGCATTTTCCTTGGCCTGTTCATTTTCCTTATTCACCAGGTTAGCCTGGGCCAGAAGCAGCCAGGTCCGAGCGTCTTGGGGCCGATCCTGGGCCAAGAGACGGAAACTGTTCACTGCGGTCAGGCCGTCTTTTTTATTTAGGGCTATGATTCCCCGGATTTCCAAGGCGCCCATATCCTTGGGGTGATCCTTCAGGACTTCATTTGCCAGCTTTTCGGCCTCATCCACCCTGCCCTGAGAGAGCTTAAGCCGAGCCAGTCCATCTTTGGCTTGTACCCCTTTTGGTCCGGTGGGGTCCTGTTTGATGATTTCCTGCAGGACCTGCTCGGCCTCTCCAGGTCTCCGTAGGTTAAGATAAAATTCGGCCAGGGCAAAACGCGCCGCATAATTATCCGGATGCCCCTTGATGAAATTCTTAAGGGTGTTATCCGCCTCCTGGCGCCGCCCTTGGCTGAGCAAGAAGCGGGCCAGCATGATAACCGGTTTGTCGTTCTCCGGTTCCAGGGTGATGGTCTTGCGGATCGCCTCCTCAGCTTTATCTTTTTGACCAGCCGCGCTATAGTGACGCACTAATTGATTATAAAGGTAGATATTCTTGGGTTCCTGAGCGATGGCCTTGAGCAAAAACGACTCGCCTACGGCAAAATTCTTTTCCTTATCAGCCAGACTGGCTCTGGCTACATAGAGGGCCACCGCCTTTGGATTGGCTTGTATGCCCTGCTCCAAGAGCGCGGCGGCGTCGTCCGGTTTCTTCTCCTGCATGAAGATGGCGGACCCCATCATATAGGCAGGGACCTTGGCGGGGTCCAGCCGTCGCACTTCTGTCAAGGTCTCCAAGGCTTTTTGTGGTTGTCCTTGCGTTGCGGCCAAGGAAGCGGACAAGAGCAAGGCCTCGATATTTTGGGGTTCCTGCTTCAAGGCGATCTCCGCCTTTTGCTGGGCCTTGTCCGGTTGCTTGGCCACCATGAAAATTTCCCCCAAAAGGACTTGGGCCTCTGTCAGGTTGGGGTCCAGTTCCACCGCTTGATTCAAGGCCCCAAAAGCTCCCCGGGGATTTTTCAATTTGAGTTCCGTTTTACCTAACCACAAGAAGCCTGCCGCAAACTTGGGGTCGATTTGCAAGGCGTTCTGAAACTCCAGCCGGGCCCTGACATAGTCTTCCTTGGCATATAATTCTTTCCCGGAAGCTAAGAAGTTATTCCGTTTATCCTCCATGCTGCTGCAGGCGCAGAGCGACAAGACCACCAGGAGGGCCGCTATCCAGACCATCGCATTCCACAGGGAATATTGTTTTTTCATCATAATTCATAAGACCTTTAATGTTTTATTTTTCCTGAGCCCAACTAATTATGCAAAGTCAGAGCTGCACTCTCTCAGCGGACTCCCCGCCTCAGAAAGGACGCAGGGCCACTTTCCAGTGGGGAGAGCCAAGCTTACTTTGGGGTGTCACAATTTTCCAATTGGGTAAGGGAATTCTCCAGGGTAATCCCCTGAGTCGGACGGGGACGGGAAGATCATCATTAATATAATTTACGCGGCAGAGCTGCAAGTCGGCACGAATCGGCTCCCCGGCATAGGCCTGCAGGATGCTCGCGACATAATTCCGCGTCTCGGCGAACGGCGGGCACCCCTGGTATTTAACCACATTGGCGGGGCCGGCATTGTATGCGGCCAGAGCCAGAGGGACATTCTGATTAAATTGACTGAGGCACTGTTCCAAATACTTAACGCCACCGGCAATATTTTGGTCCACATCAAACGGGTTCGATACTCCCATCAGGGCGGCGGTCCCCGGCATAAGTTGCATGAGCCCCATGGCCCCTTTCGGGGATACAGCCCCGGGATTAAAGCCGGATTCCTGGCGGATGACGGCCCAGATCAGATGCTCATCCACGCCATACTCCTGGGCATATTTCTTGATCACCTCTTCCAGGTTTTTTTGTTTGATGAGACTAGCAACCTGGACTGGCGCCCGGAAAGACGTTCCACCACCCTTCTTGGCCGCTGGAAACCACGTCTCTCCTGGGCGGTTAAACTCAGCACCTGCCTGGGCCGGTTCCGCCTCGGGCAATGGGCCGGCGGTTTCACCCCCAGGCGCCACCATAGGGGGCACCGCGATTGGCTTGACCGGTCCAGAGCGGTCGCCGTCCAATCCCCGGATAGGCTCTCCCAAGGGACCAGAAATGAGAACCACGCCAAACCACGTTATGAGGAATATCAATGCGATCTGCACGCCACGCATCATTATTGATCCAACTGCACGGTATTTTATCTTAAAGAATATATAATACAGCTTTTATCACCCGTCTACTCGCTGAATGATTTTTTAAATTTTAACCGCAGGCCCTCCGGTGTTCGAGATCCCTGAGAACGAATTCGCCTGGCCCTCTCCTGTTTTTCGGTCATTCAATGCAATTTTCAGGCCTTGTTGTCCCAGAGCCATTCAAAGAATCTGCCGCCTCTCCTTTACCAATGAATCTCAACAAACCCTAAATGATTAAAAATTTTTATAATGTTTCATGAACAAGCTATTCGAAACCATAAAAGTGAAGATTCTGGAACATGCCAGCCGCAATCCCCCGTGGAAATGGATTTCCCTTGGAAGAAAGCCGCCGAGGAAGTTCTAGCGCAGCATTAATCGATCGGTAATCAGTCAACATATATCGGGGGGGCAACCGATTCTGAAGCGCCTCACCTTAATGATAAAATGGCTTATCATCATTCGCCTTGCCGGCCTAAGAAAGCTCAAATGAAATTGCTTAGATGACTGCTTATATGTTTTATATTTTATATTTTATGATAAATTTTTTACTAGTATAATCAAAAATTTAGTACTTTTCTCTCCCCTGTCGGCAGGATTTCATTTCGCTTTAAATATTAAAAGTTGGTGAACCTAGTGAATTCCTGTCCGGAAAAATCAGCGACGTCGGGAAAGAAGAAACAACTAAAATTGAAGCCTTCTTCAGCGAGCTTCTTTTTCATTAGGTTCGTGAACCTATCATCATGATCTTTATTTTCTTGCTGCGAGTGAATTAAGCAAAACCCATCAGGGTCCATAGGCCAGCGAGGTTTCCCATATTAATCCAAGAATATTTTTCGTTAATTCTACAGGTGGGAACAATTCCAGGCATCACCGTTCCAAAATCACCACCGCTAGGGCGCGGCGGTCTTCGTCGGTGAGGGACAGGTGCATATTCTCAATGCCGGCGGTAGCGCAAAGCTCTGCGGCCCGGCCGCTGACGAAAATTTCGGGCTTGCCCAGGGGGTTGGGGATTACCTCCACTTCCCGCCAGCGGATGCCGCCTTTGCGCAGGCCTACGCCTAACGCCTTGGAAAAAGCCTCCTTGGCTGCGAAACGCATGGCGATGCCCGCCGCGACCCAGGCCTTGCCCCTGCAATAGGCGATTTCGCGTTCGGTAAAGACGCGTTCGAGAAACCGGTCGCCGTAGCGCTCCAAGACCCGCTCGATCCGCTCCACTTTCACCAGGTCAACGCCGATACCATAAATCATGAGAAGCCATTATGCGTTTTTCGTTCTTGGTTTCAATTTCTTAACCGCCGCGGCTTTTTCCCTCCCCCTTGACGGGGAAGGGTCAGGGTGGGGGTGGCCTCCTCGCTTATATTGCCGTATACCCCCCACCCCCCTGGAATTACTTCTTCCCCTTCTTAAGCGGGGCTGGGGCCTCTTCTTTGCACATGCTGCCCGCTTCGCTGCAGGACGGGCACTTCTTGGGTTTGCAGCGGGTTTCCACTTTTTCGCCACATTTCTCGCAGGTAAAAACAGCCATGGATAAACCTCCGGATGGTATGAGCCAACGTTATCAAAACCCGGCGGGAAAAACGCGGCGGCCCTTTCCGCCGATCACGCTTCAGGTGGCCACCTAATAATGAAAAATACCTTGATTCCACAAGATATGATTGAGGGCACGGCCCGCCGCGCCCCTTGCAAGAAAAACCAAGGGAAGAGGCCTTGGGAGGTGCGGGTGCTAAATGCCTGGCCCCTGGCCCCTGGCCCTCTTCCCCAACCATCTGTCCTTCATTTGCCTGCCGGAAAGGCGAACTCCAGGGCCTCGTCCAGGCGCTCCACCGGGTGGAAGGTGAGATCCCCCCGCACCGACTCGGGGATCTCCTCCAGGTCCACCTGGTTTTGGGCCGGGAGGATGATCTCCTGGATGCCGGCCCGGTGCGCGGCCAGGACCTTGTTCTTAATGCCCCCCACCGGGAGCACATGGCCCCGGAGGGTGATTTCTCCGGTCATGGCCAGACCTTTTTTCACGGCGCGCCCGGATAAGAGCGACACCAACGCGGTGAGCATGGCCACCCCGGCCGAGGGGCCGTCCTTGGGGATAGCCCCCGCGGGCACGTGGATATGGAGGTCAGACTTTTCGAAAAAGTCTTCCTCAATCCCCAGGAAGGGGGCTCGGGCCCGGATGTAAGATAACGCCGCGTTGGCGGATTCCTTCATGACGTCCCCCAACTGCCCGGTGAGCTTCAGGTTGCCCTTGCCCGGCATGCGCAGGACTTCAATGAAGAGGATGTCGCCGCCGGTGGGGGTCCAGGCCAGACCCGTAGCTACCCCCGGTTCGGGGTGATCCAGGGCCGCATCCCGGAAAAAGCGCGGCGGTCCCAGATACTGGCCCACGTCGCCGTCATTGATCCTGAGGTGCTGCCGGCCGCCTTCTGCCACTTCCCGGGCCACGCCCCGGCAAAGCGCGGCAATTTCCCGTTCCAGATTGCGCAGCCCCGCCTCCCGGGTATAAGAGGCGATGACCCGGCGAACAGCCTCCCGGGTAAGCTCCATCTGTTCATCGGTCAGACCGTGGGCCTCCAGTTGCCGTGGCAGGAGGTGGCTGAAGGCGATCTCCAGCTTCTCCTCCTCGGTGTAGCCGGTAAGTTCCAATACCTCCATGCGGTCCCGCAAAGGTGGTGGGATGGGGTCCAGAAGATTCGCGGTAGTGATGAACATGACTTTGGACAGATCGAAGTCCACCTCCAGGTAATGATCGGAAAAGGTGTTATTCTGCTCCGGGTCCAGCACCTCTAAAAGGGCCGACGAGGGGTCGCCCCGAAAGTCGGCGCCGATCTTGTCCACTTCATCCAGGATGAAGACCGGGTTGTTGGAGCCGGCTTTGCGGATGGACTGGATGATACGGCCGGGGAGAGCCCCCACGTAAGTACGGCGATGGCCCCGAATCTCGGCTTCATCCCGCACCCCGCCCAACGACAGGCGCACGAACTTGCGCCCCAGGGCCCGGGCGATGGAGCGGCCTAAAGAGGTTTTTCCCGTACCCGGCGGGCCCACGAAGCAAAGAATGGGACCCTTCATGTCGGGCTTGAGTTTGCGCACCGCCAGGTATTCCAGGATGCGCTTTTTCACTTTTTCCAGGTCGTAGTGGTCCTCGTCCAGGATTGCCCGGGCCTGGTGCAGGTCCAGGTTGTCCTCGGTGGACTTGGTCCAGGGCAACTCGATGAGCCACTCCAGGAAATTACGGATGACCTGGTGATCCGGTGAGGTGGGCGGGGTGCGTTTCAGGCGGTTCAGTTCCCGTTCCGCCTCTTTCATGGCGTGGGGCGGCAACTCCGCCTCCTCCAGGCGGAACTGGAGATCGTCCACTTCCCGGGTGCGGTCATCCCCTTCCCCCAGTTCCTTCTGCAAGACCTTGATGTGTTCCCGCAGGTAATAGTCCTTCTGGGCCTTGTCCATCTCGGTCTTCACTTGGCCCTGAATCTTCTTGCCCAGTTCCAGAATCTCCAACTCCCGGTTGATGGCGGCCAACACCTTCCGCAGGCGCTGGGTCACGTCGATAGTTTCCAACAGTTCCTGTTTCTCGGACTTGGAGATGTTGAGGCTGCCCGCGGTAACATCGGCCAGCACCCGGGGATCGCTGAACTCGCGCACCAGAGCCCCCAGTTCCGAGGGCAGGTAAGGGGAGAGCTCCAACATTTTCAGGAAGAGCCCTTTGACGTTGGAAACCAGGGCCTCCAATTCCAGCGTGGGTTCGTATTCTTCCGGGATGGGGGTTATCTGGGCCGCCAGGTAAGGTTCCTGACCTACCCAACTTTCCACCCGGAAGCGATACAGACCTTGAATGAGCAGACGAACGGAGTCGTCGTCCGCTTTGCGCATCTTCAGAATAACCGCGGCGGTGCCGACCTGGTAGAAATTGTCCGGATCAAATCCCGTGGGCTTTTCCTCCTTGCTGGTCAAGAAACCCAGGATCTTATCCTGGAGTAAAACCTCGTTCACCAGCTTCTGGGCCGGCTCCTCCCAGAGGGCCAGGGGCATGACGATACGGGGGAAAAGCACCAGGTCGGTTGCCGGTAATATGGGGAGTACCCGGGGGCCGGGCTGTTCATCAAAGGGAACGGCCACCCGGATTTCGTCAGTCTCGTGATGATTGGTCATGATATCTCCATGTGCTTAGGTTGAGGATTTTATCGTAATCTGACGACTCTGGGGCGCTTTGCGGGGCAAGCGGACTTCCAGGATGCCATCGATATAAGCCGCTTCCACCTCATCGGGGTTGACGGAGATGGGCAGCGTGAAACGCCGCTCAAAGGCGCCGAAACCCATCTCAAGATGAATAAAGCGCCGGAGGCCTTCCGGACGGGGAGGTCGCCGACAGCCTCGCAGCACTAATTCGTGGGCCGTTAAGGACAGGGAAATATCCTCTGCGGCCACCCCGGCCAGTTCCAGGCGGAGCACCAACCCCTGGGTGGTTTCATAGAAATCTGCCGCCGGCCGGAAAGACGCTGAGGTCTTATGGGCTTCCCGCATGGTATCGAGGCCGCGGCGCACCTGTTCTTCCAGGCGGTCGAAGTCTCGGATGATTCGGATTTTGATGAGACGGTACATAAGCTCCTCAAAAGTTGATTTCTTTTTAATGTAATAATTTTAATGACAAAATCCAGGGATGGCGCTTTTTTATCTGCAACCCCAGCAGCTTTTTTCGTCATTCCCTGGAAAAGTCCGGGCAGACGACAGGAGTCCGCTTGGCCGGCCTCCCTGAGCCGCCGCCTTGACCGAAGCCGCAAATCCTGGTAGCTTCCCAGGCATGTTGCCGCAGATAATTTGTCTGGGAGCTATTAACCTGGACCTGAAATTTCAGGTAGCGGATCTGACGGGTTTCCTGAAGGACTGGGGTACCGGACTAACCAGGGGGGGCCAAGAAGCCATATCACCCGCAGAGGAACCCCGCCTCAAGGAATTGCTGGCCCGGTATGGCCGGACGGCAGGCCGCTTCGGCGGCGGCATGGCCGCCAACACGGCCTACGCCCTAGCCCGTCTGGGTATCCCGGTGGCCCTGGTAGGACGTGTGGGGAACGATGCCGATGGAGAATTTCTTAGAGACAACCTGGCCGGGGTGGATTTGGCCTACGTGATCACCCAGGGGGAAAGCGGCCGGGCCTATGTCCTGGCGGACCCGGCAGGGGAACGCACCATCCTGGTAGCCCCCAATACCAATGATGCATTAGCAGAGCGGGATATTCCCTGGGAAGCCCTTAGGAACACGAAGTTCCTGTACCTCACCGCGTTTGCGGGGGACGGCCCTCTGGCGGTCCAGGGGACTATCGCCAGCCGGGTGCAGGAACCGCTGCGCCTCATTCTGGACCCGGGAGAATTCTATGCCCGGCGTGGCTGGCTGGCCATTGAAACCATCCTGGACCACCTGGAAACCCTGCTGGTAAGTGAAACCGAGTGGCGGCTCTTGGGAGGGGATATCAACGCTCATCCCTTCTGGGCCCCGCCTGTGGTGGTAATCAAGCGGGGGGCCCGGGGCGCCCGGTTGCTGACGCCGCTCCGACATTTGGATTTTCCGGTGGAACTGGCCGGTGAACTGGTGGATACCCTGGGAGCGGGTGATGTTTTCGCTGCGGGCTACCTGGCCGGACGCCTGGCGGGGTTGCATCTCAACCCGTGCGTGCGCCTGGGCAACCGGGCCGCGGCGGTAAGCCTCAGCGGGGCCGGGCGGGATAGTTACCCGGATAAGAATTTTTTGGAACGGCAGGTGCAACTGCTGCAACAATAACTGCGGCAGACTGGCTGCGGTAAGAGATGCGGATATACCCCGCATCGACAGAAACTTAATGATATCATTGAGCATACGCTCTGACAGATAAGGGGAAAACATGCGCAAGGTCCAGTTGAATACCGCTTGCGAGGGTCCTCTGGCCCTCAATGACCACGCTTTTGAGCTGTGCCGGGACTTCATCAAGCCCCAGGGAGACCGGTTCTTCCAGCAGGTGAGCCACTATGACTATTACCTGACGGAGGTGGCCAAGCAACCTGGGCGCCAATCCGGGAACATCCTCAAGCTCATCCTGCCTTTCTTGAAGGCCCAGGGCCTCACCAACGCCCAGATCGAGGCTCACTCCCGGCAAAACATCAAGCTGATGCCCGGGGCCGAAGGCGCCTACAAGTTCCTTCACGGCCAGAAGTTGCCCATCTTTGCGATCAGCACCAGCTATCGCCAATTTGCCGGGGCCGTGGGCCTGAAGCTGGGCTTAAATCGAAAACATATCTTTTGTACTGAACTGGATTTGGACCGCTATAAGCTCCCCGAAAGCGAGGCCGAAGAATTACAACGTCTCGCGGGGGAGATCGCCGACGCTCCCGCGATCGAACTGCCTGCCGAGGCGACCTCCCTGGCGGACCTGCCGGAACCGGTCCAGGAGACTGTGGCCACGCTGGATCGGATCTTGGGGAAGCGGCTCCCGGCCATGGAGAGCGGCGCTATCCTGCAAGAAGTGCATCCCCTGGGCGGGCCTGAGAAGGCCAAGGCCGTGACCGACAGCCTGGCGAAAACCGGCCTAACCATGACGGATACCATCTATGTGGGCAACAGCCCCACTGACTTGCAGGCCTTCGAGGCGGTGCGGGCCGAGGGTGGCCTGGCCATCTCCTTCAATGGCGATCACTCTGCGGTAAAGGCCGCGGAAGTGGTGGTGGTCTCGGATAACGCCTGGTCTATGGCGCTATTGATGGCGGTTTTTCAGTTGTGGGGCAAGGATGGAGTGCTGGAATTGGCGGCCCCGGAGACCCGGAACAAAGGCCGGAACTTGGTCCTCCCGGAGGAAGTGATCGATCCCATTTTCACGGGTCTCGATGGCCATATGCTGAACATCTATCTGTCCAAGAATCCGAAGCAGGATAAAATTGCCCAGGAGAGCCTGGCGATGCGAGCCAAACTCCGGGGCGAGGCCGTGGCCGCAGCGGGGTGATGGGAGTCAAGCAAAAATCAAAGGCGGTTCTTGAGCCGCCTTCCTAAATGCCGCGGGGGTGCGCACCTCGCACCCCTTTGGTTTTTCAGCAGAAAAAATCCTGCGGCGCCCAAGGCGCCTCCTCCAGCCCATTATTTCTTCTTTTTGGCGTATTTATGCGGCTCTTTGGCAAATCGGTCCTTGCAGAGTTCGGAACAGAAATAGTAGGT
>DZCR01000157.1 GCA_022736495.1 Desulfobacca acetoxidans
AATACCAGATACCGGGGGTAAGGAAATGGGTATGGTAGTAAATCAGTATCCCGGCCCCTGAAAAACCGCCGGTGATCATTCCGTGGGGGATCACAACGGCTTTGAGGCCGATACCGATAATAATGCTGCCGATGGTAATCAAAAACAAATTCCATGGAATGGAATAGCTCATTTTCTGAAATTTCATGGACACACCTCAATTTTTACAAAAGTTCCAGGTCATATGAAAGAGATATTAAACCAAAGTTTTTTTAAAAGCGACTGAAAATAATTCTATTCAGAATTCTGTTATCCATGGTATCATCACCATGATATCCAACCGGCTATTAAAATCATGAATAAAAGAGGAAAAACCATGGGAAATCAAGACTATAGTTTATACAGCGGAGGACTTAAGGGCGCTGAAGAAGCATTTGGAGAATGTGCTGAAAAATTCGGAATCAAAGAAATCAATTTTTCCTTTGAAGGCCATACCCCTTCCAGAAATAAGAATATCACCCAGCTCAGCGATGCAGAATTGAACAAGGGCAATATCAGCATGGAGATTGTTTCGGTCCGGATGGGAAGGCGGTATGCCCAGGCCGATAAGATCCGGAAAGTATTTCAGACCATTTTTCATATGGTCAATAAAGGCTATCAGGTGTTTGCCGTGGGTTTTATCCAGGCCGACGGAACCGTTAAGGGCGGAACAGGCTGGGGAGTTGAACTGGCAAAATTTTTCAACCGGCCGGTCAGTGTTTTTGATCAGGAAACTAATGAATGGTACGGGTGGAAACAAAGTGAATGGGTTCCGGAGATCCCGTCAATCACCCATAAAACATTTTGCGGAACAGGCACCCGGCACCTTTCCGATCATGGCAAAAAAGCCATTGAAGATCTTTTCAACCGGTCCTTTTCATAAATAAGCCCTTGGTCTTTTCCGCCTCCCCATGGAAACCCCATGGGGAGGCCTCTTTATCCCCTTCCGGGGAGAGGGCTGTTGCAATTCTCAATGCCGTGTTTTTCTCATGCAATACCCTGATAACCCATTGTAATTAAATGCTATCCACGCTTTTATGATTCCTTGCATTTCAAATTGAAACAAAAGGGCCATGATTCCATCACTTTGTTCCGATGAAGTCAATGTCCCAAATTTCTTGTGAGGCTTTGCCGGTATACAATCCAGGGAGATTCAGATTTTTTTTGCAGCAGTTGGTACGGTATATGCTGTTCCATATTTCAGAACCTTTAACAGATACGAAAAAGGAGAAAAACATGAAAACCGGACTGTTAAGAACATTGGAAAATCTTATGGTAGCCGTTACTTTTGCAGAAAAGGGCGATCATGAATATGCCCTCCGGGTGATGAATCCGGAGACAGGAAGAAAAAGCCGGAAAAATTCAAGAAAGGATCTGAGCCGTCAAGCAGAAAACAGCCCCCGGATGCAGCTATGAAGGTGAAGGGGCAAGAACAATGAAACAAGTCCTGCTGGCCATTGATGGTAATATTCCCACAGATTCTGTTTTTCAATATGCTGTGGGTCTTTGCAGAAGAATCCAGGCAGAATTGAATATTCTTCAATTTATCAAGACGGAAAGTCTTACCCAATGCATATCCGCAACCCAAAAAAAGGTGGGACGTCTGGGTAAGCTTCTTGAAGATTCCTTTGCAGGGATTGCATTTGCAGAAGAAGGAGTCCCCCATCTGGCGGGTGAATTTCTGCCCGATGTATCGGACTCCTTAAAAAAACTGATCAAGGGCAACCCTGATAGCGGAGTATATTATAAAGCGTCCGCCAGCAGCGGTACTCCTGAAAAAGAGCTATTCAATTATATTGACGATCATCAGGATATCGTGCTGACGATTTTTGATCCGTCAACAGACCCGCGGTCCAAAACCGGCCGTTCTTTTACAACCATTGAAACCATAAAAAAGAAACTAAGAATTCCCCTGGTGGTCGTGAAGACTTTTGAGGACTGATACCAAAGCGGTCTTTTGAATGGGTCGGGTCCTTTTTTAAATTTCTTTCAGAGCCAGGTCCAGGATTTCATTCAGTTCGCCGGCAGTGATGATCTGAATGTCCTTTTTAAGATCATGGGGAAGAGTTGAAAGCTCCCCTTTGTTTTTTAAAGGGAAAATAACGGTCTTGATGCCGGCCATTTTGGCGGCCAGGAGTTTTTCCTTAACCCCTCCCACAGGAAGGATTCTTCCGCTCAGGGTCAGTTCACCGGTCATGGCGGTATCTCTTCTGCAGGGTCTGCCCTTAAGCAGGGATAAAAGGGCAATGGCGATGGTAAGACCTGCCGATGGGCCGTCTTTGGGAATGGCTCCGGCCGGGACATGGACGTGAATATCCTGCTGATGAAAAAAATCCGGCGCAAGACCAAAGGTCTGGGTATTGCTCCGGATATAACTCAAGGCGGCCTGGGCCGACTCCTTCATGACGTCCCCCAGGGACCCGGTCAGGATCAGCCGGTTGGTGCCCATCATTTTGGTTGCCTCCACAAAAATGATTTCCCCGCCGGTTTCCGTCCAGGCAAGTCCTGTGGAACAACCTATCCTGTCTTTGGCGCCTGCAATTTCGAAATGATACTGGCTTGGGCCAAGCAGTTCTTCCACGCTTTTTTCAGTGACATCCAGGGCCTCGGGATCAATGGTGTTTTTCCCGAGTTTCCGGGTGATTTTTCTGCAGATGGAAAAAATTTTTCTTTCAAGCTCCCTTAATCCCGCCTCCCTTGTATGCTCGCGGATCATCTTTCTAAGTGCTTCCTGGGTAAATTTAAGGGAAAACCGGCTCAGGCCGGAATCCTCTATGGCTCGCGGAATCAGATGTCTTAATGCGATATTGACCTTTTCATCCACCGTATACCCGGACATGGAAATCACTTCGAACCGGTCCAGGAGTGGGCGGGGGACCCTGCTGACGGTATTGGCCGTGGCAATGAACATGACTCTGGAAAGGTCAAAGGGAACATCCAGATAATGATCAATGAACTGTGAATTCTGCTGGGGATCAAGGACTTCAAGCAGGGCCGAGGCCGGGTCCCCTTTGAAATCCTGGCCGATTTTATCGATCTCATCCAGCATGAAGACCGGGTTGCCGGATTCCACCCGTCTGATTCCCTGGATGATTCTGCCTGAAAGCGCCCCGACATAGGATCTTCGATGGCCGCGAATATCGGCCTCATCCTTCATCCCGGCAAGGGATATCCGGACAAATTTACGTTCCAGGCATGTGGCGATGGATTGCCCAAGGGAGGTCTTCCCAATTCCGGGAGGTCCGGTAAAACAGATGACCGGGCTTTTGGAATGGAGGGCCCCGGTTTTTTTGGTCAGGGCGCTTTTGACGGTGGATCGGATTTCATCCAGTTTCAGGGGTTTGGCAATAAAATGGAAGGAGCCCCTTTTGATGGCGTCCACTGCGGTCAAAACCGTTGCATACCCGGTGATGATAATGACTTCGGTGCCGGGGCTGTTTTTTTTGATCACATCCAGAAGCATCAGGCCGTCCACCTTGTCCATTTTCAGATCCGTGATGACAAGGTCAAAATGCCTGCCGGAAAGTCTTTCCAAAGCATCGCTGCCGCATGAATCCGTTTCGACTTCATAGCCTTCCTTTGAAAGGACATGGGACAGGTTCATCCGGGTCATTTTTTCATCATCCACAATCAGGATGGTATTTTTTACGGAAAGCTTCATCTGTCGCACCGCCAGGTGTTCCAGAATTCTTTCCTTGATTTCGTCCAGGCCATAATGATCTTTATTAAGAATAGCCTCGGCTCGGTCCATATCCAGGTTGTCGTCGGTAAACCGGTTCCAGGGAAGGGTGATGAGATAATCGATATAATTGATGCCGATGGTGTATTCCGCGGATGAGGGGCTGATTTTGAAGAGCCGGTCCACTTCCTTGAGAACAATGGTTTCGACGGATTCAGGCATTTTGATGTCCAGAACCGCCTGTCTTAATTCATCAATTTCGCCTGTATGCTCGTCCTGTTCAGACTCTTTTTTAAAGAAACGTTTCATGCGGCCAGCCTCTTTTTCCAGTTTCCGGTTATCTACTCCCGGTCTTGCCGGAAGTCAAGGGAAAACCCCTGGATTTCAAATTTCAATAAAGGATAATCCATTGGAATTAAAACAAAAAAAATGAAATTCGTTGCAAATCGTAACAAGGCATTGTCAAGTGAAATATGGCCTAACCCCCCTTTGTTAAAGAGGAATTTGTCAAGACCGGGATCAGGGTTGCATTGTGAAACAAACCTGATAGCCGTCCGCCGGCCTGTCTTTTGGTGTATCAAGCCTGACGACAAGCCTTTTCATAAATCACCGGCCCCTGGTATGCAATTTGCTCAATATGAAACAGGAAGAGCAATTATTAACTGTTTAAAGGGGAATAACCATGGCATTTTTTAATACATTGAAAACAAAATTACAGATCTTTAATAAAAAAGTGGATGATTATCAGGAAGCCATCACCTTTTCAGAGGCCGGTATCCAGGATCACAACCAGAGCACCCTGGCATGCGCAGAAAACAATGGCCGTAACGTGGTGGTCGCCACCCATGAGAGCCGGTTTTCCGATGATATGATGTCCTATGCCCTGGAGATGGCCGGCCGGATGAATTACGGCATCATCGCAGTCAATGCCGCCAATATCACCCATGATCTCACCGAGTTCTTTTCAACCACCCATGATAAATTGTTTGCCGATTTTAAAGAAACATCGGCCCGGAATGTTGAAGCCTTCCGCACCAAAGCCCTTGACCAGGGCCTTAAATTCGCCCACACCGTTCATTTTTCAGATCTGGATCACGCCGTTGCCGCCGTTGCAAAGGAATGCGGTGAAATCGAATTTATAATTTCTGAAAACCGGGAACCGGCCAGGGCAAGGGGTGTGGTTGGCAATGAAAAACGGATAGCCCAGCGTCTCTGTGTCTATTCCATGAATTAAGGAGGAGTGATGACGACCCGGTTTATTTTAGGAATTGTGTTGATTCTTGCTGTGAGTGTGCTGTGTTATTTTTTCCGGAATGAGAATAAAAAATAGGGGCGCGGTCTTGTCACCCTGCACCGGTAAAGGAGAACATCCGATGACGACTATTGAATGGAGAATATTGTAAATGACGCCTGAAATGATGATGACCATGATCGTCCTTGTTTTTGTAATTTTTTTGTTTATTTTTGAATGGGTCAGGGTGGATGTGGTGGGGATCATGATGATGGTCCTGCTGCCCATATTGGGTCTTGTCACCCCTAAGGAGGCCTTTTCAGGCCTTGCCGGCAATGCGGTCTGTTCTATTATCGCCGTTATTATCATCGGCGCCGGCCTTGATAAAACCGGGGTGATGAACAAGGTGGCCAAACCCATCATGGCTTTGGCCGGCAACAGTGAGAGCAAGGTCATTCTTCTGATTGCCGGAGCCGTGGGCACCATATCCAGCATGATGCAGAATATCGGTGCGGCGGCCCTGTTCATGCCCGTGACCCAGAGAATATCCAAACGCCTGGGCATCCCCACCTCAAGGGTATTGATGCCCATGGGATTCTGCGCCATTATCGGCGGCACCATCACCCTGGTGGGGGCCAGCCCCACCATTATCCTGAACGATCTCATGGTGGTGGGCGGACAGAAACTGGAGCCCTTCGGCCTTTTTACCCAGACGCCCATCGGGATCTGCCTGACGCTTTCAGCCCTCATTTATTTTGTGGTTTTCGGAAAATGGATACTTCCAGCCAATACCGGCCAGTTCAATAAGGGCGCTTCGGAAATGCTGATCAAGGAATACCAGGGCGTGAACAATATTGTGGAACTCCATGTGCCGGAGGGGAAAGGGGTCACCGGAATCCTGGATGACCTGAATATCCGGCCCAAATTCCTGGTGACGGTCATTGCCATCAGTTCTCCTTCCAACCGGACCACCAACCACGTTCCCCACAGCTATGAATCCATTTCCCCCAATGATGATGTGGCCGTGGTGGGCAAAAGGGAAAACATTGAACAACTGGCCCGGGAATATGGCTGGACAATAAAAGATACCCTTGAAACCTTTGGTGATTCCCTGGCCAATACCAATGCGGGCATGGCCGAAGTCGTTGTTTCCCCCCGGTCCGAGTTGATCGGCAAAACGCTGAATGAAGTAGATTTCAAAGAACTTTTCGGGTTAAACCCCCTGGTTCTGTTTAAGGACAATAAAAAATATTACAGCGGACTGACCAATATCCGTCTGAGCATGGGGGATACCCTCCTGCTTCAGGGCCCCTGGGAAAAATTCCATATCCTGAAAAACCGGCCCCAGCCACGAGCTCTGATTTTCGCTTCCCCCCTGGAGGGAGAAATCCTTCGTCCAAAAAAAGCCGTGCTGGCCGTTGCCTGGTTTGCCGTTGCCCTGTTACAGGTCATTCTTTTTGATACCACCCTGTCCGTGGCCCTGATGTCAGGGGCCCTGGGCATGATCATCACCGGAGTCCTCACCATTGACGAGGCCTATGGGGCCGTGGACTGGATGACGGTTTTTCTCCTGGCCGGGCTGATCCCCCTGGGCATTGCCTTTGAAAAATCAGGAACGGCGGCATTCATCGCCCAGACCGTGCTGGGCTTCATCGGAACCCCGTCCCCCATCCTTCTTCTGACGGTGATCGGCATTATGACCACCTTTTTCACCCTGGTGATTTCCAATGTCGGGGCCACGGTCCTCCTGGTTCCCCTGTGCATGAACATGGCCATCATGGCCGGCAGTGACCCCAGGATGGCGGCCCTTGTCGTGGGCCTTTCCGCATCCAACAGTTTTGTTCTGCCCACCCACCAGGTCAATGCCCTTGTCATGCGGCCGGGGGGATACAGAACCGTGGATTATGCAAAGGCAGGGGGCATCATGACGATTCTTTTCCTTACAGTTGAGCTGACCATGATTTATTTTTTCTATGGAATTAAATAAGGCGAATAAGGTCTGTTCTTAACACTTTATTGACGGCGCTACCGGTTCACAAGGCGGGTAACGCCGTCTCTGGTTCTTATGGCCTTTTGAGAGAGGCAGAAAAATAAATTTATAAATTGTGCTTGTTGAGGATGGATGATTAACGATACAATACCTCCCATGAAATTTAACCTCAGGCAAAAGATTTTTCTTCATTTTCTCATTTTCATGGTGGTGAATTGCGCCATATGGTTTTTCAGCTATTTCAGCAATTCAACCATTAACCAGAAAC